>JAQTYE010000048.1 GCA_028749255.1 Paracoccaceae bacterium | reverse complement strand
GTAGCCCATGTCGGGCTGACCCGCGAGAGCTGGGACATCGACACCGATCTGCTGATCCAGAACTTCGCACGCGAGGCGCGGACGCTGGGGGCGCAGATCGTCACCTCGGCACCAGTCACGCAGATTGCGCGACAGCCGACGGGCTGGACCGTGATGGCAGGCGGACACCCCTATGACGCGCGGATAATCGTCAATGCGGCGGGGGCCTGGGCCGACCAGATCGCGACACTGGCCGGGGTCGCGCCGGTCGGGCTGCAACCCTATCGCCGCTCGATGGCGCGCCTGCCTGCCCCGGGTGGGCATGATGTGTCGGGATGGCCGATGATCCTCGGCGGGGATGAGGAGTGGTATATGAAGCCCGACGCCGGCGCCGTGATCGTGTCGCCTGCCGACGCGGACCCGATGGCGCCGCATGATGCCTTTGCCGACGATATGGTGCTGGCCGAGGGACTGGCGCGCTATGAGGCGATGGTGACCGAACCCGTCACCCGCATGCTGGCAAATTGGGCGGGGCTGCGCACCTTCGCCCCCGACCGCACCCCGGTCATCGGCCATGACCCGGATGTGCCGGGGTTCTTCTGGCTGGCTGGTCAGGGTGGATATGGTTTTCAATCCGCACCCGCCGCCTGCCAACTGGTCGCCGACCTGATGGCCGGGCGTCCGCCCGCGCTGGACCCCGAAATCGTCGCCGCGCTGTCCCCGGCACGGCTCAGATAAACAATTGTATACCATTGATTAATTGACGCAGGTCAATGCCGCGACGCGGCATGCGTGACACAACATCCCCAGATGACGAACAGGAGAAAACCATGGGCTATAAGGCAAAACTCGACGACGTGCGCAACGAACTGCGCGAAGTTGGCAAGGCGATCCCGGATACCATGAAGGGCTTTGGCGTGCTGTCCAAAGCAGTGAAGGAAAACGGGCCGCTGGATGTGAAGCAAAAGGAATTCGTGGCACTGGGCATGGCCGTCGTGCTGCGCTGTGAGCCCTGCATCATGTTCCACGTCGAGGCGTTGATGAATTCCGGCGCCACCCGCGAAGAGTTGAGCGATGTGCTGGCAATGGCCATCCAGATGGGCGGTGGCCCGGGTATGATGTACGCGGGCCACGCGCTGGCTTGCTGGGATGAACTGGCCGCCGCGAAAGGCTGAGCCTGCGACATTTTGGCGGCCCGCGACGGAAATTGCGGGCTGCCCCGTTTTTCAATCAGATGATTGAAAAGGATAAGGCCATGAAACGCGCCGTTACTCTTGCTACCGCACTCGCCCTTTGCGCCGGTTTCGCGCAGGCACAAACCCAGCCCTTTGTTCCCGGCGAGGATTTCATGCTGCAATGGGATCTGGATGGTGACGGAAAGGTCACCTTGGCTGAGGCGCGTGAGCAGCGTGAAAATATTTTTCTGATGTTCGATCAGGATGGAGATGGCCGGTTCTCGGATGACGAACTGGCCGGGATTGACGAACACAAGTCGATGCAACGCGAGATCGGCATGGGCCCCGGCCATAACCTGCCCAATGGCGTGGTGCCGCCCGCAGGCAGAGGCCCCGGTCAAGGCAACGGAATGGGGCAAGGCATGGGGCCGGGCAAGGGGGTGGGGCAGCGCCCGATGAACCCGCTGACGGGTCTTGATATGCCCGCCGCTGAAGGCATGCGGATGTTCGACGCCAATGGCGATGGCACGGTGACAGAGCCCGAATTCGTCACAGGTACCGATGGCTGGTTTGCGATGCGGGATCGCAATGGGGATGGCGTTCTGACCACCGCCGATTTCGGCCGCCCGTAACGCGGGATTCGGAGGCCCGCTCGTCCCTCGCGGGTTTCCGCTGCATGGCCCGGTTGTCTGGTGACAGCCGGGCTTTTTCACGCGATGCTGCATCGGCGAAACACGAGGGACCGTCATGCGCAGCGCACGAGTTTTTTCCGCCATCGCCATTCTGGCGATCGCACTGACAGGGTGTGGCGGCGATAGCGGCCCCAAGCAGGGCAGCTTGATGGCCCCTGCCCTGCTCGACCCCGCCGCCTATCGTGCAACGGGGATCCCCGGGCAGTTCGGTGACACCTCTCCGCATGAGTGGGCGGGCATCACGCCCGCGCATCATGGGGTGCATGGGATCGACGCCGCGCGCTATCAGGGGCTGATCGACTGGCGGCGGGCGGCAGCGTCGGGCGTGTCCTTTGCCTGGCTCAAGGCGACCGAGGGCGGTGACCGGGTGGACCCCGGCTTCGCGCCCAATGCCCAGGCCGCACGCGCCGCCGGGGTGCCCGTCGGCGGCTATCACTTCTTTTACTTCTGCCGCCCGGCCGCCGAGCAGGCACAGTGGTTCATCCGCAATGTGCCCCGCGTGAAGGGCGATCTGCCGCCGGTGCTGGACATCGAATGGAACCATACCTCGCCCAGCTGTCAGCGGCGCCCCGACCCGGCCCACGTGCGCGCCGAAATGCGGGTCTTTGTCGAGACGCTGCGCGCGCATTACCACACCACGCCGGTGATCTATACGACGGTCGATTTCTACAGTGACAACGATCTGGGGCAGATGCGCGGGTATGATTTCTGGCTGCGCTCGGTCGCCGATCATCCGTCGGTGCGCTATCCGGGGGCGGACTGGACGTTCTGGCAATATACCGGCACCGGGGTTGCGCCCGGCATCGGCGGCACTGTCGATCTGAACGCCTTTGCCGGCGGGCCGGATGACTGGGCCGTGTGGCTGGCGGCACGGCGGCAATAATCAAACGCCGGGGGCCAGCCCCCGGCCCCCCGGAGTGTTTTTGCCAAGAAGAAGGGGGCCGAAGCCCCCTTGATCACCCGTCTATACGGATACGTGCGTTGGTCGGGTCGTATGGGCTGTCTTCGGTCACCACGGCGTCCCATTCCTGCAGCTGCATCTTGACCTTCAGCTTCGTGCCCACCTCGGCCAGATCGGGGCGCACATAGCCCATGCCGATCTGCTTGCCAAAGGCCACGGAATAGCCGCCCGAAGTCAGACGCCCAATCTTTTCCCCGTTAAAAATCAACGCCTCTTTGCCCCAGGGGTCGCTGTCCGAGGGCCCGTCGATCAGCAGCGTGACGCATTTCGCGCGGATGCCGGTGTCCAGCATCTTGGCCTTGCCGCGGAACTCTTTGTCCAGATCGACGAAGCGGTCGAGCCCGGCCTCCAGCGGGGTGGCATCGCGCCCAAGTTCGGTGCCGAAGGCGCGATAGGATTTTTCCTGCCGCAACCAGTTCTGCGCCCGGGCGCCCACGGGTTTCAGCCCGTGTTTTTCACCCGCCTTCAGCAGAAGATCCCACAGGTAACGGCCCATTTCGATCGGATGGTGCAATTCCCAGCCGAGTTCGCCGGTGTAGGCCACGCGCACCGCGCGCACCGGGCACATGCCCAGTTCGATGTCGCGGCAGCTGAGCCAGGGGAAGCGTTTGTTGCCCAGCACGGTGGCGGGATCGGCGTCCTTGACCACCTCGGCCAGAATCGCGCGGGCGTTGGGGCCTGCCAGCGCGAAAACACCCCATTGTGTGGTGATGTCGTGGCAATCGACATGACCGCCGCCTGCCGCGATGAAATCCTCGATAGATTTTTGCAGGAAATCGCCGTCATAGGCCGTCCAGGCCCCGGCCGAGATCAGGTAATATTCATCCTCCTTCAGCCGCACGATGGTGTATTCGGTGCGTGTCGTGCCCGCATCGGTCAGCGCATAGGTCAGGTTGATGCGCCCCACCTTGGGCAGCTTGTTGGTGGTGAACTGATCCAGAAAGGCCGTCGCGCCAGGGCCGCGAACCAGATGCTTGGTGAAGGCGGACGCGTCGATGATGCCCGCGGTTTCACGGATCGCGCGGGCCTCGGCCTCGGCATATTGCCACCAGGCGCCCCGGCGGAAGCTGCGGGAGTTATGGTCGAAGTCGGCCGGGGCGCCGATCGGGCCGTAGTAGTTCGGGCGCTCCCAACCATTCACCTGCCCCATCTGCGCGCCAAGCGCGATCTGGCGATCATAGGCGGGCGCGGTGCGCAGCGGACGGCAGGCTTCGCGTTCCTCATCGGGGTGGTGCAGGATGAAGACATGCTCGTAGCATTCTTCGTTCTTGCGCGCGGCATATTCGGTGGTCATCCAGCTGCCGTAGCGTTTGGGATCGAGGCTGGCCATGTCGATCTCCGCCTCGCCCTCGGTCATCAGCTGCGCGAGGTAATAGCCGGTGCCCCCCGCCGCGGTGATGCCGAAGCTGAAGCCCTCAGCCAGCCACATGTTGCGCAGGCCCGGCGCGGGACCGACCAGCGGGTTACCATCGGGCGTGTAGCAGATCGGGCCGTTGAAATCGTCTTTCAGACCCACGGTTTCCGAGCTGGGCAGACGATGGATCATCGACATGTATTCTTCTTCGATCCGTTCCAGATCCAGCGGGAACAGATCGGCGCGGAAGGTTTCCGGCACGTCATACAGGAATCGCGCGGGCGCGTTGCGTTCATAGGGCCCAAGGATCCAGCCGCCGCGTTCCTCGCGGACATACCATTTCGCATCGGCATCGCGCAGAACCGGATGTTCGGGATTGCCCGCTGCGCGCCACGCCACCAGCGCGGGATCGGGTTCGGTCACGATGAACTGGTGTTCGACCGGGATCGCCGGGATCTTGATGCCCAAAAGCCGTGCGGTGCGTTGCGCGTGGTTGCCCGTGGCGGTCACGACATGCTCGGCATGCACCTCGACCAACTCACCCGAGCCGACGAGGTTGCCGCCCTTCTCGATCATCTTTTCCAGCGTCACAACCCATTCGTTGCCAGTCCAGCGATAGGCGTTGACCTGCATCTTGCGCACGATCTCGACGCCGCGCTGACGGGCGCCCTTGGCCATCGCCTGGGTCACGTCGGCGGGGTTGATATAGCCGTCCTGCGGGTGAAACAGCGCGCCCTTCAGATCGTCAGTGCGCATCAGCGGCCAACGGTCCTTCATCTGCGCGGGCGTCAGGAACTCATGGTAGACATCGGCGGTTTCAGCCACCGACGAATACAGCATGTATTCATCCATCCGTTCCTGCGTCTGGGCCATCCGCAGGTTGCCGCAGATCGAGAACCCCGCGTTCAGGCCGGTCTCGGCTTCCAGCGATTTGTAGAAATCGACCGAATACTTGTGGATGTGCGTTGTGGCATAGCCCATGTTGAACAAGGGCAGCAGACCCGCCGCGTGCCAGGTCGAACCCGATGTAAGTTCGTCACGTTCGACCTGCATCACCTCCCACCCGGCCTTGGCCAGATGATAAGAAATGCCGCAACCGACGGCCCCACCGCCGACGACCAGAGCTTTGACATGGGTTTTCATCGGGCGACTCCTGCAAGGGCTTTTCTTCGTTCTGACAGGTTGGTCAGGCTTCGGACAAACCGTCCCGACATTTGCCAGACAAAAGCGACATCCGGAGACCCCAAAGAAAAAGGCCCGGGGAGCGTGCGCGATCCCCGGGCCTTCCATGCATCGCTCGGGCGGTCTCAGACCATCCCGGGCACCACCAGATCCGGCGGCCGGTGGCCATCGGCGAAAGTCTTGATGTTGATGATGACTTTCTCGCCCATCTCGGCGCGCCCCTCGATCGTGGCCGACCCCATGTGCGGCAGCATCACCACATTGGGCATCGCGCGCAGTTCGGGGTTCACCTCGGTGCCATGCTCGAACACATCCAGCCCCGCGCCTGCAATCTCGCCCGCGCGCAGGCCGCGCGTCAGCGCGTTTTCGTCGATCACTTCGCCGCGCGAGGTGTTCACGATCACCGCCGTCGGTTTCAGCATCTTCAACCGCCGCGCATTCAGCAGGTGGAACGTCGAGGGCGTATGCGGGCAGTTGATCGAAATCACGTCCATCCTTGCGACCATCTGATCCAGACTGTCCCAATAGGTCGCGCCGAACTCCGCCTCGGTTTCCGGGCGCAGACGCCGACGATTGTGATAGTGGATCTGCATGCCAAAGGCCTGCGCACGCCGTGCAACCGCCTGCCCAATCCGGCCCATGCCGATGATCCCGAGCCGACGCCCGCCGATCCGCCCGCCAAGGAAGGCCGAAGGCGACCAGCCCTCCCACTTCCCGGCCTGAATCACGGCCAAACCTTCGGGAATACGCCGCGTCACCCCCAAAATCAGCGCCATCACCATATCGGCAGTGTCTTCGGTCACCACGCCGGGGGTGTTGGACACCAAAACCCCGCGTTGGCGGGCCGAGGCCACGTCAATATGATCGACCCCGGCGCCGTAATTGGCGATCAGTCGCAGCCGGTCGCCTGCGGCGGCCAGCATATTTGCATCAATATGATCGGTCAGCGTGGGCACAAGCACATCGGCACGCGTCATCGCCGCGACCAACTCCTCGCGGCTCATGCGCGCATCATCGCTGCGCAGCTCCACATCGAACAGTTCCTTCATCCGGGTCTCGACGACCTCAGGCAACCGTCGCGTCACGACAACACTCAGCCGCGGTGCGGGCATGGCAGGGCTCTCCTCTCTTCCAATGGCCTCATCTTGGGTGCAAAGTGACGTCCAACGGGGTCAGACACAAGGCCCCGACCGAGCAATAATGGCGTTTTTTGACGTGTTAGCGTAATTTTCTTGCGCGACCGTTTGGCGCCTGCGTCCGAAAGCGGGCATTTGGGGCGAAAATGAAGAGACGGGCAATGCAAAGCGGGTGGATACTGGCGGCGATCCTGGTGTTGGCACAAACTGGACCGGGTCATGCGCAGGAAGAAGATGATGGCGCGCCGCCCGATGACATGGCCGTCGCCGCAGCCGTCGCCGCGCAATCGGGCCGCGGGCCGGTGACGAATCTGCCCCTGCCGCGGTTTGTGTCGCTGAAGGGATCTGAAGGCAACGCACGCCGCGGACCATCGCTGAGCCACCGAATCGACTGGGTGTTCACTCATGCGGGCATGCCACTGCGCGTGACCGCCGAGTTCGGCCATTGGCGCCGCGTCGAAGACCGCGATGGCGCCGGTGGCTGGGTGCATTACTCGCTGATTTCGGGGGTGCGCACGGTGATTGTGGAAGAGGACATGACCGAACTGCACCAACGCCCCGATGCCGCCTCCGGGGTGGCCGCACTGGCCGAGGCGGGGGCGATTGCAAAACTGGGCGACTGCACCCACGACTGGTGCGAAATCAGCGCAGATGACGCGGATGGATGGGTTCCCAAAACCGCAATCTGGGGCGTTTCCCCCGAGGAACTGCGTGACTAACCCGCCCTCAGGGGGTAGGCAAAAGCGCCTGCGACTCAGGAGCCCGCGATGCCCTATTCAAACGATGACACCCGTCTGAACCTGTCAGCGGGGCTGGCCTCGGTCACTGTGGCAGGGTTGTTGGTCGCGCTCAAACTTTGGGCGTTCTGGCAGACCGGGGCGCTGTCGATCGCGGCGTCTCTGGCAGATAGCGCGATGGATCTGCTGATCTCGGGCGCAGGTCTGGGCGCCATCATCTATGCCGCGCGCCCCGCTGATGACGATCACGCCTTTGGTCACAGCTCGGTCGAGGATCTGGCCTCACTTGGGCAGGCGCTGTTCATTCTGGCCTCGGCCGGGGCGATTGCGACGGCAGCCATCGGACGGCTGATGGCCGACACCCCGGCACCGCTGGAATCGCAGACCATCGGCATGGTGGTGATGGCGCTGTCCGCGCTGGTGACGGCAGGGCTGGTCGGCTGGCAATACCGCGTCGCGCAGCGCACCGGAAATCGGGTCGTGGCCGCGGATATGCTGCACTATGTGGGCGATCTTTTGCCGACACTGGGCGCGATTGCCGCGTTGTGGCTGTCTGCGCAATTTGGCTGGACCAAAGTGGATAGCGTCGTGGCACTGGTCGCCGCAGCGATCATGGCGCGTGGCGCCACGCATATCGGGCTGACTGCCTGGGATGCCCTGATGGACCGCGCCGCCCCGCAAAAAATCATCGACGGCATCGCCGAAATTGCCGAAATCTGGCCCGGGGTACGCGGCTTTCACGACCTGAAGACCCGCACCGCCGGCGCCAAGATTTTTGTGCAACTGCATATTGAACTGGATGGCGCGCAAAGCCTGTCTGCCGCACATGCCATCGCCGCCAGCCTGAAACGCGCGATCATCGAGGCCTATCCGCAGGCGGATGTGATCATCCACAAGGATGTCTGGCACGACTGAACCGCGCGCCGGGGGCCCTGCCCCCGGACCCCCGGGATATTTACCCCAAGTCGAAGCACGAGCCGTTTCGCGCAGCCAGATACGCCCGTGTGCGGCGGCTTTTTCAGACCGGATCCAGCAATCCACGCCCTTTCAGCAGCGCCTCGACCCCCGGCATCTGCCCCCGGAACGCGGTATAAAGCGTGTCCGCCGGTTGCGACCCGCCAGCCGAAAGGATGAATTTTTCAAGCTTTTCCGCCGTCGTCGGATCAAACACATCGCCCGCCTCTTCGAAGGCGGCGAAGGCGTCAGCATCCATCACCTCGGACCACATGTAGCTGTAATAGCCCGCCGAATAGCCATCGCCCGAAAAGATATGCGCGAAATGCGGCGTGGCGTGGCGCATGCGAATGGCCTTGGGCATCCCCAGATCGGCCAGAACCTGCGCCTGCGCCGCCATCGGATCGGCAGGCGCCGCACCTTCGTGAAATGCCAGATCGACCAGCGCCGAGGCCACATATTCCACCGTCGAAAAGCCCTGATCATAGGTCGCCGCCGCCAGCAGCTTGTCGCGCAGGGCCTTGGGCATCGCTTCGCCTGTCTGCCAATGGCGCGCGTGACGTTCCAGCACCTCGGGCACCTCGAGCCAATGTTCATACAACTGGCTTGGCAGTTCGACAAAATCGCGCGCAACGCTGGTGCCCGAGATGAACTGATAGGTCACATCCGACAGCATCTGATGCAGCGCATGGCCGAATTCGTGAAACAGCGTGCGCGCATCGTCATAGCTGAGCAGCGCGGGCGTGCCCTTGGTGAAGTTGCACACATTGACCACGATCGGACGGGTTTCACCGCCCAGTTTCTTTTGTGAGCGCATTGCCGAACACCACGCCCCCGAACGTTTCGATCCGCGCGCAAAATAATCGCCCAGGAACACCGCGATATGGCGCCCCTTGCGGGTCACCTCCCAGCCGCGGACATCGGGGTGATAAAATGGCCCGTCGATTTCGCGAAATTCCAACCCGAACAGACGGGTGGCCGTGTCGAACATCGCGCCCAGCATCGCGTCGAGCGACAGATAGGGTTTCAGCGCCGCCTCATCGAAATCATGTTCAGCCACGCGGCGCTTTTCGGAATAATAGCGCCAGTCCCAAGCCTCCAGATCGCCATTGATGCCGTCGTCATGCATCATCTGCGTCAAGATCGCGGCGTCCGCTTCGGCGCGCGCCTTCGCGGGCGCCCAGACGCGCATCAGCAGATCGCGCACCTTGGCCGGACTGCCCGCCATTTCGGGTTCCAGCTTGAAGGCCGCGAAACTGTCAAAACCCAGCAGCTTGGCGCGTTCTTCACGCAACGCCAGAATTTCGGCGGCATTGGCGCGGTTGTCGGTTTCGCCGCCATTGGCGCCCCGCGCAACCCAGGCCTGATAGGCGATTTCGCGCAGATCGCGGCGCGGGCTGAATTGCAAGAACGGCACGATGAGCGAGCGGTTCAACGTCAGCGCCGGCCCCGGCTGGCCACGTTCAGCCCCCGCACTGTGCGCAGCTTCGATCACGAACTCGGGCAAGCCTTCCAGCTCGCCTTCGGTCATCGGGCGGAACCAGTCGCGCTCATCTGCCAGCAGGTTCTGGCTGAACGCGGTGGACAGCACCGCCAGCCGCTCTTTGATCGCGGCCATCCGCGCGGCTTCGGCCCCGGTCAGCGCCGCGCCCGCGCGCACGAACATCTGGTGATACAGCTCCAGCACGCGGGCCTGTTCCGGCGTCAGGCCCAGCGTGTCACGCGCGTCCCACAGCGTGCGGATCCGGCCAAACAGCGCGGCGTTCATCGTGACTTCAGAGGAAAACGCCGCCATCTTCGGCGCCAGATCACGCATCAACGCCTCGCGCGCGGGCGTGCTGTCGGCGCCGGCCAGATTGTAAAACACCCCTGACACCCGGTCGAGCAGCCCCTCGGCCTGTTCCATCGCCTCGATTGTATTGGCGAATGTCGGCGCCTCGGGGGCTGCGGCGATCGCGCCAATTGCGGTGCTCGCCTGGGTCAGGGCGGCGTCAAAAGCGGGGGCAAAATCTTCGTCCCGGATCGCAGCAAAGGGCGGCAGGGTGAACGGGCCGATCCAGTCGGACAAAAGCGGGTTGGTCATCGGGGGTCTCCTTTGCGTCCAAGCTAGGGCCGTGGCGCAGGAAGGGAAAGGGTCAATGCCGCAACTGTGCGCCCGGCACGGCGCGGGAAGAGCGAGTATTTTTGCCAAGAAGAAGACAGGCTTTTCTTCTTGGCAAAAATACTCCCGCCGGAGGCATCCTCAATCGCCCCGCGCGCCGCGCGCCCGCAGACGTGCCTCCAGCCGCCGCAGCCCCAGCGACAGGGTGATCGTCATCGTCAGATAGATCAGCGCGACCATGTTATAGGTTTCAAAATAGCGAAAATTGCCCGCCGCCGTGACCTTGCCCAGCTGGGTGATGTCGGCCACGCCCAGCACAGACACCAGCGAGCTGTCCTTGACCATCGCCACGAAATCATTGCCCAAGGGGGGCAAGATCACCCGAAACGCCTGCGGAAAGACCACCAGCCGAAACCGTTGCCAGCCGTTCAGACCCAACGCCTCGGCGGCCTCGATCTGGCCTTGATCAACCGAAACCAGCCCTGCGCGGAACACCTCGGCGATGAAGGCGGAATAGGCCAGCACCAGTGCCAGAACCGCGCGCCACAGCAGCGGAAAGCCGCGCGTGCTGGCCGTCGGCAGCCCCAGCGCATTCCACCCCGCCACCGCCATCGGCACCAGCGCGAAGGCCACGTAAAGCAGCAGCACGATGATCGGAATGCCGCGCATCACCTCGATATAAAGCCGCGCGGCCTGCCGCAGCAGCAGCCAGCGCGACAGCGTCGCCACCGCAAGCCCCAGCCCCAGCACCATCGCGCCCGCAAACCCCACGCCCGTCACCAGAACCGTGATGCCAATGCCTTTGGACAGCGTCACCACCACCCTGGCATAAAGGTCACTGGTCGCGACCTGCGCAAAAACCCAAAGGCCCGTGATGCACAGCACCACGAGCCACCAGGGAAAGTCGCGCCTTTGCGCTGGCCTCATTCGCCCATCTTGTAGTCAAGGAACCACTTCGTGTTCAGCGCATCCAGCGTGCCGTCGGCCCGCATCGCGGCAATCGCGGCATTGACCGGCGCCACCAGATCCGAGCCCTTCGGGAAGATGAAGCCGAAATCCTCGGCACCCAGTTTTTCGCCCACGATTTTCAGCGCACCTTCCGAGGCCGCAACATAGCCCGCCCCCGAAGTGCCATCGGTCAGCACCAGATCCACATCGCCCGCCCGCAGCGCAGCCACGCCCGCGCCGAAGGTTTCGAACATCTTGATGCGCGGGTTGGCCTCGTTGCCGTCCAGCACCTCATAGACGCCCACATAAAACGGCGTGGTGCCGGGCTGCGCGGCCATCAGCAGGCTGTCATCGGCCGCAAACCCCGCCGCATCGGCGAAACGCGCCTCGTCACCGCGCACCATCATCACCATTTCAGACCGCATGTAGGGGTCGGAAAAATCCACCGCCTCTTTGCGGTCATCGCGGATGGTGATGCCGGTCATGCCAATGTCGAACTGCCCGGCTGACACCGCCGGGATCATCGCGTCCCAGCTGCTGTTTTCATAGCTCACAACCATGTTCAACCGCGTGGCGATCTCGGCCATCGCATCATATTCCCAGCCCACGGCATGGCCCGCACTGTCCACGAATTGCAGCGGCGGATAGGCGTTTTCGGTCACCACGGTGACCGCGCGCCCGCCCAGATCGGGCAGATCGGCACAGGCTGGCGCCGCAGCCAGCAGGGCGGCACAAAGGAGAGGGAATTTCATCGGGGGCAGGCTCCTGTCACAAGCGGTTTTCGGCAGGCTAGGCCCCACCTTGCCCGCTGTCCAGCGCGCTTAATGCGCCCCGCCGCAGACTGCGCAATCGGCCCGCCTGTGCACCGTGATCTGCCGGTTTTCGCCCCAAAGCGCGTCATAGATCATCAACCGGCCGCGCGCCGAGGCCCCCGCGCCGGTGATTTCCTTGATCGCCTCGGCGGCCATCATCGCCCCGATCACACCGGGCAACGCACCAACAACGCCCGCCTCGGCGCAGCTGGGCGCCAGACCCGCCGCAGGGGCTTGCGGAAACACACAGGCATAACAGGGGGCGCCATGCGCGGGGTCATACAGCGACAGCTGCCCCTCCCATTGCGCAATCGCGCCGGAAATCAGCGGCTTGCCCGCCGCGACACAGGCCGCGTTCAGCAGATAACGGGTGTCGAAATTATCGGTGCCATCCAGCACCAGATCGTAATCGGCCAGCAATGCCGCCGCATCGCCCGCGCCCAGACGGCGGTTATACGGCTGCACCGTGACAAACGGATTGAGCGCCGCCATCGCCGCCTGTGCAGAAAACACCTTGGGCGTGCCGATGTCGGCGTCGTGGTGGATCACCTGCCGCTGCAGATTGGAATTCGACACCACATCGTCATCGACAATGCCAATCGTGCCGACCCCCGCCGCCGCCAGATACAGCAGAACCGGAGATCCCAATCCCCCCGCTCCCACCACCAGAACGCGGGCGTTTTTCAGCTTCTTTTGCCCCGGGCCGCCAATTTCGCGCAGCATGATATGGCGCGCATATCGGTCCAGTTCGGTCTGCGAAAAACTGCCCGTTTTCGGCGCCGTCTGCACCGGTTCCTGAGCCCGCGCACGCAGCGCGCGCAACAGCGCGCGATAGGCCAGCACCAGCACCGCCACCGCGCCCAGACCCAGCCATCCGGGCAGACTGCCGCCGATGGCCGCCTTCAACGGATGAGGGGCGCTGAAAAACAGCAGATGCACGGCGGTAAAGCCGAGCCACAAGATGCCCAGCATCAGCGCGATCAAACGCCCCGGCACCTTCATCAGCAGGCCAAGGCCCACCACCCCCGCCATCAGCACCAGCCCCAGCATCGACTAGCCCTTGCCGGTCGAGCCGAACCCGCCCGCCCCGCGCGCGGTGTCGCTCAGATCCTGAACGACCTCATAACGCGCCTGCAAAACCGGCGCGATGACCGCCTGCGCGATCCGTTCGCCATGCTGGATCGTATAGGGCTCCTGTCCGAAATTGATCAATAGCACCCCCAAAGGCCCGCGATAATCGCTGTCGATCGTGCCCGGCGTGTTGGGCAGGCTGATGCCGTGTTTCAACGCCAATCCCGACCGCGGCCGGATCTGCATCTCGAACCCGTCAGGGATTTCAACGCGCAGCCCGGTGGGCAGGATCGCGCGCTGCATCGGATACAGGGTAAACCCCTGCAACCGATCTTCAGGGCGCAGATTGGCGCGCAGGTCGGCCCCTGCCGCGCCATGGGTTTCATAGCTGGGCAGCGCGATGGCCGGATCGGCCCACTCTTCGCGCAGCACCTTCAGAACCGGAATGCTCATGGTGTCGATCCTTTTCCAACGGCCCGCCTTGGCCACTCTGCGGACGCTCCGCGGGGGATATTTATGCTTTGTTGAAACGCGGCGCCTTCACCAGAGCATAAATATCCCTGCCGGAGGTTCCACCGCCTCACACCGCGCCCAGAGCCGCGGCAATGCGCGCGGCCAGTTTGCACGCGACATCATCCTTGCCCATCCGTGGCCAAGCCTCGGCGCCCTGCGCATCAATCACCGTGACGGCATTTTCGGTGCCGCCCATGATGCCGGTGGCAGGGCTGACATCATTGGCCACGATCCAGTCACAACCCTTGCGCGCGCGTTTCGCGGTGGCATGGGCCGCGACATCGTGGGTTTCGGCGGCAAATCCCACAACCAGTGCCGGACGTCCGGTTTTCATCTGGCTGACATGCGCCAGAATGTCGGGGTTTTCCGCAAATTCCAACGCAGGCAGACTGCCGGTGCCGTCCTTTTTCATCTTCTTGTCGGCGGCATTGGCAACGCGCCAATCGGCCACGGCGGCGGCAAAAATCGCGGCCTCGGCAGGCAGTGCGGCTTGCACTGCGTCAAACATCTGCCGCGCGGTTTCGACCTTGACCACCCGCACGCCGGTGGGCGGCGGCACTGTGGCCGGTCCGGTGATGAAGCTGACATCGGCGCCCAGATCACGCAGCGCGGCGGCCAGCGCTGTGCCCTGCGCCCCCGACGAGCGGTTGGCGATATAGCGCACCGGGTCAATCGGTTCATGCGTCGGCCCCGAAGTCACCAGAACATGCCGCCCCTTCAAGGGCCCATCGCGGAGCACCGCACCGATTGCCGTCAAAATTTCGGCGGGTTCCGCCATCCGACCAGGGCCGAATTCACCACAGGCCATTTCGCCCTCGGACGGGCCGACAAAACGGATGCCATCGGCGGCCAGCTGCGCGCGATTGCGCTGGGTCGCGGCGTGCTGCCACATCCGCACATTCATCGCGGGCGCGATCAGCACCGGCGTATCGGTCGCCAACAGCAGCGTCGAGGCCAGGTCATTGGCCAGACCCGCTGCCATTTTCGCCATCAGATCAGCGGTCGCGGGGGCCACCACCACCAGATCGGCGGCGCGCGACAGTTGAATATGGCCCATTTCGGCCTCGGTCGTCAGATCGAACAGATCCTGATGCACCGCATGGCCAGCCAGCGCAGAAATGCTCAGCGGTGTGACGAATTCGGCGCCCGCGCGGGTCAGCACCGGCACCACGGCGGCCCCCTGGGCGCGCAACGACCGGATCAGTTCGGGCGTCTTGATCGCCGCAATCCCGCCGCCGATAATCAAAAGGATCGTTTTGCCCGCCAGCATCGCGTGACCTCCCCGGTTTTCCAAAGGTTTAGGGGGCGGGGGCGCGGGGCGCAAGCGCCCTGCCTGTCAGCGCCGTCATTGAAACGCGGCGCAGGGGTCTTCGCGCGGGGTGGGCGGCGTCACGATCCACCAGTCGAACGGCTGATCGGCGGGCAAGGCTTCGTCCGCCGCGACCTCCAACTGGCCAAGGCTGGCGACACGCACGCCCGGGTCGGCCGCCCGGATCATCGCTGGCACCGCCAGATCATTGCGCGCATGGCCCGTGCCGGTGATCACCGCCACCCGCCCCGCCGAAGCCTTGAGCGCCCGCAACGCGGCGCGCGCGAAGGCCGCATCGCGCAGCCGCTGCGCGGCCACCATGCCGCCCAGCATCTCGGGCGGCAGTGCGCCGCAATGATCGGCCTGCGACTGCGCCTCCAGATCCGCCTGCACATCGGCAGGATAAGGCTGATCGAGCCCATAGCGCGCCGCATCCGGGCCAAAGACCTGCGCCAGATCTTCGGTCATCGCCCGGCGCACCTCGGCGCGCGGCAGGGCGGCGCCCACGATCCGCGCATCGGGGGCTGCGTCAAAGATCGGCGCGTAAAGGGCGAAATCGGACCACCCTGCCTGGTCCCAGCCCAACGCCTGCCCCAAGGCCACCGGATCAGCGCGCAAAGCGGGCGTCACCTTGGCCGCCTGATCAGGGGTCAGCATTTCGAACACCAGTGCATCAGGCGCGAAAGCCGCCACTGCCGCCGCCTGATTGCGGTGATGGGATGCATTGTCATGCACCTCGCCCAGCACCAAAATTTCCGGATCTGCCTGTGCGATGCGGGCGGGCAGATCGCGTGCCGCGATCTCCTCGGCCCCGACCGGACAGGACAAGACAACACAGGTTAACAGGGCGGCAAGCATCTTCATGCGAAGAAGCTTTGAACCTCGGGGCCGTGGGTTTCAAGGGTCTTGCGCAGCTTGCCGAAGGCTTGCGCCTCCAGCTGACGGATGCGTTCCTTCGACAGACCCAGTTCTTCGCCCAAGCTTTCCAGCGTGCGCGGGGCCTCGATAAGGCGGCGTTGCGTGACAATATACCGCTCGCGGTCCGACAGGTTGTCCATCGCCTCGCCCAGCCAGCCGCGCATCAAGGCGCCGTCATGCGCCTCGGTCACCTGCTCTTCGGGACCGGCGCTGTCATCTTCCAGCGTTTCGACCCATTCGCGCCCCTCATCCTCGGTCGATTGCGTGGCATTGAGCGAGAAATCCGACCCCGCCAACCGCCCCTGCATCATCTCGACATCGGCCAGCGGCACGCCGATCACCTCGGCCAGACGCTGGCGCATCTGCGCACCATCCAACCGATGCCCTTCGGCATCGGCCTCGCGTTCAATCTGGGCCTGAACGCGCTTCATATTGAAAAACAGTGACTTTTGCGACGAGGTGGAGCCGGTGCGCACCATCGACCAGTTGCGCATCACAAATTCCTGGATCGAGGCCTTGATCCACCACACCGCATAGGTCGAGAACCGCACACCGCGATCGGGGTCAAACTTGTCCGCGGCTTTCATCAGGCCAAGGCTGGCCTCCTGGATCAGGTCGTTCATCGGCGCGCCATAGCGGCGGAACTTGGCGGCCATTGAAATCGCCAGCCGCATATAGGCCGTGACCAGCCGATGCATCGCGGCCTCGTCACGCCGGTCGCGCCAGGCGCGGGCCAGCTCGGCCTCGGTGTCTGCATCCAGATACTCCGCGCGCATCGCCCGGCGCGGCAGCGTGTCGTCATTCATACCATCGAGGGCCATGGCAGTCTCCCGGGTCTCCCACCCAACTGTTGGCGTGCTCTGCCCCTCAACTATGAAACAGATTTTCGGCGCTGTCTTCGGCGATGTTAGCGTTCTCACGAAATTGTTTGGCACAGATACATCATTGACAGACGGCGCGTGCCACGGCGCGGGATCTGCATTGAATTTCAGCGTCGCCACAAGCGCGTTAACCATTCTTAAACGCCTGACCGCTACCCCTTAACCATAACGGCGAGGCAGCGATGGTGGCGAAAACCTATACAGTGGCCTTTGAGGGGGTCGAGGCGCGTCTGGTAGAGGTGCAATGCGCCCTGGCGCAGGGCATGCCCTCATTTTCCATCGTGGGCCTGCCCGACAAGGCGGTCAGCGAGGCCCGCGAACGGGTCCGCGCGGCGCTCGGCGCGCTGGCCATCGCGTTGCCGATGAAGAAGATCACCGTCAACCTTGCCCCCGCCGACCTGCCCAAAGAGGGCTCGCATTTCGATCTGCCGATCGCGCTGGCGCTGCTGGCGGCCATCGGCATTCTGCCCCCCGAGGAAATCGAATCTCTGGTGGCGATTGGCGAATTGGCGCTGGACGGGCAGCTGACCCCGGTGGTGGGCGCCCTGCCCGCCGCGATGGCCGCCGCCGGAGAAAACCGCGCGCTGATTTGCCCGCGTGGCTGCGGCGCCGAGGCCGCCTGGGTCGGCGCGACCCCGGTTTTTGCCCCCGCCACGCTGAACGAGGCATTACGCCACATCACCGCACAGGCGCCCCTGCCCCAAGCCACCCCCGGCGAGGTCAGCGCCGCCCCGCACACCCGTGATCTGCGCGACGTCAAGGGCCAGGAACGCGCCAAACGCGCGCTGGAAATCGCCGCCGCCGGGCGCCACCACCTGATGATGGTCGGCGCGCCGGGTTCGGGCAAATCCATGCTGGCGGCGCGCCTGCCCGGCATTCTGCCGCCGCTGTCACCCGTCGAGGCGCTGGAAACTTCGATGATCCATTCCCTGTCGGGGCTGCTGTCCGAAGGCGGTATTTCCCGCAGCCGACCGTTTCGCGAACCGCACCACACCGCATCAATGGCGGCGATGATCGGCGGCGGACGCAGCGCCCGCCCGGGCGAGGTGAGCCTTGCGCACAACGGCGTGCTGTTCATGGACGAATTCCCCGAATTCCCGCGCGCCGTGCTGGAAACCCTGCGCCAACCGATCGAGACGGGCGAGGTCGTGGTGGCGCGTGCCAATGCCCATGTGCGCTACCCCTGCCGGTTTCTATTGGTGGCGGCGGCCAACCCCTGCCGCTGCGGTTATCTGGGGGATCCGGCGCGCGCCTGCGCCAAAGTGCCGAACTGTGGCAGTGACTATCTGAGCCGGATTTCAGGCCCCCTGATGGACCGCTTCGATCTGCGCATCGAAGTGCCGCCCGTCGCCTATGCCGACCTTGATCTGCCCAGCCGTGGCGATAATTCCGCCACTGTTGCGGCCCGCGTGGCACAGGCCCGCGCCCGGCAAACCGCCCGTTTCGCCGACCACCCCGCCGTGCGCGTCAACGCCGAGGCAGAAGGCGCGCTGCTCGAACAAATCGCCACGCCCGATACCGAAGGCCGCGCGCTGCTGTCCCGCGTGGCCGAACGCTTTGGCCTGACCGCGCGCGGCTATCACCGAGTGTTGCGCACGGCGCGCACGATTGCCGATCTGGATGGGTCCGACGGCGTGCGCAGCCCGCATCTGGCCGAGGCGGTCAGCTATCGCCTGACCCTGGTGACAGCCTGAGCATGGTGCGCATCGCTTGTGCTGCGTCTTGCAGCGCCGCGCGGGCCTCGGGAATATAGCCGTCAAACATCTGCCAGACATGCGGCGCCGAAGGCCAGGTTTGCACCGTGACCTCTGCGCCAAATGCACGCAGCCGGTCCGCCATGCGCAACCCATCATCGCGCAGAATTTCACTGTCGGACAGCTGGATCAGCACCGGCGGGCAGTCAGGAAACTCGGCGAAGAGCGGCGAAACCTCCGGGTCGTCGGCGCGGTGCCCTTGCAGATACATCGCCACGGTTTCTGGCAAACGCGCCGCGACCAGCATCGAATCACGGTGCTGGTTTTCCACGACCGAGGCGCCCGAGCCGGTCAGATCTGTCCAGGGGCTGAACACCACCACCCCGGCAGGCGGCATCGCCCGCCCGCACAGCCGCGCCAGCAAGGCCAGCGCCAACCCGCCCCCCGCGCTATCGCCAATCAAGACAATATTGCCCGGCGCATAGCCGCGCGCCAGCAGCGCAGCCCAAGCCGCTTCGGCATCGTGCAGCGCGGCGGGAAAGGGGTGCTCCGGCGCCAACCGATAGTCGGGGGCGACAATTTCAACCCGCGCCAACCGCGCCAATCGTCCCAACAGCGGCAGATACGCCCGCGGCGAGCCCGCAATATAGGCCCCCCCATGCAGATAAAGACCGACGGTGCCGGGCCGGTCCACCAGACCCGAGCGCACAGAAAGCGCCGCAAGCCCCGCCCCGAAATCCACCTGCAACGCGCATAAAAACGGGGGACGGCGCAGAACAGCACCTCCCACCCGCTCGACATCGCGGCGCACCACGCCCAGTGCGCGCAATCTGGCCAACCGAGGCTTGGCGAACCAGCGCAAACCCCAGTTCAGACCGCGCAGCCGCAGGCTCATTGCGCCGCTCGTTTGGCCTCGATCACCTGCCAGATCTTCTCGGCGACATTGACACCGTCGAACCGCTCCAGCTCTTGAATGCCGGTGGGCGACGTGACGTTAATCTCGGTCAGCCAATCACCGATCACGTCGATACCGACAAAAATCTGGCCCTTTTCGCGCAACACCGGGCCGATAGCCGCACAAATCTCGCGATCACGCGCGGTCAGGCCAACTTTCTCGGGCCGCCCGCCGACATGCATGTTCGACCGGGTTTCGCCCGCCGCAGGCACGCGATTGATCGCGCCCACCGGCTCGCCGTTCACAAGGATGATCCGCTTGTCGCCCTTGACCACGGCCGGCACGTATTTCTGCGCAATCAGCGGCTCGCGGTTGATGCCCGTAAACAGCTCGTGCAGCGACGCCAGGTTGCGGTCGTTCGGATCAAGCCGAAACACCCCCGCCCCACCATTGCCATAAAGCGGCTTCAGGATGATGTCGCCATGTGCCTCCTTGAAGGCCCGGATCGTTGCCAGATCACGCGCAATCAGCGTCGGCGGCGTAAGGTCGGGGAAATTCAATACCAACAGCTTTTCGGGTGAATTGCGCACCCAGAACGGGTCGTTGACCACCAGGGTGGCCGGATGGATCCGGTCCAGAATATGCGTCGTGGTGATATAGCCCATGTCAAAGGGCGGATCCTGCCGCAGCCAGACCACATCGAAATCCGCCAGATCAACCTCGGCTTCTTCCCCCAGCGTGAAATGATTGCCCTGTTCACGGCGCACCACCAGCGGCCAGCCCCGGGCCAGAACACGGCCCTCACGGTAAATCAGCTTGTCAGGCGTGTAATAGAACAGCGAATGCCCCCGCGCCTGCGCCTCTTCGGCAAGGCGGAAGGTGCTGTCGCCGTCGATATTTACCGCGCTGATCGGGTCCATCTGGATCGCAACTTTCAAGGCCATTATGCGCCCCCTTTCGTTGCCCTCTTGATGCCCCGCCCCGCGCCCCGATGCAATCTGGACCTTTGCGCAGCCCGCACAGCGCCCCTGCGGACACGCACAGCTTGTTCACCACGGATCCATTGCACAGATAACGGTCCGGGCTGCGCGTCGGTTAATCGCCGTGATAGGCGTTTTCGACAATTTCGATGCGCCCGGCGGCATCGACCAGCGCCAGATCGAAACGCACATCCAGATTGGCAAGTTCGGGATCAGAAGCCATGAATTCTTCGACCGAAATACAAATCCGGCGCATCTGGCGTTGCGACAGGCGTTCTGCGGCCCAAGCATGGGTTTTGGCGCGCTTCACTTCAATAAACACCACCTGATCACCTTCGCGTGCGATCAGATCAATCTCGCCACCATAACGGCCACGCCAGCGGTGCGCGGCAATACGGCGGCCAGAACGCCGGTAATGCGCCGCGACCTGGTCTTCGGCCGCCAGCCCCGCATAATAAGATACCGCACCGCTCATTCGTCTTCCTCCAGCGCCAAAGCGGCCTGATAGACCTCGCGCCGGGGCATGCCCAACGCTTCGGCCACCTCGGCCGCAGCATCTTTTACACTCATCCGACCCAATCGTTCCCGCAGGGCCGCATCCACATCTTCGGGGCCAAATTGCCGCCCCCGCACCCGGTCAACCAGAACGACAATCTCACCCTTGACCGATTGGCCGCTAAACTCCGCAGCCAGTTCGGACAATGTTCCGCGCCGGACTTCTTCGAACCGTTTGGTCAGTTCCCGGCAGACAACCGCTTGCCGGTCCTCTCCGAATTCTGTCACGCAATCGGCTAACATTTCGCTAACGCGTTTGGGAGATTCGTAAAATATCAGGGTCGCGGGCACCTGCGCGACCTCGCGCAGCCATTTGCGCCGGGCGCTGGCGGTATTGGGGGGAAAGCCCGCAAACAGGAAACG
>JAQTYE010000206.1 GCA_028749255.1 Paracoccaceae bacterium | reverse complement strand
GCGAGGCGGTGGCGGTGATGGCCAATTCGCAACTGGGCGCCGAATTGGAAGATACCCAGATCGACGACATCGTGGCCTTCCTGGGCGCGCTGACGGGCGAGCAGCCCGAGGTGGTGCATCCGATCCTGCCGGTGCGCACCGCTGCCACGCCGAAGCCCGAAGAGATGTAAGCCAGGCGAACGCCAAAACGACAAAAGCGCGTGCCGAAGGGTGCGCGCTTTTCATTCGGGGGGCCGTTTGCTGTGGCAGGAGCCTCCGGCGGGAGTATTTGAGCCAAGCAGAAGCGGCGGCCACAAAAGGGCCCACAAGCAGGAGAACCCAAAAAGGGGAAGGCCGCGCCCTCCCCTTTGATCTGCCTTTGGTCTGTGCGCGCGGCCGGCGTCGCGGCGCGGGTTATTCAGGCACGCAGATCTCGTGGCGCGCAATGCCCATGACCGTGCGTCCGATCAGACCCACAATCAGCACCGACAGCAGCACCAGAAGTGCGGTGGCCAAACGCAGATGGAAAGCCGACTGCGCCAGTTCGGAATACAGGAAGGTGGCGATCGTCAACGCCGCCAGCGGGAAGCTGAGCGCCCAGAAGGACATCGCGAAGGGCAATCGCAGGATCCGCGGGATCTGCACCGCGACGAGGGCCGCAAACACATAGGCCAGTGACAGTAGGATATGGCCGAACGGATCAACCGTGGCCCCCTCCAGCATGGTCAGCCGGACCCAGGCGATGAAGGCCACCGCAGGCGGTGCCACCATGATCACCAGCGTCGGTTGCAACCGCCCGGGCAGCGGATCGTGAAACACCAGCCGGTTGAAGACCAGCGTCAGCAGCACCATCCAGAAAATCATCCCCGCCGAGAAGAACAGCCACGACAGTTCGGTATATCCAAGCTGCGCGCCTGCGACCGGCACGATCACATTGCCCACCGCCGGGATGAACCAGGCTGGGTTCAGATGGCCGTGCTGAAAGCTGCGGGTGCCAATCCAGCTGGTGATGACGGAAATCGTCATCACCGCTTGCAGCGCAGTGCCAATCCCCCACAGCGCCAGTGCCAGCGGTTTCGACACGGTCATCGCGATCACCGCCAGCAGCAGCAGCGAAATCGCCACCGTCGGGAAAAACGCCAGCCGGATCGGATGGTGCCATTCGGCCGCCACTGCGGGCCAGTGCTGCGTCGCCTTCAGCGCATAAACGCCCAGAATCAGCACAAAGACCACCGCCGTCACCACAAAGGCGATCTGGTAGGGTGCTGGCCCGATCCCCAGCGGAACTGCGGCCGCCCGCAGCGCAAGGGTGAAGCCACCCAGCCCCATCGTGGTGGCGAAAAAAGTGATCGGAAAATGCGCAAGCCGGTCATGGGCGACTTGGGGCGCAGAAGCCGGGGAGGATGGCGCGCTCATCGAGGTCTCCTTGATGGTGGGGCCGGGGATGGACCATGGCCCCCTGATATTCAACATTACGCATGTATATATCCGATGACGGGCGACGATGCGCGGGGAAATTGATGCATTTGGCATATCTGATCTGGGTCAAATCGTCCCAAGGGGAAATCCCCTATGCAGGGCCAACCAAAGGAACCGCCCATGAGATTGACCACCCGCACCAACCTTGCCATGCGCGCGCTGATGTTTTGCGCGCTCAATCCCGGACGGATCGTACGCAAACATGAAATCGCCGAGGCCTGCAACGCTTCGGAAAACCATCTGGCGCAGGTCGTCAACACCTTGGCGCAGCGTGGGTTCGTCGAAACCCAGCGGGGGCGGTCCGGGGGCTTGCGGCTGGCCCGCGCGATGGATCAGATCGGGGTGGGCGAGGTGTTGCGCGCCTTCGAGGCGACGCTGCCCTTCGCCGAATGCTTCGATCTGGAGACAAACACCTGCCCCCTGTATGAGGCCTGCCTGTTCCGAGAAGCGCTGCTTGAGGCGCTGGAGGCCTTCTATGCCTCGATGGATCGGCGGACTTTGGCCGACATGGTCGCGGACAATACTGCGCTGGAACATCCGCTGCGGCTGCCCGGATCGCCTGCGGTTTCAGTGTGCAGCGGGGCCCGCCCGACCGCCGCCGACGCGGCCGCGCCGCCCGCCGGATTGTAACATCCGCGCGAGGCCCGGCAGGGGCCGGTATCTTTGCTTGACCGTTTAACAAACAAGGCGTAGCTCCGCCGCGATTTCGCCATTTTCAAGGTGCTTCATAAAGAGGCACAAGCGACAATCGTTGAGGCAAGCTATGCAGAATTCGCAGCAAATGGGCGCGCAACAGGGCACGCAATCCCCCGCCCCGGCCAAGCCGCAGCAGCAACAGGGCCAGACCACGCCCGCGCCGCAGCAGATCGGCTTCACCGACTGGGCCTCGATCTGAGCGCAGGCCCTGCGGTGCGGGCGACGGGTACGACCCCGCCCCAGAAGTATTCGCCGCGCCCTTTGGGCCCGGCCCCCGGCCCGACTGCTGCGGGCGGCGGCAATGCCCGTCATGGCACGCAGTCAGACGCCACGATCCGGCACTCCCCGGGCTTGCATCGACGGACGCCGCGCGGGACATTGGCACATCGCCACTGATCCGTGCCAAAGTGATCCGAACATGCCCCAGACCGCCCCCCTTCCGATCACCACAATTTCCGGCATCGGCCCCGCAACCGCCGAGGGCTTTGCCCGCGCGGGCATCGTCGATGCGCAGACCCTGCGCACGATGGGCGCGGATGCCGCCTATGCGGCCTGGATCGCCGCCGGAAACCCGCCGCATTTCATTGGCTATTACGCGCTGGTGATGACGCTGCAGGGCCGACCCTGGAACGATTGCCGCGGCGCCGAGAAAGACGCGCTGCGGGTCAAGTTCGACGCGCTCAAGGCCCGCGCGGGCGCGATGCCCGCTGACAGCCAAGATGCCATGCCCCGAAATGACAAGGGCCGCCTCCGGCTGGAAGCGGCCCTTGATGAGATCGGTCTGGGGCTGCGCCGGGCGCCGCCCCCTGTGCGGCCTTAGCCGACCAGTTCAAGACCCGAGAAGAAGAAAGCGATTTCCTGCGCGGCGGTTTCCGGCGCATCCGAGCCGTGAACCGAGTTTTCGCCGACGGACAGCGCGAATTCCTTGCGGATCGTGCCGTCAGCGGCTTGTGCCGGGTTGGTCGCGCCCATCACTTCGCGGTTTTTCGCAATGGCGCCTTCGCCTTCCAGAACCTGCACGACGACCGGTTCGGATGCCATGAATTCGCACAGCTCGCCGTAGAACGGACGCTCAGCGTGGACTTCATAGAATTTGCCAGCCTGCTCGAGGCTCAGCTTGATGCGCTTTTGCGCGACGATGCGCAGGCCCGCTTCCTCGAATTTGGCGTTGATTTTGCCGGTGAGGTTGCGACGGGTCGCGTCGGGTTTGATGATCGACAGAGTGCGTTCGATGGCCATGGGGAAGCCCTTCCTGAAGTTGCCCGGGGATTTATCCGCCCGGTCCGAAAATGCGTCTGGGGCCTGCTAGCACGGGGGTTTGCGCTTGAAAAGCCCTCCTAACGGGCAAGGGTTACCCCGATATGATGACTTTTGCGCGAAACTCTGGTGCAAAGCGGCAGATCGGGGCATTCTGCCCGCAGAACTTCCCGATTCTTTCAGTCGGGAAAGAACCGACCTCAGGAGTCCGCCCGATGCGCCCGCTCAATCGCCTTTTGCTGCCGCTGTGCCTTGCCGTAATGCCGCTGGGCGCCCTGCCGCTGGCCGCGCAAGAGGCGCCCCCCGCCCTGCCCTTCACCTATCTGATGTTCGAGGCCGCGGTGCCGCATGTCGATATGCCGGTCTGCCCGGTCGATCTGGCCGCCGAGGGGCGATTTTGCCGGATGTCGCTGCTGAACGATGAAATCCACGTCTTTGTGTTCTCTGAAGACGGCGACCAGCCGCTGGTCGATTTCCGGTCCTGGCCGATGGATTTGATGGCGGGTCTGCTGGACTGAGCCCCCGTCCTGCGCCCTGTGCACACTAGCCGTTGACGCGGGCGGGCAGGCAGGGCAGGACAGCGCCATGCTCAAGATTTCAGACATCACCTATTCCGTCGAAGGTCGCCCGCTGTTTGAAGGCGCCTCTGCCACCATCCCCACCGGCCACAAAGTCGGTCTTGTCGGTGCCAATGGCGCGGGCAAGACGACGCTGTTCAAGCTGATCCGCCACGAGCTGGCGCTGGAGGGCGGCGAAATCAGCCTGCCCAACCGCGCCCGCATCGGCGGTGTCGCACAGGAAGTGCCCTCGTCCGGCACCAGCCTGATCGACACCGTGCTGGAGGCCGACACCGAACGCGCCGCCCTGATGGCCGAGGCCGAGACCGCCACCGATCCCCATCGCATCGCCGAGGTCCACGCGCGTCTGGCCGATATCGACGCCTGGTCCGCCGAGGGCCGCGCCAGCGCGATCCTGAAAGGTCTGGGCTTTGACGCCGAGGCGCAGCTGCGTCCCTGTTCGGATTACTCGGGCGGTTGGCGGATGCGTGTGGCGCTGGCGGGTGTGCTGTTTGCGCAGCCCGATTATCTGCTGCTGGACGAACCGACCAACTATCTGGATCTGGAAGGCGCGCTCTGGCTGGAGCAATATCTGGCGAAATACCCCCATACCGTGCTGATCATCAGCCACGACCGCGATTTGCTGAACCGCGCCGTGGGCTCGATCCTGCATCTGGAGAACCGCAAGCTGACGCTGTGGTCCGGGCCCTACGACCAGTTCGCCCGCGCCCGCGCCGCCGCCCGCGCAGGCCAGGCCGCCGAGGCCAAGAAACAAGACGCCCGGCGCGCCCATCTGCAAAGCTTCGTTGACCGCTTCAAAGCCAAGGCCAGCAAGGCCGTGCAGGCGCAGGCCCGCGTCAAGATGCTGGAAAAGATGGAGCCGATCACCGCCCCCGAAGAGGCCGCGAAACAGGTGTTCACCTTCCCCACGCCTGAACAGCTAAGC
>JAQTYE010000047.1 GCA_028749255.1 Paracoccaceae bacterium | reverse complement strand
CGGATCGGCTGCATCTGTTCGATGCAATCACCGGGCGGCGGTTGGCTGCGCGCACGGCGGCGCTTTCCGGGGCCCTGGTCTAGGCCCCGGAAAGCGGGTTCAGCGCTGATACCAGGGTGCTTGGGGTTCGGTGATGCCGGTCGGCTGATCCTGCTCGACCGCGCGCCAGACGTTTTCCTGCGGGGTCACGGTCGCATCGCGGCCCTTGGTGAAGCTTTGTTCGCGCACGATCATCCGATAGGCCGCGTTCAGATCCAGCGCGCGTTCGGGTGACGGATACAGCAGCGCGCTGACATCATGGCGGAACCCTTCGGCAGCCTCGGGTGTCAGGGTGCCGTCCTCATCCAGCCAGCGGGAAATCAGCTCGGCATTGCCGCGGAACTCGTCGCCCGCGCCATTGGTGCGCAGGTAATGGGCATATTCCGGCAGGCCATCGGCGCGCATCCGGTCGGGCACACCATACAGCCCGTGCTGGCTCCAGTGATACCAGCCGCCCTGCACCGCATCGCCATCGAGCTTGCGCGGGAAGGCCAGCACATCATCGTCATTCACGCCGATCCCGCCATGGCAGCCCATGCAGAACACGGTTTCCTCGAAACTTTGCGGGCGCAGATCGCCCTTGGCATCCTCGATGAAGCCCTGCAGCCGCCAGCCGGTGCCATTGCTGATCCCGGTTTCCGCATCGCCAAAGAACATCGCGATCCGATCGGGGAAGCTGTTGCGTTCCTTGGCCTCGGCCAGCGCGCCTTCCTGCCGGTCGAAATAGGTCAGCCAGCGGGTCTTGCGCATATAGCGCAGCTCTTTCAGGCGCGGCGCCATCGTGATGTGATCACCGTCAAAGTCGATATAGCGCACGCTGTGCAGGAATTCGGTGCCCAGCGGGAACAACCCGGCGGCCAGCGGTGCCTCGCCCGCGTCTTGCAACGCACCGGCACGGCCCAGATAATGCATCATCTCGCCCGCCTTGGGGTTAAAGGCAAAGGTGATTTGCGTCGCGGTGCCCAGCATGCCGTCGCGGTCCAGATCCGTGCCAAGCGCGACTTCATCGGTGCGCGGGATCGCCACATCGGCGCGTTTGATCAGCGCCTCGACCGTGGCCAGGTTAAGCGCATAGATCGCCCGGTCGGGGGTGCCGTCGGTGGTCTGGCGATAGGCGTCGGGCAGGCGGATCATCACATCATCGGTCGATCCGTTGGTGGGCCAGAAGGTGCCCGGCAGCGGCTGATAGGCAAAGGCGCGCCAGCCGGTCATCTGCCCATCCGCGCCGATGTCGAACCCCTGATCGTCAAACCGAAACGCCGCGTCGGGGACATAGCCGCCCCAGGCGCCGTCCCCGTTCACGTCCCATGCGGCGGGCGGGGATTGCAACTGCGCGGCCAGGGTGATTTTCCCGTCCGCGTCGCGGTAATTGTCCTGCCGGATATAGGCCAGAATGTCCTCGCGCGCGGTGGCGGCCACTGCGGCGCTGCGATCCACGAACAGGTTGGTCCAGGGGTTCTTCAACGCAGGACCGGGGAAGGCATAGCTCAGCTGCAGATCCTGATCGTTGATGTAATGCGGCGCACGCGAGCGCACATGGCAGGTCTGGCACGGGTTGTGCGCTGTGCCTGCGGCGTCGATCGTCTTGGTATAGCACTGCGGCGGAATATAGGCGGTGCGGTTCCCCAGCACCGTGTCGGACAGATCCAGCGCGGCCAGCGGGCTGGCCACGATCAACAATGCGGTACTGAGGACAAGAAGGGTCTGGGTGCGCATGGAAACCTCTGGAAGAAAGCAAACGGGGCCCGGCGAACCGGGCCCCTGGTGCACTGCAATCGCGGTGCGGATCAGTGACCCATCGCCGGGAACGGACCGACATAACCAACATAGGCGCGGCTGTCGGCGGCGTCGGACAGCTTGTCCTCGTCCGATTCGCCATAGGGGTGCTGCACGACCGCCATCAGATAGCCGTGGCCGTTCACATCCGAATACCAGTAGGGCGAGGTGGTTTCCGAACCGTAGGGCGTCGAGAAGATCCGGGTCAGTTCACCCGAATTCAGGTTCATCGACCAGATCGCGTCGTTCTGGTGACCTTCGCCGGTGTCCTCGCCGATGATCAGCGTGTTGTAGCCGGGGATATAGGTGACGTTATCGGGGTTCGCGATCCCGTTGATGTCGCAGGTGTTCGCCTCGGCGGCCGAACCGCACATGCTGTGCGCCGGGTCGCAGTTCGGATCGGCGGCAGCGGCCTTTTCGGCGTCGCCCACCGGCTTGCCTGCAACAACGGCCTTCATCGCGGTCGCTTTGAAGTCGTCGGCCAGGCTCAGTTCGTAGACCGCGCCACAGGCGTTCTTGGCCAGACGGATGTCGTTGCGACCGCCCTTGTCCTGCTTGGAGCCGTCTTCCATGCCCTTGGCCACTTCGGACATCGCCAGATAGACGCTGTTGGCGTCGGGGTTGTAGGCGATGCCTTCCATTTTGCGGAACTCGGTCGTGGCGCCCATCATCGAGGCGTAGCGACGGGTTTCCAGACGCGAGGCCAGCATCTCCATGCCCGGCTTCACTTTCAGGCATTCGGCGCGGCCTTCGGCGTTCGACGAGGCAAAGCCTTCGGGGCAGCTGCCGTCTTCGGCCAGATCGGCAGTCTCGAACAGATCCGAGAACTTCACGCCGTCTTCGACCGCCTTGAGAACGCTGGCGTCGTCGGCATGGCCGAGGTCAATCCATTCCAGATCGGCCGCACCCGCGCCTTCGTCCGAGGTCTGCACCCATTTCGCGGCATAAAGCGTGCCGGCCGACAGATCGCCTGCGGTGTCGGCCACGAACATGAACAGGCCGACGTTGGTGCCGTCATCCGAGATATAGGCGGTTTTCTGGTCGGGCATCACCTTGGCCAGCTCGACCGCGACGCGGCCCATGGCGTGGTGGCGCACCGGGGTCGCATCGCCCTCGGCGGTCACGGTCACTTCGATCGGCGAACCGTAGCGATAGGGTTTGTAGGCGGCGCGGAAGTCATCCAGCGTCATCGTCGCGGGATCGATGCCTTCGAACTGCACCATCGGGAAATCATAGTCGTCGATCTGGTCCAGCGCGGTCGCCTCTTCGATGCCACGGGCATCGGCGGGGTATTCTTCGGAGCCCAGATGGGTGTTCCACGGCGTCACCGACCCGGCGCAGGGAACCCACAGACCGTTCAGACCCGAGAAATCGACGGGTTTCGTCGAGATGACGCTCAGTTTGCCGTCGGCATCCTGCGCCAGTTCGCTCAGGTACATCGCGCCGGGGCGCGATTCGAAATGGGTGATCGAGAACAGCTTGTCACCGACCGGCAGCAGCGAGGTGAAGTCGGCATCGACCGACAGATGCTCGGAGCCATCCGCGGATTTCACGACCTGGCCCTTGCGGTCAACCAGCGCACCAAAGGTGCCGTCGCCGAATTTGTCGCCCGTGCGGGCGAAGGTGGTGTACCCGATTTTATAGTCTTTGCCGTCGATGGTGACCATGTCCGACGCAATGACGGCGCGTTTGGCGGCATCGTCAGCGGCGAAGGGAACCGGGGCGAAGGTGATATCACCAGCAAGGGCCGCCATCGGGGCGGCGAGAAGCGCGGTTGCGCACAGCAGATTGGCACGAAGGGACATGAAATCCTCCTCTGGCTAAGGGAAACATTGCGCGCATCCATAGCCCCGGGGCTGCATCAGTTTTGTGACAGCAGGGTATTTTTTGCCGCGTTGCCGTCACGGCAATGCCTATCGGGCACCTTGCGCCGGTCATGGTTCGGCCAGATTTCCGCGCGAGTGTCATGGGAACACCGGCCATCCCGCAGGAGGATCCCATGGCACGCGCGTTCACGTTGATTTTTCGTCTGGGCCTGTTTGGCACCGCACCTGATGTGGTGTTGGAGGCGCGCTATTGCGCACTGACCGAACGCAAAAGCCGTGGACTGACGTGCAGGCATGTGTCGCCCTTCCGGGCGGCGCGGTCGCGGTCGCAGACGGCCTGAGCCGGCCGGTCAGAAGTTGGCTTCGATTCCGGGCAAGCGCAGCTCTTTCATCAGATCACGCAATTCCTGCCGTGCCGCCACGTTCGACATGTTCAGGTTCTCGACCCCCAGATCGCGCAGATCCAGCAACGTCAGCCCGCGCGGGAACAGTTCGCGAAAGATCACGCGTTCCGAAAAGCCCGGCGATACGCGAAACCCGATACGTTTCGACAGCTGCTCCAACGCGGCGCCGACCTTCTTCTTGTTGTGCATCTGCTGTGCGCCCAGACGGTTGCGCAGCACGATCCAGTCGATCGGCTTCAGCCCCGCCCGCGCGCGCAACTGCCGCGCCGACCAGACCATTTCCGAATAGATCGAGGGGCCGGTGACCTTGCCGGTTTCCGGGTCCACCCGCGCCAGCAGATCGAAGTCGATGAAACTGTCATTCAGCGGCGTGATCAGCGTGTCGGCCAGCGAATGCGCGACCTGGCTCAGCCGGGTGTGGCTGCCGGGGCAGTCGATGATGATGAAATCGCATTCGGTTTCCAGCTGGGCCACCGCCGTGGACAGCCGGTTGTCACTGGGGTTTTCGCCCGGCGCCAGCGTGGCGGTGTCGGCCTCGGGCAATTCGCGGTAATCCGGGGTCGGCAGGTCAAGCCCTTCGCGCGCCAGAAACGCCAGCCGGTTCTCGACATAGCGGCCAAAGCTGCGTTGGCGCAGATCCAGATCCAGCGCGCCGACTTTCTTGCCCATCCGCACCAATGCCGTGGCCACATGCATGCAGGTCGTCGATTTGCCTGACCCGCCCTTTTCATTGCCGACAACGATGATATGCGCCACGTCTTCCATCCCGGTTTGCGGCCCTCTCGCGGGGCCTGCACGACTATAGGATGCCCGGGCTACCGAAGGAAGCGCGCCGCTGCAAGGGGGGCGCCGCCGCGAAACAAAGTGTTTTGCGTTCGGGCATTACTGCAACGCAAAAGGCCCGCGCATCGCACGGGCCTTTCGAAACACTGCGGGTCGGGATCAGAAGCCCAGACCGGCGTATTTGTTTTTGAACTTCGACACACGGCCGCCGGTATCCATCAGCTTGGCGTTGCCGCCCGTCCAGGCGGGGTGCGCCAGCGGGTCGATGTCGAGCGCCATCTGGTCGCCCTCTTTGCCCCAGGTCGAGCGGACCTGATAGGTCGAACCGTCGGTCATCTTGATGGTGATGAAGTGGTAATCGGGGTGAATATCCGCACGCATAGTACCGCTCCTTACGCTTCGGCTTTGGGTTTGTAGTTGGTGACTTCGGCGATACGTGCCGATTTACCGCGACGATCACGCAGGTAATACAGTTTCGCACGACGCACACGGCCACGACGCACAACTTCGATCGAGTCGATGTTGGTCGAGTACAGCGGGAACACACGTTCCACGCCTTCGCCGAACGAGATCTTGCGCACGGTGAACGAGGCTGCAACCGTCGCGCCGCCTTTGCGGGCGATGCAAACGCCTTCGTACATCTGCACACGGGTGCGGGTGCCTTCGGTCACTTTGTAACCGACACGAACGGTGTCACCGGCTTTGAAATCCGGGATAGTCTTGCCGAGGGCGGCGATTTGTTCCGCCTCGATTTGTGCGATCAGGTTCATCGCATGTCCTTTCAATGCTTGCGGTTATTCCGCAAAGGTTTGCGCGTCCTCAGAGCTCTCGGTCTTCATCCGGGTCCCTGTTGTGCGCCGCACACCAAGCCCGCCAGAGGTCAGGTCGTCGTTCTTTCGTCAGCCTTTCGGCCATCACCCGTTTCCACGCTTCTATCTTCGCGTGATGCCCGGATTGAAGAATTTCCGGTATCGCACGACCTTCCCAAAGCGTGGGGCGGGTGTATTGCGGGTGTTCAAGAAGGCCGTCCGAGAAAGATTCCTCCTCGGTGGACGCCTGATTCCCAAGCACGCGGGGTATAAGGCGAACCGTTGCGTCAATCAAGACCTGAGCGGCAATCTCGCCGCCAGTCAGGACGAAATCGCCGATGCTGACCTCTTCAACCCCGAAATGTTCCAAAACACGCTCGTCCACGCCCTCGAAACGGCCGCACAGCACGGTCATTCCCTCGGCCTGGGCATAGCGGCGGGCCATCTCCTGGGTGAAAGGTTTGCCGCGGGGCGACATGTAAATCACCGGCCAGCGCGCGCGATCCAGCGGCGTGCCCACAGACGCCTCGGTCAGGGCCGGGCCCACCACATCGGCGCGCAGCACCATCCCCGCGCCGCCGCCCGCAGGCGGTTCATCGACGTTGCGATGCTTGCCGATGCCGAACGGGCGCAGGTCGATGGTCTGCAACGCCCACAGCCCCATATCCAGCGCCTTGCCGGTCAGGCTCAGCCCCAGAACGCCGGGGAAGGCCTCGGGGAACAGGGTCACGATCTTGGCCGTCCACGCCCCCTTCAGCCGCAGCCCTTCGCCCATCAGTTCGCGCGGTTTCAGCGTGGCCGAAATCGACAGTCGGCCATGCGATTTCGACGGTGCGGGCGGGTCGGAAGGATCGCTCATGTCTGTCTCCGTTGGAATTCGGCCTGCAACTGGGCCTTTTCGCGCTTCAGCGCGACCTTGTCGGTCATCGAGCGGTTCAACTGCAGGTAGGCCGCGCTCAGTTCGGGCGGATCGGCCAGATTGCGGGTCGGCGCCGGGGGCAGGGTGGCCAGCGTCGCCTCGGGCACGCCCAGCAACCGCAGCGCCGCGCCCGCAGGCCCCAGCGGGTCATTGCGGCAGTCTTCCAGCCAACTGGTATGCACCGGAACCGGCGCCAACGCCCGGGCAATCCGTGCGGCTTCGGCATCCAGCCGCGGCAAATCGGGCAAGCCCCGGCGAAAGCTGGCGAAATCCTGGGTCAGCCGGATCGAGCGCACCAGATGCCCCCAGACCGAGCGGATCCAGCTTTCACGATCACGCAGGGTATAGAGAAATTCGATCTGACAGTCGGGGCCGAACCGGTGCCGCAGTTCAGAGGCGATGGTGCGCGCCAGCGGAATCGCCGAACGTGAAAAATCGCGGATTGTCCCGGTCAGCAGCCGCTGATGACCGGGCATCACACCCGAAAACCCCTCCCATGACAGGAAGATCTGCGGGACAGCCTCGATTCCGGTCAGAAACTGGCGCAGTGCATGGCGAAACCGCCACAACCGCCACGGATAGGGCCGCAGCCCGTACAGCCGACCGCAGTTGCCAGCGGCCAGAAAATCTTCTTTCAGATAGATCGCAGCATGGTCGGTCAGGCGGTGAGGATTGTGACGCAGGTAGTCTTGCAGGCTGGTGGTGCCCGTCTTGTGAAACCCCGCGTGCACGACAATGCGTGTCATTCCAGATCCTCGGGCGGGTCGGCGACGATGCGCCCTGCCGCCAGATCCACGGTGGGCACGGCGGCCTTGGTGAAGGGCAACAGCAGCGGCCCCTTTTGCCCGGGGCCAAGGATTTCCAGAATATCGCCCGCACCATGGTTATGCACCGCGCGCACCCGGCCCAGCACGACGCCGCCAGTATCGACGACCTCCAGCCCGATCAGATCGGCGTGGTAGAATTCATCATCGGGCAGCGAGGGCAGTTTTTCGCGGTCGGCCCACAGGGTGACGCCCTTCAGCGCGTCGGCCTCTTCTTTGGTGGCCACGCCCGACAGTCGCACGCCCAGACCGCCGGTCACCGGGCGGGTCAGTTTCAGCGTGAAACTGCGGTTGCCGTCTTCGGTCCACAGCGGGGTGTAACCGGCGATGTCTTCGGGTTCGGTGCAAAAGCTTTTCAGCCGCACTTCGCCCTTGACGCCGAAGGCCCCGGCGATGGCGCCGACACAGATGCGATCGGGATGCGACATGAGGGTCTCCTGCTTGAACACGTTGGGCCGGGCACTGCTGCCCGGCCCGTATTTCACCTGAAATCAGGCGTCTGGCCAGATTATTCTTCGGCCGGAGCCGCAGCTTTCGCCGCTTTTTCAGCTGCGCGTTTGGTCGCTTTCGCGCCGGGGACAGCTTTCTTCATGTTCTTGCGCTCGGCTTTCGCCAGAACGCCCGAAGCTTCCAGGAAGCGCGCGACGCGGTCGGTCGGCTGCGCGCCCTGGCCCAGCCAGTATTGCACGCGCTCGATGTCCATTTTCACACGATCTTCGCTGTCTTTGGCCAAGAGCGGGTTGTAGGTGCCCAGCTTCTCCAGGAAGCGGCCATCGCGCGGCATGCGCGAGTCGGTTGCAACGATCGCGTAGTGCGGGCGCTTTTTCGAGCCGCCACGGGCGAGACGGATTTTCATAGCCATGGTGTTTCTCCTTTGGATGGCTGGTTGCGGGCTAAATGCCCGTCATTTCTGAAAGTTTTCGTGGTGCCGGATCACTTCCGAAATCACGAAGTTTAGGAATTTGCGGGCGAATTCGGGGTCGAGATCGGCCTCGGTCGCCAGCCGTTCAAGCCGCTCGATCTGCTGCGCTTCGCGCGAGGGGTCGGACGGCGGAAGATCGTGCTCGGCCTTCAGCCGACCCACGGATTGGGTGTGTTTGAACCGCTCGGCCAGGGTATAGACCAAGATCGCATCAAGCCGGTCGATCGAGGCGCGATGCTCTGCCAGCAGGATCGCGGCGCGGGTCACGGGATCGGTCATGCGGGCTCCTCCAGGGTCGGGTGGCGGTAGACGCGCGCCTCTTTCTCGCCCGGGAAGCGCGGGGCCTGCGGGTCGAACGTGGCACCCAGCCGCTCGGCCAGACGGATCGAGCGGGTGTTTTCCGGCGCGATATAGCTGACAGCGGTTTTCCAACCCAGCACACCGAAGGCGTGATCGCGCGCGCAGGCGGCGGCTTCGGTCATCAACCCGGTGCCTTCCAGCGCCGGATCCCAGCACGACCAGCCAAGTTCGTATTCGGGCCAGTTGATCGGCGCCCAGGGGCCGGTCATGCCAAGCGCGCGGTCGCTGTCCTGGGTGGTGATGACAAAGGTGCCCCAGCCGCGCATGACCCAATGGCCGATGACGCCCGCCCAGGCGCGCCAGGCGGTCGGCTCGTCCAGCGCCGGGGCGTTGCCGCGGATCCAATGGCTGCGCTCGGACAGGAAGAAATCGCGCCAGCCGTCGAAATCGCGCGCGGCGGGGGCGCGCAGCACCAGACGTTCGGTTTCCAGCACCGGGGTGGGGCACAGCACGACGGTCATGCGGCCACCTCGCGCAGATCGGCGGGGGCGGGGTGGCGCCAGATGTTCATCAGCCCGTGGCGTTCGTGGGTGAACTGGCCTTCCAGCCGCGCCCCCAGCCGTTCAGCGACCCGTGCCGAGGCGGTATTGGCCACGCGCATCAGGCTGATCACGGTGGGCAGGCCCAGCACGTCATAGGCATAGCGCCGCGCCGCGCGGGCCGCTTCGGTGGCATAGCCCTGGCCTTCAAAGCCGTTGAACAGATCCCAGCCGATTTCCGGCTCGGGCCAGCCTTCGGGGTTGAACAGGCCGATCATGCCGACGGCCGCGCCGGTCGCCTTGTCTTCGGCGATCCAGCGGCCATAGCCGCGCAGCGTCCAATGGCCGATTTCCATCGCCAGCATCCGCCACGCCGGTTCGGCCCCGCAAGGCCCGCCCACAAATCCCGCACGGTCCGAGGCGTAGAACGCCACAAACGGCGCCACGTCCTGCGGGCCGGGGCCACGCAGGATCAGACGCTCGGTCTCCAGAACCGGGATATGCAGGCCCGAGGTCGTCATTTCTTCTTGCCAAAGCCCCCAAGGCCGGACAGCCCGCCAAGACCGCCCATGCCACCAAGACCGGGCAGACCGCCGCCCATCTTGCCACCAAGCGCCTTGGCCGCTTCTTCCATCTGCGCGGGGTCCATGTTTGCCATGTCGGGCATGCCGCCCTTGCCGCCCATCATCTTCATCGCCTGCTTGAGCATCCCGCCCTTGCCCATCTTGCCGATCTTTTTCATCGTGTCGGACATCTGGCGGTGCATTTTCAGCAGACGGTTCAGTTCGGCCACTTCCAGACCGGCGCCCGCCGCGATCCGCTTTTTGCGGCTGGCCTGCAGCAGGTCGGGGTTGGCGCGTTCCTTTTTGGTCATCGAATTGATCAGCGCGATCTGACGGCGGATCGAGCGGTCGTCGAAGCCGGCGGCCTCGGCGGCCTTGGCCATCTTGCCCATGCCCGGCATCATGCCCATCACGCCCTGCATCCCGCCCATCTTGAGCATCTGATCCAGCTGGCCCTTCATGTCGTTCATGTTGAACAGGCCCTTGGCGAAGCGTTTCGCCATCCGCTCGGCCTGTTCGGCCTCCAGCGTTTCCTGCGCCTTTTCAACCAGGGCCACGATGTCGCCCATGCCCAGGATGCGACCGGCAACGCGGCTCGCCTCGAAGGTTTCGAGCGCGTCCATCTTTTCGCCCATACCGACGAAGCGAATGGGTTTGCCGGTGATCGCGCGCATCGACAGGGCGGCACCACCGCGCCCGTCGCCGTCCATCCGGGTCAGCACAACGCCAGAGATCCCGACCTTGCCGTCGAATTCGGTGGCGACGTTGACCGCGTCTTGCCCGGTCAGACCATCGACCACCAACAGCGTTTCGCGCGGGGCCGTCACATCGCGGACCTGCTGCACTTCGTTCATCAGGGTTTCGTCGATGTGCAGACGCCCGGCAGTGTCGAGCATATAGACGTCATAGCCGCCCAGCGTCGCCTGTTGCTTGGCGCGCTTGGCGATCTGCACCGCGGTTTCGCCCGCGATGATCGGCAGCGTATCAACGCCGATCTGCGCCCCCAGAATCGCCAGCTGCTCCATCGCCGCCGGGCGATAGATGTCGAGCGAGGCCATCAGCACGCGTTTCTTTTCGCGTTCCTTCAGGCGGCGGGCCAGTTTTGCGGTCGTGGTGGTTTTCCCCGACCCCTGCAAACCGACCATCAAGATCGCCGAAGGCGGGTTGTCGATTTTCAGCGCGCCGGCATCGTCATCGCCCGCCAGCATCGCGATCAGCTCGTCATGGACGATTTTCACGACCTGCTGGCCGGGGGTGATCGACTTGGTGACAGCGGCGCCGGTGGCCTTGGCCTCGACCGCCTTGACGAAATCGCGCGCCACGGGCAGCGACACGTCGGCTTCCAGCAGGGCCACGCGCACTTCGCGCAGCGCGGTGCGGACGTCATCGGCGGACAGGGCACCTTGTTTCGTCAGGCGCTCGAACACGCCGCCAAGGCGCTCGGAAAGACTTTCGAACATGGGCCACCCTCCTTGGTTGGGGCCGGACAAACGACAATCACACCAGTGGGCGCAACGCGCTGACTGGTGGCGATCCCTGCATCATGCGGGGACCGGAGGGAACAGACCTCCGGGGAATCTGGGGTGCTTTACGGAAAAACCGGGGCCGAGTCAACTCGGGCCCCGGTTTTATTGGGTATTCCGGCCTCAGGCGCCGCGATCCAGTCCCAGCCGATAATCGAGCGACAGCCGCCCCGGCCCGCGCGCGATCAACGCCAGAAAACACGCGGCCCACAGCCCGTGGGTTTGCCAGGCCTCGGGGTAGACGAAAATCTCGATCACGGCGGTCATCCCCAGCAACGCCAGCGCCGACAGGCGCGTGCCAAGCCCAAGGACCAGCAGCAGCGGAAACAGATGTTCCGCCACGGTGCCCGCCACCGCCGCCCAATCGGACGGGATCAGCGGCAACGCATATTCATGTTTGAACAGGTAATAGGTCGAGGGCGCGATCCGCCAACCCTCCAGCTTGGTCTGCCCCGAGGTGAAAAACACCGCCGCCGGAAACAGCCGCAGCGCCAGCGCGGGCAGATCCCATCCAAGACGGCCCAGCAGACGGTTGATCGGACGCAGGGGGGCAAGCAGGGTCATGGTGTTTCCTTTGATGGGGCGATGAATGCACCCGCCTGCATCAGACGCCCGATCAGGGGCGCAGGGTCAAAGTGCGGGGCGTGACAGGTAGCGGCCTGTGCCGCGGCCAGCAAGGGCAGGCTGTCGCGCAGCGCGGTGACAAAGGCGGCTTCGGGCGGGGTCAGCGGCCAGACCTGCACGCTCAGGCCCCGGTCGCGCAGCACGGCCACCACCTCGGGACGGTCGGTGATGTCGCGCGGGGGGCTGCCCGGCTGGTTCGCGGCCCAGATCGTGCCCACCGCATGATCCGAGGCGATGACCTGCACTGATGGGTGCAGGGCCAGGCGCGCGGTGTCGGGGGCAACGGCCAGCGCGGCCAGTGCTGCGGGCGACAGCGGCGCCAGATCGGCCGCGTGATAGGCCACCCCCCGCGCCAGTTCCAGCCGCGCCACATCGGCCAGATAGGGCAGCCCGGCCAACGGTGGAAAAGTGCGCAAGAAGTCGGGAAAGGCGCCGCCCCATTCGAACAGCCGGGGCGAGGCGGGGGGATGCGCGGCGATGAACAGCGGTGCCAGGGCTGCGAAGAATTCGGCGCCCAGCAACCGTTCGATCACCGGAAACCGGGTGGCCAGCGCCCGGCTCAGGCCATGCGCGACATTGTTGCGATAGACGGCGAAACGGCGGGGGGCCTCGGCCGGGTCCCGCGCGGTGACGCCGGGGGGCAACGCGCCGCTTTGCAACGCCGCGGCAAGAGCTGTGGTGAAGGGGTCAGGCATCGGCCATGGCCCCGGCCTGCGCCAGAACCGCCCCCGCCCGCGCGGCCTCGGCCAGCAAAACGGGCAAGGCGGGCACGTCGTTATCCCATTCGATCAGACTTGGGCGGGGCCCGGTGCGGGCGATCACCTCGGCATATAGCGCCCAGACCGGCTCGGCCACCGGGCTGCCATGCGCGTCGATCAGCAAGGGCCCCGACGGCAGGTCTTCGGTGGCATGGCCCGCCAGATGGATTTCGCCCACCGCCTGCATTGGGAAATCATCCAGATAGGCGCGCGGATCAAACCGGTGATTGCTGGCCGACACGAACATATTGTTCACATCCAGCAACAACCCGCAGCCGGTGTGCTGCACCACCTCGGCCAGAAAGGTGGTCTCGGGCAGGGTCGATTGTTCGAACAGGACATAGGTCGCGGGGTTTTCCAGCAGCATCTGGCAGCCCAACATCTGCTGCACTTCATCAATATGATCGCAGACGATGGCCAGTGTTTGCGGCGTATAGGGCAGCGGCAGCAGGTCGTTCAGATAGGCTTCGCCATGGCTGGCCCAGGCCAGATGTTCGGAAAAACTTTCGGGGCGATAGCGGTCAATCAGCGCGCGCAGCCGGGCCAGATGGTCGGCATCCAGACGCCCCGGCGCGCCGATGGACAGGCCCACGCCATGCAACGACAGCGCATAATCTGCCCGCAGCGCGGTCAGCTGCGCATGCGGCACGCCGCCCGCGCCCATGTAGTTTTCGGCGTGGATTTCCAGAAACCCCAGATCGGGGCGGCTGGCGCGCAACGCGTCGAAATGTTCGGGCTTGAAGCCGATGCCAGGGGCATTGGGAAGCTGGGTCATGGCGATGTCCTTGGGCATGGGGGAGGGGCGCGCCCGAAGCCGCGCCCCGAGGCATTACATATCTTTGATCGGTTCGAGCGACCCCATGCCATGCGGCGTCGAAATCGTGGCGCAGGTGCCCGCCGGCACCAGTTTCCAGGCGTTGCCCTGATAATCCATCGCGGCCGTGCCCGCGCAGGTGGTGCCGGGGCCCGCCGCGCAATCGTTCTGGCCCGCCATCGCGACACCATAGCATTTCTCCATCGCGTCCTCGGCATGGGCCTGGGCCGCGGCCAGCGTCATCGCGGTGGCCAGGCTTGCGGTCAGCGTCAGGGTGCGGGTCATCATGGTCATGTCAGTCTCCTGTCTGTTGGTGTAACGAGCGACCCTTGTTGGTCCTCGAATGTCCTTTCGCAGGGGGGGCGCGTGACATTACGCGGCTCACGGTTTGGTGTTCCGGCGCGCGATTTTCGTGATCGACTGAAAGTAAGTCATGGATTTTTCGCCCCACGCTGTAACAATCCCCGCAGTGCTACGAAGTGCAGGGGACAATGACGCACACATCGGATGACTGGGCGGGGCTTTTGCGGGCTGCGAATGCCGGGGACGGGCGGGCCTATGCCCGGTTCCTGTGTGCCGTCACGCCGGTTGTGCGCGGCATTGTGCGGGCGCGCGGGCGCAGCTTCGGCCCCGATCAGCACGAGGATATCGTGCAAGAGGTTTTGCTGGCGCTGCACCGCAAACGCCACACCTGGCGCGAGGATCATCCGCTGCGCCCGTGGCTGTATGCCATCGTGCGCTACAAGGTGGTTGATGCGTTCCGCGCACGGGGCGCCGTTGTGCATCTGCCGATCGAGGATTTCACCGAAATCCTGGCGGCGGACCCCGGGCCCGACCCGTTTGCCGCCCGCGATGCCGCGCGGCAGACCGAGGCGCTGCTGGGGCAGCTTGATCCGCGCGCGGCCGAGATCGTGCGCGCATTGGCCCTGCGCGAAGAGGCGCCCGCCGATGTTGGCGCGCGATTGAACATGACCGAGGGCGCGCTGCGGGTTGGTCTGCATCGCGCGATGAAGAAACTGGCCACTCTGGCGAAGGGAGGCACCGATGGACACCGATGATCTGATTGCCCGGCTGGCGACCGAAGCGCCGCCGCCGCCGCTGCACGTTGCTGCGCTGAGCGGGCGGATCGTGATCGCGACCTTGCTGCCTGCGGCGTTGTTTCTGGGGGTGCTGGGAACGCGGGCCGATCTGGCGCAGGCCTGGGCCAATCCGGTGGTGCCGTTGAAAACGCTGCTGCCGCTGGTGGTTTGCGGGCTGGCGCTGGGTGCACTGGCGCGGCTGGTCCGTCCCGAGGCGCAGGCGCGCGGTCTGTTGCGGGCGCTGGCAGTGCCGGTTCTGGTTGCGGCGGGGTTGTGGGGCTGGGCCTTTGTCACCCGCCCGCCGGTGGTGCGATTCGCGGAAGTCGGCATGTTTTCGTTATCGGAATGCGTGGGGTTGATCATTCTGCTGGCCATACTGCCTGCAGCCGTGGCGCTGCGGGTGCTGCGGCGCGGTGCCTCGGTGCGGCCGATGCTGTCGGGCGCATTGGCGGGGCTGGCGGCAAGTGCGGGGGCGGCGACCGGCTATTCGCTGTTTTGCACGCAGGATAATCCGCTGTTCTTTGTCACCTGGTATGGCGCGGCGATTGGCGTGGTGACGATCACCGCCGCGCTGGTCGGGCGGCATCTGCTGCGCTGGTAATAAAAACGGCGGCCGCTGAGGGTTCAGCGACCGCCGTCCAACCGGCCTGCGGGGTGGAGAGCCCGCCTTCCCCCCGGTTGCAGAGCACAAGGCGCCGGGGGCAAGAGGCCGAAATCTGTTCGCCGGATCAGGCGGCGAGTTTGCCGATTGCGTCTTCGGCACGGGCGATGGCTGCGGCCTCGTCAACGGCCACACCTTCGGCGGCGACAAAGGTCACATCGGTGATGCCGATGAAGGCCAGAACCTGTTTCAGATAGGCCGAGGCCAGATCATAGGCCGAGCCCTGCGGCACGCCGCCCGACGCATAGGCCACGATCACGCGCTTGGCGCCTGCCAGGCCGACCGGCCCGGTTTCGGTGTATTTGAAGGTTTCGCCCACGCGGCAGATCTGGTCGATCCAGGCCTTCAGCGGGCCGGTCACGCCAAAGTTGTAGATCGGCGCACCGATCACGATCACATCGGCAGCCTTGATTTCTGCGATCAGCGCATCCGACAGCGCCAGCGTGGCGGTCTGTTCGGCGGTGCGGGCGTCGGCGGGGGTATAGGCCGCACCAATCCAGGCGCCGTCGATCAGCGGGATCGTGGTGGTGTCACGCACCGTCAGATCGCCGCCCAGACGTGCGGTGATTTTGTCGGTCAGTTTGCGGGTCACCGAAGCCGGACCTTTGATCGAGCTGTCGATACGAAGAACTTTGGTCATTTCTGTCTCCTGCGGAGGGGTGTTTGCACTTGCAGCAAAGATTGTCCTTTGCGAGTGTGAACGCAACTGGCATGATCGCACGGCAAATGTTCGCGGGTGCACATATGAATTTTGAGAACTGGGATGAGATCCGCACCGCCTATCAGGTGGCGCGTGTGGGCACAGTGTCGGGCGCGGCCGAGGTGCTGGGTGTGCACCACGCCACCGTGATCCGCCACGTCGATGCGCTGGAGGCGCGGCTGGGCGCGAAACTGTTCCAACGCCACCCGCGCGGCTATACGCCGACCGAGGCGGGGCAGCAGTTGCTGGCGGTAGGGCAGGCGACCGAAGATCAGTTCGCGCAACTGGCCGCGCGGATCGCGGGCGCGGGCGAAGAAGTGTCGGGCGAGCTGATCATCACCTCGCTGCCGACCCTTTCGGCGCTGGTCTTGCCCGCCCTGGCGCAGCTGATGGCCGATCACCCGGGGTTGAAGCTGCGTTATCTGACCGATCAACGGGTGTTCCGGCTGGAATATGGCGAGGCCCATGTGGCGATCCGCGCGGGCTCGCGCCCGACCGAACCGGATAACGTCGTGCAGGCTCTGGGCGCGCATCACGTCGCGCTTTATGCCAGCGACGCCTATATCACGCGCTACGGCCTGCCGACCGAGGCGACGCTGGCCGAGCATCGCTTCATCGGCCCCGAACAGCGCGACAGCCGCGCGCCGTTCTACCGCTGGCTGAACGATACGATCCCCGCCGCGCAGGTGGTGTTTCGCGGCAACGACCCCGAGGCCCTGGCCGCGGCGGTGCGCGAGGGGCTGGGGTTGGGATTCATGCCTGCGCTGGATGGCCGCGCCAATCCGCGCCTGACCGAAGTCATCGGGCCGCGCCCCGACTGGCAATCGCCGCTGTGGCTGGTCAGCCATGTCGATCTGCATCGCACGCCCAAGGTGCAGGCCGCGCTGGCCGCGTTCAAGGCGATGTCACCGCACTGCGAACTGATGTATCGTTCAACGCCGGATTGCTCCGGCGTTCTTCAGGCCGGTTCGTGCGGGCCCTTTAGGCGGCGGGCACAGGTTGGGCCGGCGCGGCAGTGGCGGCGGCTTTGCCTGAAAGCTTCTCGCGCGCGAAGGCCAGCGCATATTGCACGCCAAGCCCGCCCAGGATCAGCACGCTGTCTTGTGCGAAACCGCCCGGGTGCACCTCTTTCACGGCTTGCGAAAAGATCGCCAGAACGGTCCCGGTGGCGAACACCGGCAGCCCGTGCCGACCCAGCAGGCGCACCGGCGCCATCGCGCGCGACGCCGCGATCCGTGGCACGATCCCGGGCAGTGACAGGATGTAGGCCAGCGCCATAATATGCGTCAGCCGCGGCCCCGACACGAAGGTCTTGTCGAAATCGACCAGGAAGAACGGAACGCCCCATTCCCGCAACTGCCACACGACGTGGCCAAGCGTGCCCATCAGATAGTCGGATTTTACCCAGATCGCACAAAGCACCAGCCAGATTGCGGCGGGCCAGATCAGCCAGGATTTGACCGGCACGAAACGTTCCCCCCGGCGCAGCGCCAGGCCGGTCAGCAGGCCCAGACTGAACAACAATTGCCACGCCAGCGGGTTGAAGAACCAACCGCCTTCGAACGGGTAATTGGGCAGGTTCAGGCGGAACATGCCTGTCAGAGCCCAGAAGCCGAAGGTGAAGGCCACCAGCCCCATCGGCGCACGTTGCCCCAGCCGGATCAGGAAGGGCGCAGCCAGCAACAGCGCGGCATACATCGGCAGGATGTTCACATAGCCCAGCTGATGGCCGAGCGTGGCAATACCGACCAGAAAGGCCAGCGGCTCTTGGGTCAGGGGTTTGAAGGCGTTCTTGGTCAGCAATGCCTCGCCGCCGAACCACAGCGCAGCACCCGATACGATGGCAATGGCCCAGATCGCGGTGAACAGATGCACCAGATACAGCTGCCATGCCCGGCCCCAGACCTTGCGCATCCCTTCCCAGCGCAGCCCCTGCGCCAGCTTTGGCCCATAGGCCAGCGCCGCCGCCGTGCCGGACATGAACACAAACCCTTCGGCCGCATCCGAATGTCCGAAATTGCGCGAGGTGAACATCTCGTAAATCGTGCCCGGAACGTGATTGAGGTAGATCATCACCAGGCTCAGCCCACGGAAAAAATCGAGCCGCGGGTCGCGGCCCGTCATGGCTTTGGGCGGGGTATCAGGCATGGCTGGTCTCCGGGGCCGGTTCGGCGTCGAGTGCCGCCGTCCAGCGCGCAAAAATCTGATCATGCAAAACCATGATCGGCGGGGGCGCATATTCGGTGGGCACCCCCATCAGGCGCCCGGTCGAGGGATGCGAGGACCACCACAGCAAAACCGGCGCAAAGATCATCGGAACGCCCACGGGCAGCAGCCACAAAAACAGCCCGGGCGCGAAAATCCAGGTCGCAGCCAGCCCGATCAGGCCAATGCTGACGATCCAGTGCGAGGCAGAGATGCTTTCGCTCAGGCTCAGCGAACCGTCACCGCGGTTGTTGGTCGGCCAGCCACCATCGCGCCCCAGCAGCACCTGAAACACCGAACGCGTGGCATACATCAGCAGCACCGGCGCGGTGAGCGAGGAAAACGCCAACTCGCCCAGGGTCGAGGCGAAGGCCAGGGCCGCGCCTCCAAAACCCCGCGCTCGTCCGGTCAGGGCCGCCCGTGCCGCGATCAGGATCTTCGGCAACAGCAGCAGCCCGAAAATACCGATCGCCAGACCGATCGCCTTCGAGGCCTCTGACGGCGGGAAATAGGGGAAGGGCCAGTAGGGCTCGGGGAAGTAATCCGGGGGCGGTGCCAGCAGGGGCGCGGCAATCGAGGCCAGAATGAAGCCCAGCCAGAACAGCGGCGCGATATAAGCCATGATACCCTGCGCAAAGACAAACCGCGACCAGGCACGCAGCCCTGGCGCGCCGATGATGCGCGAATGCTGCAAGTTGCCCTGACACCAGCGCCGGTCGCGTTTTGCGTGATCGACGATATTTTCGGGGCCTTCCTCGAAGCTGCCGCCGAGGTCGTCATCCAGCCGCACAATCCATCCCGCGCGCGCCAAAAGCGCGGCTTCGACATAGTCATGGCTCATCACATGGCCGCCGAAAGGGGGCTTGCCGCGCAGCGCGGGCAGGCCGCACGACTCGGCAAAGGCGCGCACCCGAACCAGCGCGTTATGGCCCCAGAACGGCCCGGTTTCGCCCTGCATCATCGCCAGCCCACGGGCGAAGATCGGCGAAAAGAAGCTGGCGGAAAACTGCATCGCGCGGCCAAAGCGCGACCGTGCGCGGATCACCTTGGGCAGGGTCTGCAACAGGCCCAGACGCGGCTCTGCCTCCATCCGGCGGATCATCTGCAAGATCGTCTCGCCGTCCATCAAACTGTCGGCATCAAGGATCAGCGCATAGTCATAGGCGCCCCCCGAGCGGGTGATGAAATCCTCGATGTTGCCGGCCTTCTTGCCGGTGTTCATCTCGCGTCGCCGATAGAAGAACCGCCCCATCCCGTGCCGGTCCGAGACCAGATGCGCAAACAGCTGCACCTCGCGGCGGGCGATGGTTTCATTGCGGGTGTCTGACAGAATGGCGAAATGGATTTGCGCGGGGTCGCCCAGTGCGGCCAGCGAGGCATCCATCGCCGCCACGCGCGAAAACGTCGCCAGCGGGTCTTCGTTATAGACCGGCATCAGAATGGCGGTGCGCCCGGTGATCGGGGCTTGCGTATCATAGGCGGGCGGGTGGGCAAAGCTGGTCAAGCCGATCAGCGCCTGAATCGCGCCCCAGGCCAGCCAGAGCGTCGAGATCAGGATCAGCAGCGCGCGCAGGATGTCGAGCGCATCCAGCCCGTCGGCATCGCCGAATTGCAAAAACAGCACAAACGCACCCAGACCCGCCAGCAGGCTGAGCGCGAGCGCGAACCCGCGCAGGGCATAAAGCCCGACACGCGACCGGCGATGTGTCATGGGAGTCAGACGCCAGCGCCCGTTGACGGCGCGGTCGGGTGATGCGGGATCAGACCCGCAATCAGGCGGCGCAACAGGCCGGTCTGGGCCTCGATCACCTGCGCGGGCATCGCCAACGGTGCTTGCGGCAGGGCGCAGGGTCCCGCGATCAACGCGCCGGGGGTGAAGGCTGCCACGGAGTCAATCGGAAGTGCCGCGGAGGGGAGGAGATGTGCGGTCATGCCTTGATCCATTGATAAAGCCAGGTTTCGGTAAGCTTACGGTCATAACCCGCAATATGGGCACTCAGTTCCACAGTTGCACCCCGCGGTGCTGCGACATCAATGACCAGCCGCCAGATATCGGTGCCCCACAGATGCGACAGCGTCTGGGTTTTGATCTCGCCATTGACGGCATTGCTGACAACTTTCAGATCTTCTTCGCGGTCGCCCGGCAGATTGCCCAACAGCCCGCCTTTGAAGTCGATCACGAATTTCCGGGTGCCGTCGGCATTTTCCACGCCCGACACACCGCCCACACCTGCGCGGGTTTCCAGAATATAGGCGCGTTCGTCGCGTGTGTCGAAGGGCAGGTCGCCCCAACGCAGCCGATAGGCGAATTCACGCGCGTCACCGGCCTTGGCCGGGGCTTCGGGCACCCAGAAGGCGACGATGTTGTCGTTGACCTCCAGGTCCGACGGGATCTCGACCAGACGGATTGCGCCTTTGCCCCAGTCGCCCGCCGGTTCCACCACGCAGGACGGACGGCGTTCATACAAGGCGGCCGCATCCTGATAATGGTCGAATTCACGGTCGCGCTGATACAGGCCAAAGCTTTTCGGCGCGGTTTCGACGAAATAGCTCGACGCCAGCCGCGAGGGGTTGGCCAGCGGACGCCACAGCATGTCGCCATCGGCGCGGGTGATGCCCAGGCCGTCGCTGTCATGCACATTCGGGCGATAGTCGTCAAAGGCGTTGCGGTTGCGTTCGGCGAACAGGAACATCGACGTCAGCGGCGCGATGCCCAGCTGATCGACATCGGCGCGGAAATACAGCCGCGCGGTCACATCCATCAACGTCTCGGTGCCGGGGGTGATGACGAAACGATAAGCCCCGGTCAGCGAGGCGCTTTCCATCGCGGCATAGACCACCACGGTGCCCGCGCCCGCCACGGGACGTTCGATGTAGAACCGGGTGAAGCGCGGGAATTCCTCGGCCACCGACAGCCCGGTGTTCAGCGCCAGCCCGCGGGCCGACAGCCCGTAGGCCGAATTGCGGCCAAGCGCGCGGAAATAGGACGCGCCCTGAAATGCCGCCAGTTCGTCGAACACATCGGGGCGGTTCAGCGGGTGATGCAGGCGGAACCCTGCGACGCCGGGCAGTTGGGCATGCTCGGGGACGTGGTTGCGGGCTTCGCGTTCATAGATGAAGTCGTCGGTGTCGAAGCCCATGATCCGGGCTTGCCCCTCGGCCACTTCGTACAGCAGCACGGGTTCCTTGAACAACCAGCCCATGTGGAAGGCGTGCAACTGGAATTGCGAGTCTTTGATGTCCGAGAACCGCGCGCGTTCCGGGTTGAAGCGGATCAGGCGGTAGTCGTCATAGGTCAGCCCCGACAGAAAGCTTTCCGGCATCTGGGTTTGCACCGGCGGCTTGGTGGCCATCGCCTGCATCTCTTGCGAGAGCGTGTCGAAGCTGAATTCTTGCTGCGGTGCAGCGGGCGGAAGTTCGGCTTC
>JAQTYE010000046.1:15436-21583 GCA_028749255.1 Paracoccaceae bacterium | reverse complement strand
CCGCGTTTCCAGTTGCCGACGTTGGTCGAGAACGACCAGCTACCGTCGCTCCTGCCGACAGCGCGCAGTGGCGCGATGCCGTCGCGCTCGCCATTGTGCTTGAACCAATGGCGCATAGGGCTCGCTCTCACTGATGAGGCTGGCATCCATGCCGCCGTACTTCGCCCGCCACTTGTACAGCGTCGCGCTGCTCATACCGTGTTCGCGGCACAGCTCGGCTGCAGGCACACCGCCCTCCATCTGACGCGGCACGCCCATGATCTGGGCCTCGGTAAAACGTGTCTTCTTTATCGAAATCTCCTCGTTCATCCTGCCGAGAAAATTCTACTCCCGTATCCCGTTAAAATCCGGGGGGGTTACCGGGGCACAGCTTACTTCAATTCACAATGAACTCCGCATGTAGTGCTCCGGCAGCGTGGATGCTTTTGAGAATATCAATCATGTCGCGGGGGCTTACACCCAATGCGTTTAGGCCGGCTACCACCTCTGACAACGAGCTGTTGTCTACAACTTCTACCATGTGAATCCCTGCATTTTCTTCAAGTGTTGCAGTCGTTCGCGGCACAATGACGGTTTCACCTTGCGCGAATGGATTGGGTTGTACGGCAATGGGTGCTTCTTCAACCCGTAGGGTAAGGTTACCTTGGCTCACCGCGACATGCGAAATGCGGACGTCCTCGCCCATGACAATCGTGCCCGAGCGTTGATCAACGACAACCCGTGCCCGCTGCTCGGGTTCGATGCTCAGGTTTTCGATTCGGCCAATCATATGGGCCGCCGAGCGCATTCCTGCTGACGTGACGTTCAAAGAAATTGTGCCCGCATCGTTCATATTCGCAACGCGCTTGCCAAACTCACGATTGACTGCCTGTTCGATGCGTCCGGCGGTTGTAAAGTCCGGCGTGCGCAATGCCAATCGAATTGTAGATAGATCATTGAATTCAAAAGATATCTCTCGCTCGATTCGAGCCCCGGAGGGGATCGCCCCAGAGGTCGGGACGCCCAGTACAACCGAAGCGGCTGCACCGCTCGCCACAGCCCCGCCCGCAATGACGGACCCCTGTGCGACGGCGTAGATCTCTCCGTCTGCCGCATTCAGGGGGGTCATGATCAGCGTGCCCCCCAACAGGCTTTTGGTATCACCGATTGCCGAAACCGTGACGTCGATCTGGCTGCCGGCACGGGCAAAAGCCGGAAGAGAGGCGGTCACCAGAACCGCTGCGACGTTCTTGGGGCGAAACTGCTCTCCAGTAACGTTAACGCCGAGGCGTTCCAGAATGTTTGACATAATTTCTTCGGTGAACGGGGCATTGCGTAGCCCGTCCCCCGTTCCATTGAGGCCAACAACCAAGCCATAACCAACAAGGTCATTCCCGCGCACGCCGTCAAATTCGACCAGATCCTTGATACGGATCGGCGCGGCATCGGCCAAGGTGGCGACAAGCATCAGGACAAGAGCCAGAAGGGGTTTCATCACAGATAGTCCGCAAGAGACAAGGCCGAGAGGCGCGACGTTAATTTGTACAGTGTTTCGATCTGGGTTTTGATGGCCTCCAAGGCCGTCGCCGTGTCATAGGGGTCGGCCTCGATCAAGGACTGTCGCGCCAGTTTCAGGCTTGCCGACTGGTTGCGGTTTTCCACCTGGGCATCTGCAATTCGGCCTTCTGTTGCGCCGATTTTCGCGCGCAGAACTGTCAGGTTGCTGTCGGCTGTGATCAGACGCTCACCAGCCGCCTGGGTCAGGCCAGAACGCGCATCGCTGCCAGAGGGAACCATGTCTGCCGAAACCAGCGCCGCCAATGCAAACCCCATTAGCGTGTCGCGGATAGTGGCGTCCTGCGCCGTCACATTCAATTCTATTGCCTCGCCCTCTGTGATCCGCATGGCCCCAAGCGCCGACGCGCTCCCGGCATATGCCAGATCCGAAAAGCCGCCCGATCCGGTTGGGGCGGAAAACCAGGCTTCGACCGCCGAGACGATGCCCGGGGCCGTCGTTTCGGTCGAAATCGCTGCGCCAAGTGCGGCGAGAATGTCATCTGCGGAGGCCAAGGGTTTGGTATCGACGGCGTTGCCGGAAAACACATATCTGCCTGCGACATTGGTATTGAGCGCAGAGATCGCGGCTTCAAACCTTTGAACGGCATCGCTTGTTGTGGTTGCGACAAGGGTCGGGCTGGAGTTTGTTGCCGCTGAGACCAGACTGGGCCCGATTTCGGTCGCGAGGGTCTGCACAAGGTCAAGCGCGCCTTGCATCGTTCCCGAGAACAGCTGTGCTTCAGTCGCGACGCGGCCATAGGATTCAAGAGTGTTCAGGGAATGGTCAATCGCCGCCAAGGCGGTGAAATCCCCGCCGACCGCACGGCCGATATCGGTCTGCACCCCGGTCACGACCTCTTCGGTTAACTGTGTCAGCGTCGTCTTGAGCTGAACATTGTGCTGGCGCAGCTGATAGGCTTGGGCCATGTCTCCAACTGAAACATAATTCATCTTACCACCCCAATATCTGCTGAATAAGCTCGTCGATGGTCTTGATTACCTTCGCATTTGCGGCATAGGCCTGCTCGACGCGCAGCAGCGTTTCGAGCTCGTAATCCGTGTCGACGCCGTCCGCGAGCGACATCTGGGTCAGGGTTTCTTGCCGGGCAGCGTGATAGCTTTGTGTTGCTTCCGCAGCCTGGCGCGCGCTTGAAATCGACGAAAGCACTTCTGCTGCCAAGCCCGAGGATGATCTTTGGGTGCTGCCGAAAGACCCCGATGTTGGTGCGCGGCTTTCCGCCATCGCGTCGCTGAACGCATTGAGTTGCGCCGAATTGCCGACCGATCCGGGGGACGTCGCCCCAAGACCATCGCGTAAATGCCACAGTGCCCCCCCGGCGGACGGGTCCACCAAAGCGTTGAGCGAGATGCGCCCCGCAAGACCGACCTCGTCCAACGGATCAAAAGCCGAGCCCCCGTCGGTGAACAGCCCGGCGTCCCCGCTGGTGAGTGTGGGGTCAACGGCAGGGTTGGCAAACCGTTCGATCAGATCGCGGGCGAAGGCATCAATTTCGTCCTGAACCTGCGGGGCAAGTTCATCGCGCACCGCAAACAGCGCACCAAGTGTGCCACCGCCCAGAACGCCGGCATCTGCGCTGGACACCGGCTTGTCATTCAACGTCAGCCCGGACAGCGCGCCCGACGCCTGTGTCATGTCTGCGGTGATCACGCCCACCGGCGAGAATCCGATCTTGACCGGGTTCCCTTCGAGCAGGATCGCGCCACCGGTTGTATACAGCGAAATCTGATCGAGACTGCGGTCCACTTGCCGGACCGGAACAATTTCCGAAATTTTATCGACAAGCGCTTGGCGTTGATCCATCAACGCCGACGCATCGTGCCCTGCGCTGTGTTCGGCGAGGATGTCCGCATTCAGGTCGTCTACCTGCTTGAGTGATGTGTTCAGAAAATCGACCTGCTTTTCGATTGAATCGTCGGCCTCGATCCGGATTTGCGCAATGTCTTTCGACAGTGCATTCAGGTGATCCGCCACAGCAGAAGCCGCTGACACAACCGCAGCGAGACGTGCGTCGCTTTCCGGCAGGCTGGAGGCCTCGATCAGGGCTGAATCGAAGTCGGCAAGGCGTGATGACAGCGACCCGGTGCTTTCCGGGTCGCCGATCAGTGTTTCAACGCGCGTATAGAAACCCGTGCGCACTGTGGAATTTCCAGCGGCTGCATCTGCAAGCCGCCGGTCTTGAAGAACCACCTCGTTGACGATGCGCGTGACGCCGTTGACCTTGACCCCCGCGCCCGTGCCGCCAAGCGATTTGGATTCCAGCGACAGCTCGCGACGGGCATAACCCTCTGTCATCGCATTGGCCGTGTTTGAGGCAACGACATCGGCCATTCGGGCCGCGGCCGTCAGACCTGACAGGGCATTGGCAAGTGAACTTGAAATCGTCATCGGTCATCCTCCGCGCCGTCCCGTCTGGGGTTAGCGTTTGATGTTGGTCGTCTCTTGCAGCATCTCGTCCACGGTCTGAATAACCTTGGCGTTCGATGAATAGGCGCGCTGGGTCTGGATCAGATTGGTCAACTCTTGCGCGACATCGACGGCAGAGCCTTCGCGCGCGTAGCCTTCGACCGATCCGGTTGGACCATCGCCCGCATCCCACAAGAAAAACGACCCCGAGGTCGAGGACACTTGGAACGTCTGATTGTCCAGCGTCGTCAACCCATTGGGGTTGGGGACATCGACCAGCGGGATCTGATAGACGGTGCGAATGAACCCGGTGTCATAGGTCGCCTTGATATAGCCGTCCTCGTCGATTTCGACCCCGGTCAGGTTCCCGACGGGCGAACCATCTTTGGTGATCGACGTCGGCGCGAAGCTGTCGGACAACTGGGTCAGCCCGTTGGTATCGCCGATCTTGCCGATCGTCATGGTCAACGGTCCCCCCGCAACCGTCAGATCCAACGTGCCGGTCGCGGCATCATAGGCGCCACCAGAGACCAGCGTGACCGAAGACAGCGTGCCGCCCGCACCGCGACTGTCGTCGAAGGTCAAAGTGTATTCTCCGATAATGCTTTCATCCGCGACGGTCATCGCATCATCAAGCGTGGCGGAATCGCGGATCACCATCGTCCAGGTGTTGGACGAACCGGAAACAGGCACGGTTGGCGTGAAGGTGATGTCGAGCGTTTCAGACGTCCCGAGGTTGCCGAAATACTCGACCGACAGCGGTAGTGTTTCACCATCCGCGCTGGCGTTGGTCGCAACAGCGGGCAGATTCACGCCCAGGTTCATCAGGGTTGTCGGGTCACCCGCGGTCTGGTTGGCGTTGATGACGACCGGCTCCAGACCGGCCATGGTGTCGCGTGGCAAGGTCGGGATCGTGCCATCGGCGTTGGCAGGCCAGCCGAGCAGAACAAGCCCGGAATCGGTGCGCAACACGCCTTCGCTGTCGGTATGGAACGACCCCGTGGTCGTCATCATCAGCGGCTGATCACCGCTGATATTGTCGAGGGCCACGCTCGGGATCACCGGCAAGAAGCCACGCCCCGAGACCGCGATATCCATTGCATTCGTGGTTGAGACAAGAGAGCCTCGCTCGTCAATCAGGCGCGCCGTCGAGGCGCGCACACCGCCCGCGGAATAAACCCCGGCGTTGCTGGCGCTGCTGATCACCATGCTTTCGAAATCGGCTGTGGCCCTTTTGTAGCCATAAGTCCCCGAGTTCGCGATATTGTCGGAAATCGTCGCAAGGCGGGTGGCGTTCGCCGCAAGACCGGCGACCCCCGCGTTAAGCGAAGAAGAAATGGACATGAAAGCGCCTTTCTGCTGCTGCGTCCCTCGTTCAGGATGCAGATTGCAGCAGCGGCCCTTAAAATCCCCCTAACAGATAAAATACGCCCGATATCTTGGTAACCCTGTCACAGCTGACTGCGCAGCAAGATCATCTCCAATCGGTTGTTGCGGATCGACATCGGGGCGGCCACTGCGGGCTTGCGATCGGCAAATCCAGTAACACGCTGAATCCGTTCTTTTGGCAGGTCCGCCTGTTCAAGAAGCACGCGCATCACCTGCGCCCGCTGCATCGACAAATCCCAAATCGGATTTTCACGCAGCATTTCCGGGTAGGCACGGGTGTGCCCATTCAGGGCTATGCCATTCTGAACAAGTCCGAAAACGCGCACCAGCATCGTCGCGATTTCGCGCGTGACCGGGGCCGGATCGGTGCCGTCTTCCAGAAACAACGGCTCGTCATCAAGATCGAAAAACTCGACGATCAGACCCTCGTCGGTGACCCGGGTCACGACATGACGCGCCAGTTGCTGACTGACCATCGACTCGCCGCCGGTCCCGGTCAGCGATTTCTCGATGTCACGCGCCATCTTTTCGAATTGCGCGGTTTCCTTCTCTTTGGAGGTTTCGGTGCCACGCTGTCCCTTGGCCTGGCGTTCTTCGGTCGGCCTTTCGCCTGCCGCGCCAGTGCCCGTCTGCGCGATCTGGTCTTCGGAAAAGACGGAATCCCCCCCAAAGGCCCCTTCGCCACCACCCGAAATCCGGTTGATTGGAATCGTCGGATTGAAATAATCCGCAATCCCCTTGCGTTGTTTTTCCGTCGTCGCGTTCAACAGCCCCATTAACAGAAAGAAGGCCATCAT
>JAQTYE010000046.1:0-15426 GCA_028749255.1 Paracoccaceae bacterium | reverse complement strand
TTCCACGCCCCACCGTGGTGTCCGTCGCCGCCGACGACCTTCTTCCGTTTGATGATGACTGGAGCCGCGTTGTCGCGCGTGCTCATCCCACCACCTCTTCTTCACCCGGGATCAGGTTTAGCACTGCGGCATTAATGTGCGCTTAAAGGGTAAAATGCCGCGCAAATCCTGCGCCTCTTTGCAGATCCACAAGGCGGCACTATGTTTGCCCCATGACAGATCTGTCCGTGCCCCTTGACCAGTTGATTGCCTGCCCGTGCTGCGATGCCCTGCATCATGCCACCGTTCTGGGCGAGACCGAGCGCGCCGCCTGCGTGCGCTGCGGCACCTTGCTGATCACCCCGCGGACCCGGTCTTTCCTGCATGTGATCGCGCTGGCCTTCACCGCGATGATCCTGATGGTGGGGGCGGTGTTCTTTCCGTTTCTGACGATCTCGGCCAAGGGGTTGTCGCATGCCAGTTCGGTCTTCGAGGCGGCCATGGCCTTTTCCGACGGAATTCTGGCGCCGCTGTCACTGGCCGTTCTGCTGGCCATCGTGGCCCTGCCAACGCTGCGCTTTGCGGCGCTGATCTACACGCTTTGGCCGTTGTCAAACGGGCGCCCCGCATGGCCCCATGCCGCCCGCGCCTTTCGTCTGGCCGAAGAACTGCAACCTTGGGCAATGGCGGAGATCTTCATCATCGGCACCGCAGTGGCCCTGGTCAAAGTCGCGGGCCTGGCCAGCGTCTCGCTGGGGCCCGCGTTTTGGGCGTTTTGTGCGCTGATCATCGTCACCGCATTGAAGAACGTCTTCATGAGCAAATGGACGATATGGCGCGCGATCGAACAGTCATGACCCCGACGGTATCGGTATTGACGGCGCGCGATGCGGGGCTAACCGGGTGCACCCGTTGTGGGCGCGTCTGGCCCGAAGGCACGCAGGCCTGCGGGCGCTGCGGTGCGCGGCTGCGCCGTGTCAGCACGGCGGGCCTGCAGCGGGTCTGGGCCTGGTGGCTGGCGGGTCTGATCTTTTACATCCCCGCCAATCTCTATCCGATGCTGCGCACGGCAACGCTGGGCGGGCATCAGCAAAACACCATTCTGGGCGGCGTGGTCGAGCTGCTCGCGCATCACAACTATCTTGTGGCGGGCGTGGTCTTCTTTGCCTCGCTTGTCATTCCGGTGGCGAAGTTTTTCGCCATTGCCTATCTCGCGCTATCGGTCGGCCACGAGCGACGCGCCGGATCGCATCCGCACCTGCACCTTTACGAAGTGGTCGAGTTCATCGGCCGCTGGTCGATGATCGACGTGTTCGTTGTGGCAATTTTGTCGGCATTGGTGCAATTGGGGGCGGTTGCTTCGATCCATCCAGGCCCTGCGGCGGCGTCGTTTGCGCTGTCGGTTGCATTCACCATGCTCTCGGCCCAAAGTTTTGATCCCCGGCTGATCTGGCGGGGCCCCGCACAAGCGAAAGACCCATGACCGACGATCCGCATCCTGCCGAACTCAAGGCCACACCTGCGCCGAATCCGATCTGGACCCAGCTGTCGGTGGTCTGGCTGGTGCCGTTGCTGGCGCTGGCGATCACGCTGGGCGTGGCGTGGAAAACCTATTCCGACCGTGGCGTGCTGATCGAGATCGACTTTGCCGACGCAACCGGCATCCACCCCGGCGAGACCCCGCTGAAGTTCCGCGAGGTCGATGTCGGCAAGGTCGAGACCGTGGGTTTCAGCCCGGATCTGACCTCGGTGCGGATCGGTGTGCGCGTTGACAAACATGTTGCCCCCTATATCGACGCCGAAGCGAGCTTCTGGCTGGTGCGGCCGCAGGTTTCGGCGCAGGGAATTTCACGTCTCGACACCGTGTTGTCGGGCACCTTCATCGAGGGCTATTGGGACGCGACACCGCAGGCCGAGATGCGCAACTTCCAAGGACTTGCCAAGCCGCCCGTCGCCCCCGATCCCAGCAAGGGCACCTGGGTCGAATTGCGCGCCGAGGATGCCGGCGGTTTGGCCGAAGGTGCGCCGATCCTGTTTCGCGGGGTCACCGTAGGTCGGATCCAGAATCTGCGGCTGAACGAAAACGACGCCGGCGTGACCGTCGATGCCTTCATCGAGGCGCCGCATGACCGGCGCTTGACCACCACCACCCGGTTTTGGGACACTTCGGGTATTTCGGTGTCGCTCGATGCCACCGGCGTCACGCTTGATATGCGGTCGCTGGCCTCGCTGGTGCAGGGGGGGATCGAATTCGACACGCTCTCGACTGGCGGCACCTTTGTGCAGAACGGCTTCCCCTATCGGCTCTATCCCAGTTCCGATGCGGCCAAGGCCTCGATCTTCGGCAATGATCTGATCGACCCGCCGCATTATACACTGTTGTTCGATCAGGCGATCAAGGGCCTGGAGCGTGGCGCGAAAGTGCAGTTCCGCGGCGTCGAGGCGGGCGAAGTCACCGATCTGTCGATCAAGGTGCAAACCGATTCCGTCGGCACGCGCTATGCCCAGCAGCAGGTTGTCATCGCCCTCTCGCCCGAGCGGTTGGGTCTGGCGCGTGACACCGACAAAGAGGTCGTCACCGAATTCCTTGCCGGCGAGGTCGAAAGTGGCCTGCGCGCGCGGATCGCGGGGGTTGGACTTTTGGGCTCTACGTTGATTGTCGAGCTGACCGACGTGCCCGACGTGCCCGCCAAGGTGATGAACCTGACTGCGGATCCCTATCCGATCCTGCCCACCGCGCCCGCCGCGACCAATGACCTGGCCGCCTCGGCGGAAGGGGTTTTCAAACGCATCGACGCCTTGCCTATCGAACAGCTGCTGAATTCGGCGATCCGCACGCTGGACGGCATTTCGGCGGTCGCCGAAAGCGAAGACACCCGCGCCGTGCCGGGTGAATTGAACGGGCTGTTGTCGCAGCTGCGCACGCTGGTTGACGGGCTCAATGCAGGGGATGCCGCAACCAAAACCATCGCCGCGATTGACGGCGTAACCGAGGCCGCGTCGAGCGTGCTGTATGAAATCGAAGGGTTGGGCGACACGCTGAAATCCACCGATGCGGCGGCGCAGGCCGTGGCCGAGATGCCGCTGGGCGACATCGGCACCAAGATCGACGGAATTCTGGGGGACGTGCGCGGCATGCTGGGATCGAAAGATGCCGAGCGTCTGCCGCGTGCGCTGTCCGATACGCTGGAGCAGACCGCTGCGCTGCTGGGTGAGCTGCGCGAAGGTGGTGCCGCCGAGAAGTTGAACGGCACCCTGGTTGCCGCGCAGGATGCCGCAACCGCCATTGCCGATGCCTCTGACCGGTTGCCTGCGCTGACCCGCAAGCTTGAAGAGCTGGTGACCACCGCCGAGGGGTTGGTGGCATCTTACGGCGACCGCTCGGCCTTCAATGCAGAAATCCTGAATTCCATGCGCGAACTACGCCGGGCCACTGCGGCCTTCGGGTCGCTGGCGCGCATGATCGAACGTAACCCGCGCGCCTTCATTCTGGGCCGCTGACCGGAGAGAGCCATGATCCACCTCCGCCCCCTGTTCGTGATCGGCTGTCTGGCCGCGCTGACCGCCTGTTCGGACCCCGAAGCCACCGGGCGCTACATGATCGACCCGGCGCCCGCCACGCAAACCCTGCCAGACCGGCTGGGTCGTGCCGAGTTGCGCGAGGTGTCGCTGCCGCAATACGCCTCGGGGCAGGAAATCGCCTGGCAGACGCCCGATGGTGCGTTGCGCTCGACCCCTGATAACGTCTGGGCCGACGATCCGCCGCGCGCGATCACGCTGGCGCTGGCGCGGCAGATCTCGACCCTGTCGGGCGCTACGGTGATCGCCGAGCCCTGGCCGCTGGCCGATGAACCTACCCGCCGGATCGAAGTGCGAGTCGAGCAATTTCTGGCACGCGCCGATGGCGTGGTGCAGCTGACCGGGGTGTATTACGTCACGCCTGCGGGTATGTCAGGCGGGCGTGATCTGGTGCGCCGCTTCGATCTGGCTGTGCCAATTGCGTCGGCGGATGGCAAACCCGCCGAACCTGCCGCCATCGCGCAGGCGCAGTCGCAGGCGGTGGCGCTGCTGGCTGAGCGGATTGCCCGGCTCGATTAACGCCCAGGCAAGAAGCGACCGTATTGGCCGTGGGCAAAGACCAGCGGCTCGCCCTCGGCCACTGTGGTAAACCGGGTGACCCGACCGATGATGATCGTGTGATCGCCGCCCTCATGCGTGGCCTCGGTCTGGCATTCGAACCGCGCCAGCGTGCCCGCGATCAACGGCACCTGCGCGTCGTTCAAGCTGTGGTCCAGACCGTCAAACCCGGCGCCTTTGCGGGTGAAGCGGTCCGCCAGATCGGCCTGATCGAAGCGCAGCACATGAATTGCAAAGGCGGGAGCGCCCGAAAAATGCCGATGCCGCAGCGATGACCGCGCGGCCGACCACAGCACCAGCGCCGGGTCAAGCGACACCGAGGCAAAGCTGTTCACGGTGATGCCCAGGGGCGCACCACTATCGGCATCCGGCGCGGTGACCACCGTCACCCCCGTCGCAAACCGGGCCAGGGCTGCACGAAACGCCCGGGGGTCGGCGGGATCGGGCACATGGCCCACGCCCGCGCGCTCGGCCCGGCTGACGGCTGCTTCGATTTTGTCACTCTCGCGCATGGGGCCCCCTTTCCCCACAGATACCGCGCTGCGCGCCAAGAGCAACCCGTTAACCGCCCGCCGCCAGAACCTGCGCGATCCGCGCAAAGCTGGCCTGCGTGTTTTCAGGTTCATCCTGCGCCAGAAAATCATCCAGCCCCGGCCAGACCTTGATCGCCGCGTCAATCGTCGGGTCCGATCCGGTCGCATAAAGCCCGGCCTGAATCATCATCTCGGCACGATCATAGGCGCCCAGCAGACGCCGCGCTTTGGTGATCAACGCATTTTCGTCAACACTGGCCGCATCGGGCAGCGACCGCGAGACCGAGCGTAACAGATCAATCGCCGGGAACCGCCCGCGTTCTGCGATCCGCCGGTCCAGCACAACATGCCCGTCCAGCACGCCGCGCAGAATATCGGCAACCGGTTCATCCATATCAGATCCCGCGACCAGCACCGAAAACACCGCTGTAATGTCGCCCGTACCCTGCAGCCCCGGCCCGGCGCGTTCGGCCAGCGACATGATCTGATGCGAGGTTGACGGCGGGAAGCCACGCAGACTGGGCGGTTCACCCCCGGCCAGCGCCACCTCGCGATGCGCCTCGGCAAAGCGCGTCACACTATCGGCCAGAAACAGCACATGCTTGCCCTGATCGCGGAAATATTCCGCGACGCTCATCGCAGCCCAGGCGCAACGACGGCGCACCAGCGGCGATTGATCCGAGGTTGCCGCCACAATGACAGAGCGCGCCATGCCTTCGGGCCCCAGTACCTTTTCGACAAACTCGCGCAGTTCGCGCCCGCGTTCGCCGATCAATGCAATCACCACGACATCCGCGCTAACACCCCGCGCGAACTTCGCCAGAAGCGAGGATTTCCCAACGCCAGAACCTGCGAACAGCCCGATCCGTTGGCCACGAACCAATGGCAGCAGCGTATTGAACACCGCCGTGCCGGTTTCGATCCGTGGCCCCAGCCGTTGCCGTTGTGCCGCAGCGGGCGGGGGCGCCCGCAAATCCCGTTCCTCTGCACCACGCAGCAGCGGGCGCCCATCCAGCGGTTGCCCAAAGGCATCGACGATGCGCCCGACCCAGCTGTCATGCGGGGCGATTCGGGTTTGACCCAGCAGTTCGACCTGATCGCGAATGGCGATGCCATCGACAGCGCCATCGGCCAGTAGCGTCACCATATCCTTGCGCAAAGACAGTACTTCGGCACCGATCTCGCGACCCGTCTGGCACCGAATTTTCGCACGATCCCCAAGGGTTGCACGATGTGACAGGCCGGTGACCTCAATTGTTCCACGACCGACTTCGGCCACCCGGCCAACCGGGCGCGCAAGGCCCAGATCCGAGATCTCCGCACGCAACAGATCGAATTCCGCGAACGCCATTCTGGCCTCCTGTGTTCCTCGAAACCATTTCTAAACGATTCTCTCTTAAGCCTTAGTTGATAGCTCGGAGGAGAAACCCCGATGTTCGAAAAACTCGAAATCATGCAAATCGCGCAGGCCATGGCCAGCCATGCCGCGCTCCGGCAGTCTGCTGTCACGCAGAATATCGCGAATGCCGACACCCCAGGTTACAAGGCCAAGGACGTTTCGTCTTTTGCGGAAACCTATGAAACCGAAGACCGCAGTCCGCTGCGCGCGACCCGTGCAGGTCATATCGGTGCGAGGGACAGTTTCGCGGCGCGCGTGACCGAGCAGACGGACACTGCGGCGACCTCTCCCAATGGCAATTCCGTCTCGCTGGAAGACGAGATGGTGAAAGGTGCGGACATCAAACGTCAGCACGACCTTGCCTTGACCATCTATAAAACGTCGCTGGGCATCCTGCGCACCAGCCTGGGTCGGAGTTGATCATGTCAGATTTCTCCAGCACGCTTGCGCTGTCCGCTTCGGGCATGAAGGCCCAGTCAGAGCGGCTACGCCATGTTTCCGAAAATATCGCCAACGCCGACACCCCCGGCTACCACCGCAAAACCACCGCGTTCGAAGAGGTGATGGCGCATGGTCGCGGCACGGGCGCGGTGCAGCTTGGCCCCGTGGAACTCGATCAGCGGGAACTCGCGCGGATCTATGATCCGGGTAATCCGCTGGCCGATGAGAGCGGCTACTACGACGGCTCGAATGTCGATCTGGTGGTCGAAATTGCTGACGCGCGCGAAGCGCAGCGCAGCTACGAGGCGAACCTTCGCATGTTCGATCAGACACGGCAAATGTCGTCCGCTCTGCTTGATCTGCTCCGCCGCTGATTGATGGAGGTCCAGAATGGACGTGAAAACATCTTTTGCTACCCAAAGCTACGCTCAGGCCCGCACCGCGACCGCCCCGCAGGCGGCTGAGGCCGGGTCTGGGCACTCCACGCTTGGCAACATCGCGTCAAGCTTTGCCGAAGCCCTGCAAAATGGCGAGGACACCGCCCGTGCTGCGATGCTGGGCGGGGCCGATCCGCACACCCTGGTGCAGGCGTTGGCGCAGTCCCAACTGGCCATCGAAACCGCCGTCACCGTGCGCGACAAGGTGGTCGAGGCCTATCAGGAAATCCTGCGAATGCCGGTGTGACGATGCAAGAGGTCATCTTCTTCGACACCATGCGTCAGGGGCTGTGGATTGCGGTGATGATTGCTGCACCGATGCTGACGGTTGCATTGGTGGCCGGTGTCACCATCGGTCTGTTTCAGGCCCTGACCTCGGTGCAGGAAATGACGCTGACCTTCGTGCCCAAGGTCGGCGCCATGCTGATCGTGTTCTGGGTGTCGATGTCGTTCATGTCCGAGACCCTCGTCGATTTTTTCACGACGCGGATCATCCCCCTGATCGCCGGGAGTTAACCGATGGACAATGCCATTTACGCCACGCTGTCGCGGCAATCGGGCCTGATGCAAGAGATGCGCACGGTTGCCAACAATATCGCCAACATCTCGACCAGCGGGTTTCGCCGCGAGGGCGTGATCTTTTCCGAACATGTCGCGGCGCTTGATGGCGACGCGCCGTCGCTGTCAATGGCCTATGCCCATGGCCGCAACATCAACGATGCGCAGGGGCCTTTGTCGCAAACCGGCGGCGCCTTCGACTTCGCAATCGAGGGCGAGGGCTATTTCCAGATCGAAACGCCGCAGGGCAATCAGCTGTCCCGCGCAGGCAGTTTTACGCCCTCGGCCGAGGGCGAGTTGGTCACGCCCGACGGCTATCGCCTGCTGGATGCCGGGGGCACGCCAATTTTCGTGCCGGCCGACCAGGGGCCGGTGTCGATGGCGCAGGACGGCACCTTGTCGGCCAATGGCAAGCCGATCGCGCAGGTCGGGGTCTATATGCCCGCCGATCCAAACGGGTTGGTACATACCGGCGGCACCCGGTTCACGGCTGAGGGTGGCACAGTGCCCGCCGAGGGCGCCGTCATCCTGCAAGGCTATGTCGAGGATTCGAACGTCGATCCGGTGTCCGAAATCGCACGGATGATCGAAGTCCAGCGTGCCTATGAAATGGGTCAAACCTTCCTTGACCGTGAAGACGAACGAATTCGCAGCGTCATCTCGACGCTTGGCCGATAGGAGGCTTTCCAATGCGTGCACTGCAAATTGCAGCAACCGGGATGAGCGCCCAGCAGATGCGGGTCGAGGTCATTTCGAACAACCTCGCCAATATGTCCACCACGGGCTACAACGCCCGCCGCGCCGAATTTGCCGATCTGCATTATCAGCAGATGACCCGTCCCGGTACGATCACCGCGAACGACGGCACCATCGTGCCTGCCGGGGTGCAGCTGGGTCTGGGGGTGCGGCCGACCTCGGTTACGATCAACCTTGCGCAGGGTTCACTCAGTTCGACTGGCGGTGATCTGGATCTGGCGATCGAAGGCCTGGGGTATCTGGAGGTGACGCTGCCCTCGGGTATTTCCGCCTATACCCGTGACGGCGGGCTGAAACGCTCGGCCGATGGCGAGATCGTGACCTCGGATGGCTACGCCGTGGTGCCCGGCATCACGATCCCCCCAGATGCCCGCACGCTGGCGATCAATGCGGCGGGCGAGGTTTACGCCTATTTCGACAATGTCGTTCAGCCGACCTTGCTGGGACAGTTTACACTGGCAGGCTTCGCCAATGAAAAGGGTCTCGAGGCGATGGGCTCGAACCTGTTTCTGGAAAGTGGCGCTTCGGGGCCCGCGCAGGTCTCGACCCCCGGCGAGAATGGTCTGGGAACCCTGCGGCAGGGCTATCTGGAAGAAAGCTCGGTCGATCCGGTGCGCGAAATCACCGAGCTGATCAAGGCTCAGCGCGGCTATGAGTTGAACGCCAAGGTCATCACCGCGGCGGATCAGATGCTCGGCGCGACGACACAGGTGCGGTGATGTGCAGCGTCTGCGTCCGGGCCCTGATGATCTTGCTTGGCACGCCCCTGTCGGGTCAGGCCGAGACCGTGGTCGCCACCCGCACCCTGCCGGCGCAAACGATCGTCAGCGCCGGGGATCTATCGCTCGAAACCGGCGACGTCCCCGGTGTTGTTTCCGAAATCGGTGATGCGGTCGGTCTTGAAACGCGGGTCACGATCTATCCGGGCCGTCCGCTGCGGCGTGATGACCTCGGCCCGCCGACGATCATCACGCGCAATCAAACCGTTACCCTTGCGTATCAACAAGGCGGACTGCGCATTCAGACCGAAGGTCGCGCCCTCGACCGGGCCGGGATCGGCGACACGATCAGGGTGATGAACATCGCCTCCAAATCCACCGTGATGGCCACGATTGCCGCAGACGGAACCGCCTTTGTTGCCAAACAATGAAAGACACCCCATGCGCCCATTGATCCTGTTGCTGCTCAGCACCTCTCTTTTTGCCTGTCAACGGTTGGGCGAGGTGGGCAAGGCCCCGAATTTTACCCCCGTCGAAAGCGGCAATGAATTCTTCGCAATGACGAGCACGCCGATGCCCGAACGGTTGCCGGGTGAGGCGGGCACGGTAGATGCATCGCTGTGGTCGGGCACGCGCGGCTCGCTGTTGGGCGACCGGCGGGCGGCGCAACGCGGCGATATTCTGACCGTCGTGATCGAGATCGACGAGAAGGCCGAAATTTCCAATACCACCGGGCGGAGCAGAACCGGGGCGGATACGATGAGCATCCCCTCGATGCTGGGCATCCCACAACGCCTTGATCAGCGGCTTCCCGACGGCGCGAGCATGGCCGATGCATATTCGACCAATTCGAGCTCGAGCTATCAGGGCAACGGTTCGGTCGCGCGCAAGGAAAAGCTGACCCTGCGTGTTGCGGCGACGATCCTGGATCGTCTGCCCAACGGCGTGTTGCGGATTCAGGGAAGCCAGGAAGTGCGGGTGAATTTCGAGGTCCGTGAGCTGGTCGTGACCGGCTATGTCCGGCCCGAAGATGTCAGTCGGCAAAACGAAATCACCTATGACAAAATTGCTGGCGCGCGGATTTCCTATGGCGGGCGTGGCCAGATCACCGATGTCCAGCAACCGCGGATCGGCCAGCAGGTCGCCGACGTTCTGCTGCCGTTCTGAAGGGGGCACCGATGCGAAAGCTCATTCCGATTTTGTTGGCGCTGATTGGCCTTGGTGTCGGCGGTGGGGCGGGCTATTTCCTGCGCCCCGCGCCCGAAGAGACGCTGGCCGCAAACCCCTGCGGCGAAGGTCCGGCCCCCAGCACGCATGACGAAGAAGCACCCGCAGAGGGCGAGCCCACCGTCGAATATGTCAAGCTGAACAACCAGTTCGTCATTCCTGTTGTCGAAAATGGGCAGGTGACTGCGCTGGTGATCTTGTCGCTCAGCATGGAGGTCAAGGTCGGTGCGACAGAAAAGGTCTATGCTGCCGAGCCGAAACTGCGGGACAACCTGTTGCAGGTGTTGTTCAACCACGCAAATGTCGGTGGCTTCAAAGGTGCATTTACCGACGAGGCCAATATGGAAACGCTGCGCAAAGCCTTGCTGGAGGCGTCGCAGTCTGTTCTGGGCGATGTCGTGACCGGGGTTCTGGTGTCTGACATCGTGCGTCAGGATACCAAGTAATCATAGTTTGGAACGTGCACCGAGAGCCGCCAGTTTCTGGCGGCTTTCCAGTTGTTGCAGCACATCCGTCCGCCCAAAAGCCTTGGCTGCAATCGCGCGCTGGGCCTCGATCCTCGGATCAAGCGCTGCAAGATCCCGCGCCACTTCGGCGGTTTGATGCGCGGTCCAGGCGGCGAATTTCTCGGCCATCTGACCTGTCACCGGGCCAGAAAGCCCTGCATGCCGCGCCGCCTGTTCCGCCTGCCGCAGGGCCCGTTCTTGCGTCAGCAACGCGGAACGCTGTGCGAGGATGCGCGACAGTTTGGCCAGTTCCATCTCTTTCTTGAGGGCGGCCAGTTCGCGCAGCTGTGCGAGTTGCCCGAGCTGCATCATGACCTTCCCCGTTCGCGCATCCGCTTGCGCATTTTCTCGGCAAAGCGGATGGCCGCGGCGACCGGCTTGTAGTGCTCGGGCCGGATTTCCTGACCGACCTCGATCGTGGCATAAAGTGCGCGTGCGGTCGGCGGATCAGAATGCAGCGGAACACCGTTCTCCATCGCCACCGCGCGGATCCGGGCGGCGACTTCGTCCACGCCCTTCGCCAGACAGACCGGTGCGCGTCCACTGCCACGGGCCCATTCCAGTGCAACAGCATAATGGGTCGGATTGACGATCACGACATCGGCCTTGGCCACGTCGGAAATCATCTGCTTGGTGACAAGCTCGATCCCTTTCTGGCGCCGCTGCGCTTTCATATGCGGATCGCCTTCGGATTGCTTCATCTCATCCATCAACTCTTTGCGGGTCATTCGGTTGCGGCGCAGGAACTGTGCGCGCTGCCACAGATAATCGACCGCGCCGAAGCCACCCGAGAGCAGAATGATCAGCAAGAGAAACTCGACAATCATCTGCAACAGTTCGCCAACCGCCATTTGTGGCTCCAGGCGCTGTGTCACCAGAATGCGGTTGATCCTGTCCAGCAGGAAGTTCGCCAGGATGATCGAAATAATGCCGAGCTTCATGAAGCTTTTGAAAAATTCAAACAATCCGGTGCGCCCGAATTTTTGCCCGGCGTTTGCAATCGGGTTGATCCGGCTGAGTTTGGGGGCAATCTTGTCCGGGGCCACGACGATCGCCCGTTGCGCCCAGAGCGCAAGCAAAACCGCGACCATTGGCATCAGAAACCAGGGCGCCGAGGTGAGCGCAAACCCTGCAAGGATGCGCCCTTCGATGGCGGTGCCGCCCCCGAACAGCTGTGTGGAAAGCGTGTCCGATTGTTCCAGCAAAACCATCGCATGAGAACCGAAGCTCTGCAGACTTGCGGCGCCAAGGCCGATCGCCGCCAAAACGAACCCGCCATAGGTTGCCGCAACGGTGATTTCGGCGGATTTGACCAGATCACCCTTTCGGCGCGCTTCCTCCAGTTTGTGTGGGCTTGGCTCGAATTCCTTTTCGCCGTCGTCATCTTCGCTCATGGCGCCACCACGAAGGGATTATCAAGGAAGGCCACAAAGGTCTGATGCCAGACCGCAAGTCCCGTCGGCAGGGCAATCGCCAGCATCAACAACCCCCCCGCCGTCAGCGCCGGGGCACCGACGAAGGCCACCATCAGCTGCGGCATCGCCCGGTTGATCGCCCCGAGTGCGACGTTGTAGATCAGCCCCGCCACAACAAACGGCGCGGCAATCGAGAACCCCAGCGAAAACGTCTGGGTCACCCCCGAAAGCCCCCAGCTGCGCACCAGATCCCCACTCGGGAACTGATTGGGAGGCAGTGCATCGTAAGACCCGATCAAGAGCCGCGCCAATTGCACATGCAGCCCAAGGTTCACCGCAATCGCCAACCCGCCCGCAACCATCAGATGCCCGATGGCTGGCTGCGGCTCACCGCTGGTGCCGCCGAACAACTGCGACAAGGAGGTTGCCTGTGCCGCAATGGTCCCCGCCACTTGCAGCGCGATCACGAACAACCGCAACAGCAGGCCGATCAGCAAGCCTATGGCGATCTCGGACGCCAACCAAAGCGGCGGAACCTGATCCAGGTGCAACGCCTGTATCGTTCCACTGACGGGCATCGCGACAATCGCAGTGAATGCGATCGCAAGCCCCAGCTTGACCCGCGCGGGAACAGAGTGTTCGCCAAACGCAGGCAGCAGTGCCATCGCGGCGCCCACCCGCAAAAACACGACGAACCCCAGAAACAGCAGCGTCTGCGAGGAGTTCAACAGATCGGCCAGGCTTTGCATCATGCCGGCACAACCCCGACCATCGAGGGCCGCGCATCCAGTCCGATCTCTTCGAAACTCAGGACCGGGGCTGCGATCCCCTTGGCGCCCAGCACCGTTTTCAGGAAACGCCGTCTGCGCGTCGAGGTAACGAGAGCGGGGAAAATTCCGGCTTCGCTGGCCCGTGCAATCTTGTCGGCGACATTGCTGGCAAGTTTGTTGAACCGCTCTGGCGGCAACGCGACATCGGTCTGCCCACGATCACCGGTGATCTGATAGGTGTTGAAGGTTTCTTCCCATTCCGGCGCCAGCTGAATCAGCGGCAGTGTGCCATCGTCGCGTCGGAATTCGGCGACCAGCTGAAACCCCAGACGTTGACGCACATGTTCACAGATCGCCTCGGGTGATTGCAGATTACGCACCTCGGCAATCGCTTCGACGATCAGCAGCAGGTTGCGGATCGACACGCGCTCTTCCAGCAGCAACCGCAGCACCGCCAGCAGCAAGTCAACCGGCACCTTGTCGGGCACCAACTCGTCCAGGATTCGGCGGTTCGCATCGGCCCGACCGCGGTCAGACAGGTTGCAGATTTCCTCCAGCAGACGGCGCAGCGCCCGCAGGGTCATCAGCCGCCCGAAGTTGCGCTTGATGACCTCCAGCAGGTGGGTCGCCAGGACCTCGGTCGGACCGACGACGGTGGACCCTGACAGCGCCGCCTCTTCCTGCATCGACGAGGGCAGCCAGCGCGCGGGGGCGCCATAGACCGGTTCACGCACATCCTCGCCATCGGGCAGGATGTCACGGTTGTCGGCGATCAGCGCCAACACCCGTTCGGGGTGCAGCCGGTCCCGGGCCTGCTCGACCCCCTGAATGCGGATGCGATAGCTGCCCGGCTCTAGTGAGCCATCATCGGTCAGCCGGATTTCAGGCAAGATCAGCCCGTAATTCGCTGCAACATGATTGCGCATATTGGAAATCCGCGCGTCCAACCCGGTGGCCGGATCCAGCGCCATCGCCACCAGATCGGGCGCAAATTCGACGTGAATATCGTCCAGATCCAGCACATCGCCCATCGACTTGCGTTTCACTGTCTCAACCGGCGCGGGCATCTTCATCGCTTCGCGGCGCAGACGTTTCTGCGCGGCCCGAAACAGCATCAGTGCAGAGCCCCCCAAAACGATCGCCCCCATGATAAAGGGTACAAACGGCAGCCCCGGCACCAGGGCGAACAACGCCATCAACACCGCCACCGTCGCCAGTGCGGGCGGGTATTTGCCCAGCTGCTGGAACAGATCATGGTCGGCCGAGCCCTTGGCGCCACCGCGCGACAGCAAGATCGCCGAAGCAATCGAGATGATGACTGCGGGGATCTGGCTGACCAACCCGTCGCCGACTGTCAGGATCGCATAGGTTTCCAGCGCGCGCCCGACCGGCATGCCATGCACCATGGTGCCGATGATTAGCCCCATCACAAGGTTAAGCATGGTGATCAATAGGCCCGCGACCGCATCGCCCTTGACGAATTTCGACGCGCCATCGAGCGAGCCGAAAAAGGTCGTCTCGGCCTGTTCCTTTTCGCGCCGCGCGCGCGCCTCGGCGTGGTCAATGGCGCCTGCGTTCATATCGCTGTCGATGGCCAGCTGCTTGCCCGGCATCGCATCAAGGGCAAATCGCGCGCCGACCTCGGCCATCCGACCCGCGCCTTTGGTGATGACGATGAAGTTCACGATCAGGATCACGCCAAACACCACAAGCCCGATCAGAACTGAACCGCCCATGATGAAGTTGGCAAAGCCTTCGATCACATCACCCGCGGCCCCGGTGCCGGTGTGGCCCTGCCCGATGATCAGCTTGGTAGAAGAGACGTTCAGCGACAGCCGCAGCATCAGTGAGGCCAGCAACACCGTCGGAAACGCGGAAAAATCGAGCGGACGCTCGATGAACAGGGTGACGGTGAAGATCAGGATCGCGATCGCGAACGAGGCGGCCAGCCCCACATCCAGAACCCAGGCGGGAACTGGCAGGATCATCATCACGATCACCGACATCAGCGCCAGCGCCAGCAGGATCGTCGGCTGAAATACCGTGGCGAGGGTGAAGCGCGGCACTATTCCACCTCGGTTCGCGTCAGGGCGATGGCAAACAGGCTGGCCCCGGGGGCGGCCCCCAGCGGCGGCCTTGCGGTATTTTTACGCTGCAATAACGGATAGTTGTTCTGCCGCGGCGGCTTGGGCTGCGCCTCTGGGCCGTTGGCAGCCAGCACGATGTCGGGGATCGCGGGGATATCATCGGTCGGTCCTGGCCTCGCCATATGCGGCAGGCCGTCTTCGGTCAGATAGCGGTTGCGCAGATCCGAAAAGCGCGCGGCATAGCGTTCGGCATGCTCTTTGGTGCGCGAGTGAAACGCCCCGGCGGCCGCCTTCCACGACCCTTTTTCAGCATAAAGATCGGACAGGAATTTCGCGGCATAAAGCGCGTTTGCCAACGGATCGAACATCTCGTCGATCGAAGAGAACGCCTGATTGTGCCATTTGTAATTGATCTGAAAGCAGCCGACATCGAAGCTGCGGGCGCCACGCTTGAATTCTTTT
>JAQTYE010000045.1 GCA_028749255.1 Paracoccaceae bacterium | reverse complement strand
CGCTGCGCGACCGGGTAAACGTGGTGGCCGATGAGCGGCTTGCCGACAGCGCGGCCGAGGTCAGCCTTGTGGCGGGGGGCGCAACGCGGATGGCGCGTCACGACATTCTTGAAGACAGCGATCCGGCCAGTAGCGAGGCGCGCCTGCGTGCGAAGGCGGCGACGCTTTTGGGGGTGGGGCCCGCCTCTGATCTCTGGGCGCGGGTGTCCAATCTGGAACGCGCCGGTGGGCTCGTGGCGTTTGCGGCGCAGATCGGCGGGGCGCGCGGTGACGCACCGCCGATCTGAGCGCCCTCAGCCCATAGCGCGCGACACCCTAACCAGAACATCGGCACGGCCCGAATGGGCCACGCGCCCTTGCTGATTGATCAGCTCGAAGCGCCGCCCGATCCGTCCGCTGTTACCCGACTTGCCGAGCGACTTGTCGAGGATACTCAGTCGCAGATGCAGCGTATCGCCGATATAGACCGGCTCGAGGAACCGCCATTCCTGCACATCAAGCAGCGCAATTGCGCTTTCCTCGAAAATCCCGAGCGTATGCATCAGTCCGACCGCGATGCCGATCCCGAAGGCGCCATGCATCAGCCGCTGGCCGAACCGCGTGCCCTTGGCGAGTTCCGCGTCGCTGTGCACCGGGTTCCAGTCGCCGGTGAGCATCGAGAACATCGTCAGATCGGTCTCGGTCATCGTGCGGCCCTGACTGACGAAGGTCTGGCCCGGTTCGAAGTCGTGGTAAAAGAGCGACTGGCTCATCATGTCTCCTCCGTTAAATATGCGTCGGCCATGTCGCGCAGCCTTGTTTTCTGAATCTTGAGTCCGTTGGCGCTTTCGGTCGTCGGAAAGTTCGCCACGGTGATCACCCGCACCGGCACCTTGTAATGCGCAAGCCGCGCTGCCGTGTGGGTAAGGATCGCGGCTTCGTCGGGCATGATGCCGGGTTCGGGCAGGATGAAGGCGACGGGGCAGGTCCGGCCCTCATGCGCCACGCCCACGACCTGCGCCTTGGCGACGCCCCGGGCCTCTTCGATCACCTCCTCGATCTCGGCGGGATCGGTCAGGAATCCGGAGAGGCGGATGAAATCGCCGTTGCGCGCGAGATAGGCGAAGGTACCGTCGCCGCGCAGATAGCCCACATCGCCGGTATGAAAGAAGCCTTCGGCGTCAATGGCCTTAGCAGTGGCGGCGGGGTTGCGGAAATAGCCCGAGAAATTGGTGGCGGCGCGGATCTCGATGACCCCGCTCTCGCCCACGGCACAAAGCGCGCCGGTCTCGACATCGCGCACGCGGATCTCGGCCTCGGGGGCCGAGGGACGGCCACCTCCCTGCAGTCGGTGCTCGATCAGGGCGTCGGTCGGCTGAACGGCGAAGATCGCATTCACCTCGGAGGCCCCATAGACGCCGGCAAGCGGTAGCCCCGCCTCGGCCATCTCGCGCAGGATGGCGCCAAGCCCCGGCGTGAATGAGGCAAACCCGCAAAGCCGCGCCTGCGACAGAGCGCCAGGTTCCGTCTGCCACAGCAGGCGGAACATCTCGTCTGAACCGAAAAAATGGGTGATAGGGGCCGCGCGCGCGATCGCAAGCGCCGGGGCGACCGAAAAGGTGGGCATCACATGGATCGGGGCGCCGCCTGCAAGCGCCGCGAAGGTCGGGTTCAGTCCGAAAACCCCGCAAAACGGCATCGCGGCGAGATAGCGCGCGCCAGCCGCATCAAAGCCATAGGCGCGCGCGCAGTTGAGGGCGTGGCGGGTCATGCTCGCCTGGGTGTGGACGACAAGCTTGGGCTTCGAGGTGGTGCCCGAGGTGGTGAACAGCAGCACCGGGTCCGAGGGCATCGCGGGGCCCGCAGGCAGGGGCGCCAGCCCGTCAAAGCAGCACTGTGCCACCGCAAGCCCCTGAATGGGCGAGAGGTCGCGCGCGTCTGGGGTGGCAAGCGCGGTTAGCTCGGGCAAGCTCGAAAAATCGAGCGCGGCCGTCATCGCGCGGAAATCCGCGTGGCGATCAGGGCCACCAAAGATCAGCAGCCGTGCACCCGAACTTGCCAGGATGTGGTGTAATTCGGCCGTCCGGTAGCGCGTGTTCACCGCCGCGACGATGGCGCCGATCCGGGCCGCACCGAACAAAAGCGCGATCCAGGCCGTGCAGTTGGGCAGCCAGATAGCCACACGGTCGCCCGCGCCGATGCCCTGCGCGCGCAGCCAGGCCGCGGCGCGGCCAATCGCGACCTCGAAGGCATCGGGTGTCATCTCCTGCCCGTCCTCGGTGACGAAAACGGGCCGCGTTGCGGTCCTCAGGCGCCGCGCCGCGATTAACCCGTCGAAGGTCAGCTCTTTGGCCATCAATAAAGCTCCATCAGCCTGTCGTTGTCGCCAAGCTCCTCGGGCTGGCCTTCCCAGATCATCCGGCCCGATTTCATCACCACCGCCCGATCCGAGATCTTGAGCGCCTCGCGCACGTTCTGCTCGACCAGCAGAATCGACAGCCCGTCGCGCTGCTGCAGGGCGCGGATAGGCGCGAGCAGGTCCTGAAAGAGCTTGGGAGCAAGCCCGATCGAAGGTTCGTCCAGAAGCAAGATCTTGGGTCGCGACAACAGCGCGCGCCCGATCGAGACCATCTGCTGTTGCCCGCCTGACAGGGTGGCCGCCGGTCGGTCCATGAATTCGCGGATTACCGGCAGAATACCCAGCACCCACTCGACGCGCTCGGCGCGCGCTTCCTTGGGCACGTTCGTCGCATGCATCCCGAGCGCGAAAATCTCGGTCACGCTGAGCGAGGCGAAGACGCCGCGGCCCTCGGGGACCATGGCGACGCCCATCTCGGCGATTTCGCGGGGAGCGTGGCCCGTGACGGTCTGGCCATCTATCCTAACCTCGCCTGCCTCGGGTGCGATCAGGCCGAACATTGCCTTGAGCAGGGTGGATTTTCCCGCCCCGTTATGGCCGATGAGGCAGAGCACTTCGGCGGGGTTCAGTGTAAGGTCGATCTCACTGATGACGGGGCGGCCACCATAGCCTGCGGCGAGATGGCGGGCTTCGAGTGCGGCGGTCATGCGCGGTCTCCGAAATAGATCCTGGCAAGTTCGGGATCGTTCAGCACGGTCTTTGGGTCACCATCGGCCAGCAATTTTCCCCGGTCGAGGAAAGCGATGCGATCCGATATGCCGACGACGATGTCGAGGTTGTGCTCGATGATGCAGACGGTGACGCCGCCCGCGACATCCTCGCGCAGGATCGTCAGGAAGCGTTCATAGGAATTCGGGTCGAGCCCCGAGGCCGGTTCATCGAGCAGCCAGAGCTGGGCTTCGGTCGCCATGATCCGTGCCATCGACAAGAACTTGCGCTCGGCATAAGCAAGATCAATCGCCCGGGTGTGGCGCTTGTCGATGAGGCCGGTCCGTTCGAGCACATGTTCCATCCGCTCGCGCCGTCCGCGGCGATGGGCGCGCGATATGGGCATCGGGAAGGCGCCGTGCTCGGTCGCGTTGAGGACGTTTTCCCAAACACTCATCCCGTCAAACAACCGCAGATCCTGATAGGTGCGGCCAACGCCCGCGCGGGCGAGGCGGTAGGGCTTGAGCCCCGCGGTGTCCTGTCCAAGCCAGGTGACCTGGCCGCTATCGCGGGCAAGGTTGCCGGTGATCAGGTTGAAGAAAGTGGTCTTGCCGGCGCCATTTGGCCCCACGAGCGTCGTCACGATGCCCGCGCGCAGGTCCATTGAGACGTCTTGAACCGCTTTCACGCCGCCAAAGCTTTTGTCGAGGTTGCGGATCTGCATAAGCGGTTCGCCGAGGGCGGGCGAGGTCTTTGTCATACCGCGGCCCTCCGTCCCACGATGCCGCCGGGGCGGAAGATCATCAAAAGCGTCATGCCGAGTCCGTAGATGATTTGTTGCAGCGCGCCGACCTCGGTCTGCGGCAGGAAGTCGATCCACGAGATCGCCGAGGGCAGCAACATCAGCAATGCCGCGCCCACAATCGGCCCGGCCACCGTTCCGGTGCCGCCGATGATCACCATCGCCATCACCAGAACCGAGGTGTCCAAGGTGAAGCTCTCGACGTTGATGAAGCTCATGTAGCTGGCGTAAAGCGCCCCCGCGATAGCCGCGAGCGCGGCCGAGATCACGACTGAGAGCGTCTTGATCATCGGGACGTTCTTGCCAAACGAGGCGGCCGCACTTTCGCTGTCGCGGATGGCACGCAGGTTGCGTCCGAAGCTCGAATGCACCAGCGCATTGATCAGGCCGATCACGACGATCAGCGCGATGATCGAGACAATGGCAAAATGCTGCGGCTTGAAGACCTCGACGCCAAAGACATCGGCGGGCGGGATCGCCAGAACACCGCCTATGCCGCCGGTGAAGCTTTTCCATTCCGAGAAAACGGTGACGGCGAGCACCTGAAGACCGAGCGAAGCCGCCACGAAATATTCGCCACGCACCCGTAGCGCGGGCAGCGCCAGCAGCAACGAGAGCGCCGCCGCCGAGGCCATCGCGGCGGGAAGCGTGACGAAGATCGAGGGATGCACATGCAGCGCGACCCAGGCCGCGACATAGGCCCCGAGCCCGAAGAACACTGCATGGGCGAGCGAATAGATGCCCGCGTAGCCCATGATGAAATTCAGCGTCACCGCAAGGATCGCGTAAATTGCGATCAGGTTCACGAGATTGTAGATATAGGCTTCCACTTTCGTTCTCCTCAATGCGCCGCGATCCGGCCGAGCAGGCCGGACGGTCGGATGATGATGAAGGCGAAGAGAATCGCGAATGTCACCGCCTCGGTCCACTGACTGTCCACGACAAGCAGCGCCAGGCTCTCGGCAAGGCCGAGGAGCAGCCCGGCAAGCATCGTGCCCGAGATTGAGCCGATACCACCGACGATCGTCGCCGCGAGCGAGATCAGCATGACGTGGTGCCCGATGGTCGGGTTCAGCCCCGTGGTGGCTGAGGTGATGATCGCCGCCGGAACCACGAGCGCGGAGCCCACCACAAAGGCCGTCGCCGCAATGCGCCGCGGATTGAGCCCGAAGGTGCGTACCAGTTCCGGATCGTCGGCCAGCGCGCGCAGCGCCGTGCCGGTGTGCGTGCGGCGCAGGAAGAAGTGCAGTGCGCCCAGCAAGAGCGCGGTGCAAAGCATGGCGATCCACGCCAGAGGCGAGACATAGACCCCCGGAATGATCTCGGCCGAGCGCGAGAGGGGGGTGCTCACACTTGTGAAGCCGCGACCGAAGATCATGCCGATGACGTTCTGCACCGCGATGCCGACCCCGAATGAGGCGACGAAGACGGTGAAAAACGAGCCCTCGTGGCGCTGGATCGGCACATAGACGAGCCGGTCAAGCACCAGCCCGAAGAGGACCGCGCCAAGCGTTGCGGCCAGCACTCCGGGCACGAGGCCCCACCCCGTGCCATAGACCCAGTAGAAGAGATAGGCCGCGATAACGAAGGTTGCCCCATGAGCGAAGTGGAAGATGCGCGTCGATCCGAAGATCAGCGAAAATCCCACCGCGGTGAGGGCATAGAGGGCCCCCGTCTGCAGGCCGGTGATGGCCAGTTGGATCGCCAGCATTGTGCTCTGTGCCTCAGTTGAAGCTGACGGAGGTGACGGCTTCGGCGCGCCCGCCCTTGATCTGCTTGACCTCGATCGGGAACAGAAGCGTGCCGTTGTCTTGGAACGAGACGGTGCCGCCAACGAGATCGAAACTCTTCGTTGCGCGCCGCTTGGCAAGCAGGGCCTCGCCGGTGATCGCGGTGCCATCGGCCTCAAGGGCGGCTGCAAGGATCCCGTAAAGCAGCGTCGCATTATAGTAGTTCACATTATAGGCGGTCGGATCGCGGTCGTATTTCGCCTTGAAGTCGTGCACGAAGCGTTTCGTGACCGGGTCTTCACGCGAGAAATCGACGCTTTGCCCGGTGATGATCATGCCCTCGGATTCGGGCAGGGCGAGCGCATCGGGCACGGCATAGCCGGAATAGGTGGCGATCTGCGCATCGACGCCGTTGTCACGCAGCTGCTTGACGATCTGCAGCTGCTGGTTGCCGTAGCTTGCGACATAGACCGCATCCGCGCCCGTGGCCCGCACCTGCGCCGCGACACCCGAGAATTGCTGGGCGCTGGTCGGAACCGAGAAGCTGTCAACAAGCTCACCACCCGCCTTGGGCATTTCGGTTTCCAGCTCATCCTTGAGCGCTTGGCCAAGCGGGTCATCGACATAGATCAGCGCGATTTTCTTGAGGCCCAGCGTGTCGACGAGATAGGGCACCGCTGCGCGAACCTCGAGGTTGGCAAGCGGGATCACGTTCCAGAAATAGTCGCCGAGGTCGGCCAGATCGGGCCCCACGCCACCGCCGTTGACCGCAATGACTGAATTGCGCATCGCTAGCGTCGAGATCGCCTTGGAAACGCCGGTAAAGGCCGAAAGCGTGTAGGGAACGCCGGTGACATTCACCAGCTTGGTCATGCCAACGACCGCAGGCTGCGGCAAGCCTTGGCTATCTTCATAGGCGATTGCCATCGGCCCCGACAGCATGTGGTCGGCATTGATATGCTCGACCGCGAGATCCGAGCCCGCCATGAAGACGTCGCCGTATACGGCGTTCGGTCCCGACAGCGGGAACAGCGCGCCAACCGTATGGTCCGCCGCCGCAGCCGGCATTGTGTAACAGACGCAGGCCGCGAGCGCGCCCATTATGGTGAAAACCTTGGTCATGATGTGGATCCTCCTATCCAGCCCTGCAATCATATGCCGTCTCGCGCGGGGTCTCCCCACCCTACGCTTCGGGCCTTTATGCGCCGGCCCGACTGGCGCCTGATCGAGTTGTCTGGTCGTCTTCTGCTTCTTGTTACAGTCGGCCCTGTCAGGCGCCCGTCGCGGCGTTCCGGCTTCGGGCGCAGACGGATGATCCGTACAGCGCCGTGCGGCCATGCACCGGCGATTGGCGCGCCAAGACTGGCACCGCCGGGCTGACTTCAAGACCAAGCCAATGACTCCTCCTTAGAGCGGTGGCTTTCTGGATGGGGTCCGAGAGGTCTTCGCGGGCGGCCAGGTCGCAGAAATCACCGATCAATGACCATTCTATATAAAGAAGATCATTCTGCCAAGAGAAAATCAGTTGCGAGTGAGTGCGTCTGATCGGGATGCGATGGACCGCGCGGGCTGAGTCCAGGTGCGCATCTGGCCGCTTGGCGCGGTGTGGACCCGCACCGGTTCTGTTCTGGTCAGGTGCTCATGTCAGGCGGCCCTCTGTTCGACGGCCACGGGGGATTTCCGGCCGAGGGCTGAGTGTTTCCGGCGCGGATTGTAGAAACCGTTGATGTCTTCGAAGAGGGCGACCGCGCTCCTCGACCGACTTACCCACCATTGCGACATCGCCGAAACCGGCAATGAGTGCTGGCAGTTCAAGACCTGCGAGTGACCGAGGACCCGCTGCCCCGATACGACTGCGCTGTGTGATGGCTACACTGCATCGGGCCAACTCTCGTTGTGCCAAAGGGGGGCAATTGGGGGGAAATAAATATAAAACGCGCGAAGAAACGCCGCGCGACGTATTCGACTGCATCGCGTTTTTCGACACCCCACAGCGCAATCACGTTCGGAACGGCACGTTCTCAGCCATCGCCATCGAAAAGCAGCAGAAACCGAAGCTGCAGGGGCTCTGGGGAACTAGCGGCTATTCAATGCGGTAGAGATTCCGTAATCTAGGCCCTGCGCCATCATCGGGATGGTCGGGCGTTGCAGGCCCTGGGTCAGGCGCGGCACCTCGGCTGAGGTGTAGATCACCATTTCCTGCAACGAGTTCTGGCCATCACGGTTGCCGGTATCGTTGTCGGCCATGCCGCGCAGCGCGTCCAGCAGGGCGGCCGTAAAGGCCCCGTGTCCGCCGCCGAAGCTGGAATCCTCATACGCCAGCCCCGATCCCGACGAGGACGAAAACACGATGGCGCCGGTGCCTTCCGAGAGTTTTTGAACCGCATCCTCCGAGACCACACGACCTGCCGTGCCCGAGTGGCAAATATCGAGCAGCAGAAGCGCGCTCTGATTGAGCGGACGGTTTTCGAGGTACGCGCGGAAACGCTCCACGTTCATCCCGGTATAGGGGCGCGCCAGATCTGCGTCATGGGTCACGAAATAGAGGTTCTGCTCCTCGTCTGTCACCCCGTGGCCGGCAATGAAGACGATGACCACATCATCGGGCTTTGACTGCGACAGGAATTCGTTCATCTCGATGCGCACATCCCGCTCGGTGGCGTTTTCGTCGGTCAAAACCTTGGTGTGGACGTCGGAAAACAGGCCACGGCTTTGGTCTTGCAGCAATGTCGCAAGGGCGCTGGCATCCTTGGCGGCAAATTCCAGGTTCTGCGATGCATTTTCGTATTTGGAAACGCCGACACCGAAGAACCACAATGCGCCGCTGCCCGCCGCGACATCCTGGCGATTGACCTCGCGGCGCACGGTGATGTGCGCGGTGGCGACGGCTGCACCTTTCCACATCAGGCTCGCCTCTATGGTGTTCGCACCGGGACGCAGTTCGAAGCGGCGCGAGACGGTCACGGTTTCACTGTCTTCGAAGAATGCCTCTTCCTCGAAGCCCCGCGATTGCACCACCTCCCGGCCATTGAGCGTATAGCGGAATTCGGGGTTCGGCAGGTCGCTGCTGTCCTTTTGCACCTTCAGTTCGATCATCACGTTGTCGTCGCGGGTCGAAAGGCTTGCAGGCGTGACCAGCTCCACATGATAGGGGGCATCGAACGTGTCGGGTTGCACTTCGGGGTCGCGCACATCCGCGTCGGTCAGCGCGCCCGCTGCAAGTTTGGTCAACAAATCCTGAACCAGGTTCGGCTTGGAAAACTGGTTGGCCAGCGCGTCGAACGGCAGATAGTTATCACCCAGCGACCAATAGACCCCTTCGGTGCCATTCAGCGATGCGGTGTAATTGCCCGATGGGGTGTAGGCGATCCATTCGCCATTTGAAAACGGCATGATCGTCAGCGCGGTTTTCAAACGCGACAGGTCGATGAAATGGATCTTGCCGGTGCGGGTCTGCCCGACCAGCACATTGTTGTGTTCGCTGACGGACAGGCTGCGCAAGCTCATCGGGAAGGTCAGCACCTTGTCGTCGAGCATCACACGATCCCAGAACCAGCGCACCTGACGTCCGTCCGCCAGATCAAGCGTATACAGCGGGTCATAGGCGGCCGTTCCCTCACTGCGGCCAGTGGCGACGTTATAGACCGTGTATTCCCCGGTATTGCGGATCTTGACCTGTTTGCCGCCGCCGGTCAGATCGAAGCCTTCAATTTCTGTATCCCGGGCGATCGGCGACAGATCCCGACCAGAGCGCGACTCGTACAGGCGCAGCACGCGGCTATTGTTGACGCCGCGGCGGAACCCGTCGGAATAGGCCGTGCGCAACGCCACAATGCCGCCATCCAGCTCGATCGAGGCGTTGAAGCTGAAGGCATCGCCGCCATAGTTCAGCGGGCCGGTGACGATGGCGGCCTCGATGCGGTGCAGGGTTTTCAGGCTGGCCAGATCAATCACATGCAATACGGCCTGCGGGTCGCTTTGGCCGCGATTGCCGCTTTCGGTGGGGACGGTGGCGACCACAAGAAGCCCGTCTTCGATTTCGACGTCGGTGATGTCGTCATCGGTGTGCCATATGGTTTCGGCCTGAAAGCTGTTGCTGTCAAAGACGACCAGATCGTGCCCGTCTTTCTGAACTCCCAGAACCTTGCTGTCCTGATCCGGGATCGCCTTCCAGCCGCCGGCGAGCACCGTGTCGAAGACATGGACACGGCGACCGGTCTGCAGGCTCCAGACCGCGCTGCCCGAGGCGTCGGTCGATAGAACCAGACCGCCCGCGTCGAAGATATGCACGTCTTGACCAAGGGGCGAGACGCTCGGGTGGTGCGTGGCAACGCTCAGCGTCCGGGTGTCGAGTTCCAAAAGCTCGTCGCCAGCGCCGGTGATGAAGCGATCACCGTCTGCGGTAAATCCGCCGCCCTCGATCTTCAGGTCTGAGGTGGCCAAGATCTTGCCGTTGGTCAGATCCATCAGCAGAACACGTGTTTCGGTGTCGAATTTTGCATACATCAACACCCAGGGCTCGGTCGGGTGCGCATAGATCTTGCGACCGATCAGTGGCAAGCCGCCGCTGGCAATCTCCGCCCAGTCGTTCTGGGTGTCCCAGACCGAGAAGCTGTGGTCGTTACGGCTGGCGATCACATAGCGTCCATCGTGACTTTGCCCCAGCGCATGGATCCAGCCGGATTCACGGATCACGCGTTTCTGACGCAGGGTGTCGGGGTCGAGCACATAGATGTCGCCGCGGTTCTCGGCGACCTTCACCACCAGATCCGCGCCGCTGTTCAGCCAGACCATCGCCCCGGTGCCGCGCACCGTGCTCAGGCGCGTGATGCCTGTGACTTTCCGTTCGGCCATGTCGTAGACGCGGATATAGCCTTGCATGCTCATATAAGCGATCTTGTCGCTGAACGGGCTCCAGCTGAAATACCCGATCTCTCTCTCGTCTTCGAGGTAATCCACCAGCTTCCCGGTGCGCAGATCGTAGATGAAGAGCGTATAGGTCGTTTCGCCGCTGGGGCGTTTGAACCCCGAGGAGGAGGCCAGATAGCGCCCGTTCGGCGAAATCTTGTGCCCGCCGCCCGCCGAAATCTCGTGCAGGACAACGTTGCGTTCCAGATCCCAGACCTGCGTCGGCGAATGGCCCATCACCGCGATGCGCCCGTCTTGGCTGACATCCATACCCGCGATGTTATAGGCGCCCGGCGTGGCAACCTGCGGATCATTCACATTGCCCAGCGGGCGGATTTCGACACGGCGGTTTTCCTGACGTCCCGCATCGGTCGCATTGGGCGCAATCGGGCTTTTGGGCCCGAAGCCGCGGGTCTGGATACGCGAAGCTTCAAGGCCAAGACGATTGACAAGAAAATCCTTCACCGCTTCCGCGCGCGCTTTGCTGAGCGGGAAGTTGACCGCGTCGGTCCCCCGGCTGTCGGTATGGCCTTCGATCTGAAAGACATAGTCCTCGCCACCGGGGGCCTTCAGCGCATCGGCGGCCGTTTCGATCACGTCGTCGGACTCGGGCAGGATCGTGGCCTTGCCGGTCTCGAACTGGATCGCGGCGCGCAGGCTGTCACCGAACCGGGCTTCCCAGTCGCGCAAGAAGGGATGCGCGGCCCGCCATTGGTCGCGGTCGTCGATCATCGCGCTGTAGAAGTCGATCAGATCGGCGCGTTTCGCGGCCCAGCTGGCATCGCCACCAAGCGCCTTGTAATCCGCAAGCGCGGAGCGAGCTGCGGTGAAATCATGCGCCGCAAGACGATTGTTCACATAAGATCCCAGAAGGCTGCGCCGGTCGTTCCCCTGCACCTGCGGCAACAATTCCGCCATCAAGGCCGGTGCGCTGTCGTAATCGCCCAGACGCGCGCGATTGCTCATGACGTAGGCCCCGACGTCTCTGATCGTCTTGCCGGTGGTTACATTGGCCAAGCCGCGCGTGGCGGCGGCTTTGGCGCGTGCGGGATCAATCTTGAAAAGCGTGTAGGCCTCCAGCTCGGTCATCGCGATGTCGTAGTTATACGGAAAATCGGTCAGGCCCCGGTCCAGCACGTCAAAGGGATAGTCGGGATAGGTATTGGCCACATCAAAGAACGCGCCGGCAACCAGTTCGGGCAGGGCCAGATCGCGGACCCCTTCGGCGCGGGCGTTAAAGGCAAGGATGTTGTCGTTCAGATGCTCTTCCGCATAGACGCCGATTTGTTCGTAAGCCATCGGTGTTGTGACCCGCGCGGCAAGATCCAGCGCCATGTCGTAGGTCTGGCGACGGGCGTCGTTGCCCACACCGCGCTGGGTCTCCAGACGGCGGCGATTGCTCAGCCAGCGGTCGAACAGATCGAAGTCGATTTCTTCTTCCAGATCCATGCCACGCAGATACAGCTCATCCGCGGTGGCGCGCTCGTTTTGGCGGGAGGCCAGATGGGCGCGCAACCCATAGGTAACCCAGCGCGGCTCGGTGCCGTCTTGTTCCCAAGTTTCCAGCAAGCGCATGGCCTCGTCCTGCCGCTGTGCTTCATACAGGTTCCAGAAGGTGTTCCACATCGGAATATATCCGGCCTCCGGGTGCCCGATCATCGGCGCCAGCATGGCATTGGCGGCATCAATCCCGCTTTTTTCCAGGATCGGGAACGAGACGTTCACCGCGGCCGTGGACAGTGACGCGTCCATCTTCAGGGCCTCCAGATAGAGGCGGGTCGCAGTGTCCTCATCTCCCGCGTTCGAGGCCATCCACGCCCGCGCGGCGGTGCCGCCCGCCGTGTCGGGCTTGTGTTCCGCCAGCCAGCCGCGGATCTGATGACGCACCGCACCAGAATTCAGACTGGCAGAATACTCCAGCAGTTCGGACGGATTGCTGAAGGTTTCGCAGATGCGGCATTCGACAGCGGATGCAGCGTGGGGCGAAAACAGTGCCGGGGCAGAGGTCATGCCGAACAGGGCAAGTCCCAGAAGATGGCGTGAGGTCATGTGATGGCCTTTCCAGTCGGGGGATCAGGTCAGTTCCGCAGCACGAATCTGAGCGTTTCTGTCGAGGTATTTCCGGCCACATCGGTCGCGGTGATCGTGATGTTTTGCGGGCCGTTCCCGGACGCGAGGGTGATCTGCGCACGAAACGGGCCCCGGTCAGAATGGCGCATGGATTGCGCCCCGTCGATGGCGACGCTGGCAATCTTGCCGTCGTCCTGTGCCCGGCCCTCGATGATCACGTCGCGCGATGTCACGACGAAGGGCGCCCCGGATGCCGCGTCAAACGCGTCGCGTGAGGGGCTGGTCAGCACGATGCGCGGCGCCGTGCGATCCACGCTGCCCGGTGCCGGGGCGACATGATCAATGTGTACGGGCATGACCACAACATCGCCCGCGTCACCCTGCGCATCAAACCCGATGCCCTGTGCGCGGGGCGTGACCTGCGCGCCATCCACCAGACGCGTGCCAAGCGCGGCGGCCAGCCGCGCGTCGAGCGGTTGGCCGGTCGTGCGTTCCAGCACATTCAGCACCTTGGGCAGGTCCAGGCTCAGCCGCGAAACCAGCACCAGATAGGTGTCGTCGCCGGGTGTCTCGTCAAGTTGGGTGTAGTGATCTTCGGTCGGCCCCGGCAAAAGCAGCGTGTGATCGGCCCCGACGCGGCTTGAAACCAGTTGCGAACGTGGAAACAGTTCGACGAATTGCCCGTCAGCCCCGGCGCCAAGGACATAGATATTCGCCGACAGGCCCGGTGTGGCCTCGACCCGGAAACGGGCGCCCGAGGGCAGCGCGCGCGACAACCTCCACCCCGTGGCATCTGATCGGGCGGCGATCTCGGTGCCTTGCAGGTCGATGAACCGCAGCTGCGCGTGCATCTCGCGCAGGGTGGGGGCGGCGCGACGGGTTCGGGGGCCGGTTGCGGTTGAGGGGCGGGCTGCGGCTCTACCTTCGGCTGTGGTTGTGGTTGTGGTTGTGGTGGGTCCGGCGCGGGTTGCGGCATGACTTCGTAGGCTTCGACCACGAAGGTGTTGAAGGTATCCCACGACACCCGCACATAGCCGCGCTCGCCCCACTCGGGGCTCCAGGAATTGATGATCTCGATCCATTCGCCGTCGTCATCATACCCGATGGCGGCCATCGCATGACCGCCCGCAATATATTCTGCATAGGTTTGCGGATCGTCGGACAGGAAGGCGTCATATTCGGCCGGGGTGGCGTGGAAGACGCCCCCTTCATAATCCATGAAGCTGTAGGGCAACTGCATCGCGATGACGACCGGATGCCCTTCGGCCAAGGCCCGGCGCACCGGGATGTGTTTGTTCACCGAAGTGCTGTCGAACAGCCGTCGCCATTCCCCGATCCGATATTGGCTGGCCAGTTGGCGCTGGGAACTGCTGGGCTGCCGAGAGCAGCTGTCTGCGTCATACGGAAAAGATGCCAGCGTCGCGACCCCATCCCCCGAAAGCAGGCTCAACGCGTCACTCACGCGGCTGCCGCCGTCGCAGTTGTTGTGATAGATCTGATTGTAGACGAAGGCGGGCGAAAAGGTTTGGCTGCTGCTTGCCGACTCTCCCGTTGCGGTGGCAAGGATGGTGCGGGCTGCATAGGCGGTGGCCCAGCCTACGCAAGAGCTTTGCTGTCCCTGATCGCCGGGATGCGGCGCAAAGGATTTGAGGGATGCCTGCCGCGGCAAGGACGCAAAATCGCCGCGCGACAGAGGGGGCGCTTTCGGAGAGGCGGCAAAGGCCGCTTTATCAAGCACGGCCCCAAGCTGTTGCGCCGCGGCGGGGAAACTCAAGATCAGGGCTACAAGGCCCGCAAGCCGGAAAGATCTGATCATCGGCACCGCCCGAGTTTCAACGCTTAAAGGTTACGCAAAAAAGCTAACACAGGCATGGAGTTCTGCATAGCCTGCACTGCGGAAAGGGCCGGGCGCGTTTTGGGGGCGTCCGCGCGCAGGCGGCGCTGCTGGGTGGATTGCGACATTCCAGGTGCGCAAGCTGGGGGCGAGCGGACGGGTTCCTTGATCGCACTCAACAGCTATCGCAACCTTGCCGCCAGCATCGGCATCACACGGTCATTCGGAGCGCGGTCACAGTTTCCGCAGGTATGCCCATGAAACATAGCCTTTGAGCCCCGGCGCACGGTCCAGCGAGACATTGCACCAGCGGGTGCCCCCGGTTTGTTGGCAGCTGTGAATGCGCAAGGCGGTGCCGTTTGGCAGGCCAAGGATCACGACATAACCTGTCCCGGGTCCGGCGCGCATCTTCAGCATATCATCGTCTGCGACGCCATGAACCTCATAGCGGTCGCGCCAGGCGGCGGCCGCGGGCCCTGCGCTCAGAGTTGCTGCCAGCATCCCTGCCGCCAGCGCGCAAAAGACGGTTCCGCGCATTGCTTTCTCCTGTTGTCTGTCTTGGCAACCACTCTAGCCTGTCCGGGGGCCGAAAGGAACGGCCCCAGGCACGCCGACCCGAGCGTTGGTGCAGGCCTGTAAAACCCTGGCGGATCAATAAATAGTGCGGGTCGCCATTGCCCCGCCCCCGGCGGGCACTCGATTTTCGAAGTTGTGTTTGAAAACAGGGTGTTACACATGTTCTCCGGGTGACGGCCGTGGGCATCTTTCTGCGCTTGCATCGTGCTTTCACCAACTCGTCGCATCGCTGTCACAAAACCGTAGTGCGGGCTTGGCACAGAAACCTCAGGCAACAGCGAGGAGCCCGCCATGCCCGACCGCAGCCATCGCTCGGCGCAACCGCGTCCCGGAAACCGCAAGCAGGTGCGCAGCCTGTTCGTTTCAGATCTGCATCTGGGCGCGCGGGGCAGCAAGGCCGAGGCCTTCCTGGCATTCCTGCAAGGCGTCGAAGCCGAAGCGATTTTTCTGGTCGGCGACATCCTTGATATCTGGCATTGCGGCAGGGTGCATTGGGGCGAAACCCATGACGCGATCTTGCAGGAACTACGTGACCGGCAGGCGGCGGGCACCCGCGTGGTCTATCTGCCGGGCAATCATGATGTGGCCTTGAAGGCGCGCTACGGCAGCGACTTCGACGGGTTCGAGCTGTGCGAAAGCCTGACCCACGAAGCTGCCGATGGCACCCGCTATCTGGTGCTGCATGGTGATCAATGTGACGCGCGGATCTTTCGCTGGCATCTGATGACCCGGATCGGCAGCCGTATTGATGGCTGGCTGCGGGCGCTGGATGCCTGGTTGCGCCGTCAACTGAATTCAACAGCCGAGCGCGGTGTAATCGAATTGGCTCTGTCGGGCGTGAACTCGCTGATGTTGGCGGGGAACAAATTCGAGGAACGGCTGGCCGCCATGGCGCGTGCCGGTGGCCATGAAGGTGTGATCTGTGGGCATTTTCACAAATCCGCGCTGCATCTGCGCGACGGTATCACCTATGCTAACTGCGGGGACTGGATCGACAGTTTGACCGCGCTGGCCGAAACCACCGAAGGCACGTTGCAACTGATGCAATGGGACGCGGTGGCACAAGCGGCGCCGCAAGATGCGGCGCAGGCGATCGGGGTTTCTTCATGACGACACTGTTGATGGCGGTGCTGGCACTTGTCGTGCTGGGCACACTGGGGTTGCATCTGGGATCGGCGGGCCTGACCGCGTGGCGTTATCTGCGTCCGGCCCCCAAGGGCGGGTATCCGGGGCGGCCTTTCGTCAGTCTGATCCGCCCGGTCTGCGGGCTGGACCGCTTTGACGCCGAAACGCTGGAAAGCAGTTTCACGCTGGATTACCCCGACTATGAAATCCTGTTTTGCGCCGCACGTGACAGTGATCCGGCTGTGGGCCTGGTGCGTGATCTGATTGCGCGCCACCCCGAGGTTCGCGCGCAACTGCTGATTGGCGAGGATCGGATCAGTTCAAATCCGAAACTGAACAATCTGGCCAAAGGGTGGGCCGCGGCGCGCGCCGACTGGATCGTGCTGACCGATTCCAACCTGTTGTTGCCGCCCGATTATCTGGATCAGTTGTTTGCCGCCTGGCGCCCCGATACCGGGCTGGTCACCAGCCCGCCCGCAGGGGTTCGCGGGCAAGGGCTGTGGGGGGCGGTCGAATGCGCCTTTCTGAACAGTTTTCAGGCCCGCTGGCAGCTGGCCGCCGATCAGGTGGGCTTGGGCTTTGCGCAAGGTAAAACCCTGATGTGGCCGCGTGATGTGTTGGAACGCGCCGGGGGGCTGGCGGCGCTTGGCCATGATCTGGCCGAGGACGTGGCCTCGACCAAGGTGGTGCGCGCGCAGGGGCTGCGGGTACGGTTGGCGCGGCACGCCTTTGCGCAGCCGATCGGGCCGCGCCGTCTGGCCGATGTCTGGGGGCGGCAGCTGCGCTGGGCGCGGGTGCGGCGCGATGGCTTCGTCGGGCTGTTCATTCTGGAAATCCTGCTGGGACCGGTGCCGCCGGTGCTGGCCCTGCTGGGATTGGGGCTTGGCGTCTGGATCCCCGCCGTGTTGCTGGTCTGGTATGGCCTGGAGATCGCACTTGCGCGGGTGGCGGGCTGGCCGTGCGGGCCGCGTGATGCGGTGGCGATGGTGCTGCGCGATCTGGCGCTGCCGGTGCTGTGGATCGCGTGCTGGGCGCGGCGTGGATTTGACTGGCGCGGCACGGCAATGTTGCCGGTCGCCGAGGCCGAAGCGGCGCATCCTGTCCGGTCGGGGGCATCGGTGGGGGCGACGGAATGACCATGCCGTCCGACCTGACCGGGGGGGTCAGCTGCGTGATCCCGGCCTATAACGAGGCGCCGCGGATCGCACGGGTTCTGGCGGCCGTGCTGGGGCATCCGCTGGTGGCCGAGGTGATCGTGGTCGATGATGGCTCGACCGATGGCACCGCCGAGGTGGTCGCAGGTATCGGGGGCGTGCGCCTGATCCGCCTGGCGCAAAATGGCGGCAAGACCGCCGCCGTGGCCGAGGGCGTGATGGCCGCGCATCACGATGCGGTCATGTTGCTCGACAGTGACCTTCTGGGGCTGGATGCGCAGCACCTGAGTGCGCTGATCGCGCCGGTCCTGACGGGGGCGGCGGATGTCTCGATCAGTTTGCGGCGCAACGCGCCCTGGGTCTGGCGGCTGATTGGGCTGGACTATATTTCGGGGGAGCGTGTGCTTTCGCGTCAATATCTGGGTGACTTGGAGGCATTGCGCAGCCTGCCGCGCTTCGGGTTGGAAGTGCATATGAACCGGTTCTGGATCGCCCGGCGGCTGCGGGTGGCCGTGGTGCGCTGGCCCGAGGTGGACAGCCCGTTCAAATCGACCAAGCACGGGCTTTGGCATGGGCTTTGGGCCGATGCCCGGATGCTGCGTGACATGTTCCGCACGGTGCCGCCGCACCATGCTGTTGCGCAGATCTGGGCGCTGCGGGCGCAGCGTGTCAGCCCACCGTCGAGCTTGGGGGCAGGGCTGCGATCTCTGTCAGAAAGCGCGCCGAAAGCGGCAAGGTAGCGGCGCCGATCACCCGCGCCTGTGGCCCGACACCGCCTTCGATCACCGCTGGGCAACGGCTGCCTGACAGGTCGATCCGGGCCAGCGCGGCCCGGGTTTTCGTGACAAGCCGTGCGCGCAACTCTTGGGGCAGCCAGCCGTCGATCACCAGGGCCCGCAAGTCGCACAGCGCGGTTGCCGCCGCCGCCGCATGTGCCAGCCCCTCGGCCGCCTCGGTCAGCCAATCGCGCAGCAAGTCCGGGGCAAGCAGCCAGCCCTCGGTCGCCTCCCACAGAAAGCTGCCACTGTGCCCGTTCGCGGCCAGACGCGCCTCCAGTACCGCAAGCGAGGCGACATCGACCAGTTTCCGTGTGCCGCCCGTGCCATCGGGCACCGGCATGGATGCCAGCGCTGCCGCATTGCCGCTGTGACCCGCAAACATCGACCCGCCCAGCACCAGCCCGCCGCCGATGAAAAACCCCAAAAACGCATAGGCGAAATCCTGCGGCAACTGCGCTGCGCCAAAGACAAGTTCGGCATTGCAGGCGGCAGAACCATCATTTTCTTGCAGCACCGGCCAGGGGAGCTCGGCGGCCAGTTCGGCGCGGATATCGTGGTGGCGCCAGGCGGCCATCGCCGCTTCGGGCACGTCCAGGGCATCGGCCCATTGCCACAGCTGGTAGGGCAGGCCGATTCCCAACCCGAAAATCCGGTGTCGCAGCGGTTCGGGCAGTGTGGCGGTCAGCTCCGTGATCGAGGTGCGCGCGAACCGTAGCGTGGCCTCGGGGGTCGGGTAATCGTGACATCGGGCGGTCGTGGCGCACGGCCTGCCGAGAAAGTCGATCAGCACCATTTCGCTGCGCCGTCGGCCGACCTTGAGGCCCAGAAAAAACGCCCCGTCGGCGGCCAGCGATATCGGCACTGTCGGCTGGCCCACCTTGCCGCGCACCGGCGCGCCCCTGATCAGCAGACCGTCGTGTTCCAATGCGCGCATGATCACCGACACTGTTTGCGCCGACAACCCGGTCAGCCGTGCAATTTCGGATTTCGCCAAGGCGCCATGGCGGCGGATCAGCGACAGCACCAAGCGTTCGTTGCGGGCGCGCATCGCGCTGTGATCTGTGCCGATTTTGGCCGGTCCCGCGTCGCGGCCCGGCTCGTCTTGCATCATGCCATGCACGGCGCTCTCCTCCCGACCGCGGCGGACCGCAGGTTCCCCGCGTCAGGATGGCTGCGGGGGACTGGAGGGTCAATAATTAAGTGCGGGTGATTTATCGGGCTGCGCTGCAGCATGGGCAGGCAGCAAAAACCCGCGCCCGGGAACCGGACGCGGGTACGCGTTGCGAGGCCAGGCAATTATGCCTTGGGGCCAGCCTCCAGCGCATCTTCAAAGGTGCGCAGGCCGGTGCGCGGCGCCTGCACCAACACGGCCATGTTGCCGGGCTTGTGCTGGTTGCGCAGCATCTTGGTATGCGCCTGCGGGATTTCCGCCCAGGGGAAGACCTCGGACATGCAGGGGTCGATGCGACGCTCCAGCATCATCCGGTTTGCCGAAGCAGCCTGTTTCAGATGCGCGAAGTGCGACCCTTGCAGACGCTTCTGGTGCATCCACATATAGCGCACGTCAAAGGTGCAGTTGAAGCCCGAGGTGCCAGCGCAAATCACGACCATGCCGCCCTTTTTGCACACAAGGCTGGAGACCGGGAAGGTCGCCTCACCGGGGTGTTCAAAGACCATGTCGACGCTGACGCCTTTGCCGGTGATGTCCCAGATCGCCTTGCCAAAGCGGCGCGCCTCTTTCAGCCAGGCGTTGTATTCGGGGGTGTTCACCTTGGGCAACTGGCCCCAGCAGGTGAAATCCTTGCGGTTGATCACGCCTTTGGCGCCCAGCCCCATGACAAACTCGCGCTTGTCTTCTTCGGAAATCACGCCGATCGCATTGGCGCCCGCCGCATTGATCAGCTGGATCGCGAACGAACCCAAGCCACCCGAGGCCCCCCAGACCAGCACGTTCTGGCCGGGCTTCAGGTCATGCGGTTCGTGGCCGAACAGCATCCGGTACGCGGTGGCCAGCGTCAGCGTGTAGCACGCCGATTCTTCCCAGGTCAGGTGCTTGGGGCGACGCATCAATTGCTGCGCCTGCACGCGGGTGAACTGGCTGAACGACCCGTCGTTGGTCTCGTAGCCCCAGATCCGCTGGCTGGGCGAGAACATCGGGTCGCCGCCGTTGCATTCTTCGTCGTCGCCATCGTCCTGGTTACAGTGGATCACGACTTCGTCGCCCACCTTCCACGATTTCACCTTGTCGCCCACGGCCCAGACGATGCCCGAGGCATCGGAACCGGCAATATGGTAGGGCTGCTTGTGGCCGTCGAAGGGCGAAATCGGCACGCCAAGGCCCGCCCAGACGCCGTTGTAGTTCACGCCAGCGGCCATCACCAGAACCAGCACTTCATGGCTGTCGATCTGCCAGGTCGGAACCACTTCCTGCTGGAAGCTCTGCTCGGGCTCGCCGTGCCGCTCGCGGCGGATCGCCCAAGCATACATGTTCTTGGGCACATAGCCCAAGGGCGGCATCTCGCCGATTTCATAGAGGTCTTTTTCCGGCGCGTCATAAGGCGCGATTTCGGTGTTCACGTCGAGGGCCATGAGCATCTCCTGTTGTCGTCGCCGCGCCGCAGAATCGGGCGGTTATGGCAGTGGAAATAATCTTGACCGCGCAATAATGCAATGACTGAGATTGATATTTTGAAACTTTATGACCCCGCCGTTGCATCGGGGGCGAAAAATGGCCGCGCATTGCTGCGCGGCAGCATCGTTGGTTTGGGGGCGCCTTACTGGTAGGTGAAGGTTCCGACTTCACAAATGTTGATGCCCTCACGCTCCAACTCATCGCCATCATCGAAGACGGCTTTGAAATCGAACATGCAATATCCAGAGGCGTCGTCGAAGTTGATCACAACGCTCTGGCCCGTGGGCAGCATGTCTTCGCCCAGAATGTCTTCCTGCCAGTCTTGTTCACCCGTATTCGAGCCGTAGAACTCGACAATCGTATAGCCGGTCTGGTTCACGATGGTGACTTTGCGGTCCAGGGCCAGGGCCGGGCTGGCCAGCCCCAGAAGGCCAAGCCCGAAAACGGCGGCTTTCAGGGTGTTTGCGCAACGCATTTATGGTCTCTCCCAATGATCATTGCGATGCGCTGTGCACCGCCTGGGCCAGATTGACGTTCTTGTGATGTCCGGCAAGAAAAATCGGGCGGGGGAGGATATTGTCTTGGGAAAGTCCGACACATCTGTGCCGATTGGTAAATGCCGCAGCGCGGCGAATTGACAGGGACACATTGTTTCGCATATCAGGGCTTAGTCCGCAACTTTGTTGCGAAAAAGGATTCGACTTTCCCCGGAGGCCGCCATGACCGAGATGACCAGACCCGCCAAAGACAAGCCCTGGCTGTTCCGCACCTATGCGGGCCATTCGACGGCGGAAAAATCGAACGAACTTTATCGCTCGAACCTGTCAAAGGGGCAGACGGGCCTGTCGGTGGCCTTCGATCTGCCGACCCAGACCGGCTATGCCAGTGACCACATCCTGTCGCGCGGCGAAGTCGGAAAGGTCGGCGTTCCGGTC
>JAQTYE010000205.1 GCA_028749255.1 Paracoccaceae bacterium | reverse complement strand
GAGATGTTCTACAACCCGAAGCGCAAGCACACGAACAACGGAATGCTGTCGCCCGTTGACTTCGAAATCAGACAGCTCAAACTGACCAAGGCAGGTGTCTAGGAAACTAGGGGCACCTCATAGAGCGTTCTCATCTTCGAGCGCCTCCAGCCGCTTCGCCTCCGACACCGTCATGCCGCCGGACTTGGCTTTCCAGTTATAGAAAGTGCCCTCCGACATGCCGTGCTTGCGGCAAAGGTCTGCGCACTTCGCGCCGTCGACGTATACGTCGACCGTGCTCCGCCAGGATACCGATGATCTGTTCGTCCGAAAATCTCGTTCGCTTCATTGTCCGTCCTCAAGTTGGATCGGACTCTAATCGATGGTGGAGGAAAAATCCCGTAGCAGGTCAACGGCCGTCTACATGGCTAGAAAATGTGTTCCCGCTCTGTGCCGTCGAATTTTCGGCAGAGTTGACGGACATAAACGACATACGGAGCTCCGAAGATCAAAACCCGACCACCGCGTGCGATGCCCAATATTTCGGGGCATGGAACGAGGCGGCATTGGGCGTGTTCAGCAGCGTTCGCACGCTGGCTTGCAGGCTTGCGGCGGGGCTCTGGCCTGGCGACTTTTGCATCTGCATCGCCAGTTGCTTGGCCAGTTCGGTCGCCGCGAGCGAGTCGATTTCCCAATGAGTCACGATCAGGGATCTTGCGCCCGCATAGGTGAAGGCGCGCACGAGGTCCGAGAGGCCGCGCGTGCTGTCTTGAACGGCGGCGGTATCGCAGGCCGAGAGCAGCACCAGATCGGCATCGAGCTGGAGGTCATAGATCTCGCTTGCGCCCAGAAGTCCGTCCTGTGTCTGATCGCCAAAGGGCGGCTCGCTCAGCATCAGCCCCGGTTCTTTGATCCGCCCCTTGCCCTCCATGAACCCATGCGTGGCAAAAGTGATGACGCGATACTGCGCCAGATCCCCCGATTGCGACATCTGCCGGATCCGTGCCTCGGTCGCGGTTGGGCCAAGGATCAGATCCTGCTCGATATCGGCCCCCAGCAACACGCCCATGTAGCGCAGCTCTGCATTGGTTTCGCGCAGCTCGGGCGGGGCGAAGCCAAAATGCGCCAGCCCACCCGAGAGCGAGACGCGGGTGTCGCCGATACCCAGAAACGGGCGGCTGGCGTGGCTTTTGGCGCCCTGCGCGCGCGGGATGATCGTGATGAGCGCGGGCAGGATCGAGAGCGCCGTCTCGGCCCCCAGATAACTCCGCTTGCCCTTCTGCATCAGTGGCAGCGCCCCCATAGGCAGCCGCACCAGCGGACCATCGACGACGATCGAAAGCGCCTCGGGCAGCCCCTCGGTCGAGAGCCCCGCCAGCATCGCCTGCGACAGCGCAATCCCTTCGGGCGTGGCCACATCCTGCTCTGCTTGAATAGTGCCGCGGAAGCGGTCGATCTGGCTCGCCAGCACTTCACGCGGCAGAGGAATGGCGCGCAGGTCGCTGCTGTGGGGGCGGATCGTAGTGACCAGCAGATGATCGGGCAGGCTGGTGGTGACGATCAGAACATGACCGCCGGCCAGCCCCCGGATCTTGTCGAGCGACAGGATCGAGAGTTGTGCGCTGGCGCCAAAGGCCGGGTCGCGTCGGGCCAGTTCGCGACGCAGATCGGTGACGCGATTGCGCAGGGCCAGAATGTGGGTGTTGTCATTGGTCTGCATCGCGCCGCGCCAGTCCTTCAGCGCATCCTGATAGCTGCGCGCAAGGTCCGGCGCGCTCGAGGCAAGCCGCGCCCCCAAGCGCCCGGCAGAACTGGCCGAGGTGGCGGCGGCATAAATCTGCTGCGCCTCGATCACCGATCGCGGCGGCTCGATCGCCAACTTGTCTGGGCTGGTGGCCAGCGCCGCAAGGTAGAGCTCTGCGAAGTCATGCAGGCGACGCGACCAGGCGCCCAGATCCTCGATCGAGCCCACATCGCCGCGCCGCACCCGCTTCGTGAACGCCGCAAGCACCGGCCGCGAAAACCCTAACGCGGTCTGGGCATCGCCCTGTTTCAGCGCCAACCGCCCCCGAGCAAGCGCGAAGCGCGACATCTCGGCATTGTCGAGGATCGAGTTCTTGCTCTCGGCTGACGCGTCGATCTGCGAAGACACATAATATCCGCCCCCTTCGAGAAACATCAGGGCGATTTCATTTAGCCCAAGGGCCGCATATCCACTGGCAAGGTCGAAGGACATGGCCTTTATCGCCGCCCACTCGGCGTTGTCCATTCCCGCACCCGAGTAAAGATATTCGTAACGATAGAAGGCCGCATCGCGCCGTCGCGCCCGAGACCAGTGATCGGTGCGGCCAGCGACCTCGATGACAGGATACTCCAAGGCATCGATCCCGTCTGGTCGCTCAAGACTATCGAGCCGATCCGGCGTGATGCTATCCACCGGCAGTCCGGCGCTGAGGCGTAGCAACTGAAAGCCGATGGCTTGAGTGTCTGGATCGGTCTGTTGAGCATAATGCGCAATCAGATCAGAACGCCGGGCCTCAGCGATGCCCACCGGACAGTCCATGCCTTCGAAGTGCTGAATTTGCAGCCCCTTCGCGCTCGTCTCAATCGTTTGTTGCGCCCACCAGCGCTGCATGCCCATCTGCAGAGCCGTCATGTCGCCGTCTTTGGTCCAGAGATAACATCCCGTTCGCGAAAGTGTGTCCTTTGCCCATTCACTTCCCTGACATTGCGCGATCCGAGCGCCGAGATTCAGTTCTCGTGCGGCGACGACAAACCCGGGATCCGCATATGCCGTTTGGCGATCTATCGTGGGGGCGTAGACCGAGACATCTTCATCGCCGGTGTCGCCACAAATCTTGTCTGCGAAACTGGCAATCTGTTGCGCATAGGCGCGGCCGATTGAAACTCCTTCTTCCGTCGCAAGGTTCAGTCTGGAGCGCCATTGAAGGACTTGAGGATCCTTTGGACCTTTTAAGGGTATGAGCTGGAATTCGAGGATGCGCTGTTCGGCCTCTGAATGTCGCCCCAAGTCCAGAAGCAATTCGATTTCCCGCGCATCGAAGGCTTGCGCTGATCTTTCTGCTCCTTCTACACGCGCGCGGTCCGCGAGTGCTGAGGCAAGTGGAAGGGCTTCCTCGAGCTTTCCATCATTAATGATCGAGCGCAGCATAATCTCGTAAAACTCAAAAAGATTGCCGTCATAGCGCCAATCATTGTCTGTGTCGAAAAAGACCCTGTCAGTTACTTCGGGACCATATCCAAGCAGCATGAGGCTCGTGGTTAACGACAAGGCATTAATATGATCTGCCCTCGAGGCGATCGTTCGTCCCCTGAGTGCATCTAATTTCGAGAGGAGATACGGCCCTACGATCTCCGTCATGCCAAGCGACACCAAACGATCGGAGTTCCACTCAATCAACCTTTTTTGCCTATCGGCAAGACTGGGGAGATCGGTCGTCAGGATTATGCGGTATAAATCGCGTGCGATGTCCTTTTCGCTAAAGCTCCAAAGCACATCGGCAGTCTGAGCGACCGCGTCAAATGCTGTGAACGGATCGCTTGTCTTCAGGACCTCTTCCGATCGCCAATTCAGAAGCTCTGCTCGCGTGCCGGGATCAGCGCATTTCGCGATGTCAAAGACGTAGCCCAGCCGATGCGGAGAGTTCGGATACAAGGCGTCGTATCGGTTGGTGATATCCAGCGCGAGTTGGACCCAGCGATCCTCGATCGAGACGCCCTTTCGGCACCCCAGGTTGTGCAGGGTCTTTCCCAGGTCTCGAAACAGGCGCTCAGAGATCCCCACATTCGTTTGCGCTGGCAGGCTCGCCGCAGGCGCATGCTCATGGATGAACTGCAAATTGGGCAGAACGATCTTCAGCATGTCTTCGCGACTTGGGGGGATATCGAGATTGGCCAGCGCCAAATCAATGTTGAGGAGAGCCCTTTGGATTGCAGCGGCGTCACCGGAGGAATTCCGTGCCAAATCTGCGCTGAGCCATGAGTGCAGGCGTTTGCGGCCGTAAGCAGCCCAGTCGCGCCTCACATCATACGAGAGCGCGTCGCTGGTGAAGGTCGATGATCGCCCAATCTGCGCCGTGAGCATGTGAAGTGGGCTGGCATAGAGCAGACTCTGTGGTTCGAAATAGGCGCCCTCTCGGAAGGACGCCTCGTCTCGATCTCTAAAATCGGGATTTGTGCCGAAGTAGAAGGCTCGGGTATCGACCGGTGCATTCAACCAACTTGCGCGCTCGATCAATTGTCCGGCCTCCGTCGCGCTCAGCGTCGTGGCATCGCTCAGTCCGAAGTCGAAGCGGTAATGGCGCACGGCGGCGCCCGTGGCCTGTCCCCATTGGCCGTCGATCACGCTGAGCGGATAGCCCAGCGTCACCAGTGCCTGCTGGATCCGGGCGTTGTCCTGCGGGCCGAAGACATCGGCCAGCGCCAGTCTCGGCAAGAGCACCAGCAGCACCACGAGCCACCGCATTGGTCAGTTCTCGACTGCGGTGACGAAGGCCTCGGCGCCCGCGCCATAGGTGGGAAAGCCGGCCTTGTGAACCAACACCAGATACAGGGCCAGTTCTCGGGTCAGCGACTGCGCCTCGACGAGGAAATAGGCGCGCATCACCTCGGCATCGCACAGCCCCGAGGAAACGCAGATCTCGGCCCGGGTGAAGAAGGCAAATATCTGATCGAGGTCACGGCGCAGCGCGCGCGCTTCGGACGTGACCGGAACCGCCAAAGCGCCATAAATCGCCGTTTCAGCGTTTTTCCACCCCAGATCTCGCGCATCTTCGGCCATCGCATCGATCTGTTTCTTCGCCCGGTTTCCTGCGTCGGACAGATATTCGTTGACCCGCCCCAGCCGGTCCGCCTGCCCTCCCTCTGCCCATTCGGTGACCAGCGCCATCGAGCGCTCGCGCGTCTTGTCGACACCCGCCTCATGAAATTGCCAATATGCGAGGCCCAGAACCGCAAGCGTC
>JAQTYE010000044.1 GCA_028749255.1 Paracoccaceae bacterium | reverse complement strand
GGCAGGCCTTCGGGCTGGGGGGCCATTTCGGCGACATGATTGCGGGTTCGCTGCTGGGGATTTCGCCGGTGTCGGGTTCGGTCGGGCTGAAACTGATGTCGGTGGTGTTTGCGGTGCTGGCGCTGGGGATGGCGACCTTCGTTATGGGGTTCGAACGCAGTGAATTGCGCGCGATTTTCCGCTTCCTGTTGCTGGGCACGGTTGCGGTTTATGCCACGCTGATGACGTTGATGGGCAAGGGGGCTGTGGCCTCTGTTCGTGCCGCGCAAGATGCCGCAGAGCGCGCGCGTCAGCGTCGGGCGCAAGCCGCCGAACGCGCCGCCGATCTGGCCACCTGGGAGGCGCAGCAAGCCGCCGCACAGGCAGATTATGCGCCCCGCTATGCCGATCCCCACGCCCAACCGATGGCGGCGGAACGGCCGTCGATGTTCTCGCGCGTGCGTCGCGCGGTGGAACCGGACGCGATGCGCACGCCCGAGGATCTGGAACCCGAGTTGTTCGAAACCAGCCATGACTGGAGCTATGGCGAGGCGCAGGCGCCGTCCGAAGATCGGATCAAGGCGCGTATTGCGCAGGCCGTCAAAACCCGTGCCAGCGCGCCGCTGCATGCCGAACCGGCGATTGCAGCTCCGGCGATTCTGCCCGAGACCCCGGCGATGGCCGCACCCTTGCGCGCCGCGCCGCGGGTGGAGGAACCTGCCGTCGCGCCGGTGTCCGCGCCTGCCTCGGTCTTGGCGGCCGTGGCGTCGCGTTTGGCCCGCGGGGCGAAGCCTGCCGTCGCCGCTGCCCCCGCACTGCGCGCCGAGCCGCCGCTGCAAGCCAAGCCGCGCTATCTGCCGGGCATGGTGCACACGCCGCAGCCGACGTTGCGCGCCCCCGAGCCGACCCCGGTTTCCACCCCGGCGCAGGCCTTTGCGCAGGAGGAAGATACCGCTTACGATTTCGCGCCCGAACCGGCCTATACCGACGAGCTTGCCTATACGCAGCTTGAAGAGGGTTGGACCGAGGGCGAGTGGGCCGCCGAAGATGATTTCGACCATAACGCCTTTGCCGCGCTGGACGATGAAATTCCGCCGGTGCCCGCGCCGCTGATTGCCAATCCGCGGGCCGAGTTGAACCGTCAGGTGATCCCTGCCGCGCCGACGCCCGAGCGCCGCGTGGTGATGCCGGTCAAGAAACCGCTGACGCCTTCGAAACAGGCGATGGCCGAAGCGCAGCCCGCATTGCGGTTCGAGACCCCCGAACACCCCGCCTATGAGGTGCCGCCGCTGAACCTGCTGACCAATCCGGGCACCATCCAACGTCACAGCCTGTCCGACGAGGCGCTGGAAGAAAACGCGCGGATGCTGGAAAACGTGCTGGATGATTACGGCGTCAAGGGCGAGATCGTCTCGGTGCGTCCGGGGCCGGTGGTTACGATGTATGAACTCGAACCCGCGCCGGGGCTGAAGGCGTCGCGGGTAATCGGCTTGGCCGATGACATCGCGCGCTCGATGTCGGCGCTGTCGGCACGGGTCTCGACCGTGCCGGGGCGTTCGGTCATCGGGATCGAATTGCCCAATGCGCATCGCGAAAAGGTCGTGCTGCGCGAAATTCTGGCGGCGCGTGATTTCGGCGATAGCAACATGCGGCTGCCGCTGGCACTGGGCAAAGATATTGGCGGCGAACCGATCATCGCCAACCTGGCCAAAATGCCCCACCTGCTGATCGCGGGCACCACAGGTTCGGGGAAATCGGTGGCGATCAACACGATGATCCTGTCGCTGCTGTATAAACTTTCGCCCGAGGAATGCCGCCTGATCATGATCGACCCGAAGATGCTGGAACTCAGCGTCTATGACGGCATTCCGCACCTTCTGTCCCCGGTTGTGACCGACCCGAAAAAGGCGGTCGTCGCGCTGAAATGGGTCGTGGGCGAGATGGAAGAACGGTATCGCAAGATGTCCAAGATGGGCGTGCGCAATATCGAGGGCTATAACGGCCGTGTCCGCGAGGCGATGGCCAAGGGCGAGATGTTCAAACGCACGGTGCAGACCGGCTTTGACGAAGAAACCGGCGAGCCGATCTTTGAAACCGATGAATTCCAGCCCAGCCCGATCCCCTATATCGTGGTGATCGTGGACGAGATGGCCGACCTGATGATGGTTGCGGGCAAGGAAATCGAGGCTTGCATCCAGCGTCTGGCACAGATGGCGCGCGCCTCGGGCATCCACCTGATCATGGCGACGCAGCGGCCTTCGGTCGATGTCATCACCGGCACGATCAAGGCCAACTTCCCGACCCGGATCAGCTTTCAGGTCACGTCGAAAATCGACAGCCGCACGATCCTGGGCGAGATGGGCGCCGAACAGCTGCTGGGCATGGGTGACATGCTTTATATGGGCACCGGTAGCCGGATCACCCGGATCCACGGCCCGTTTGTGTCCGACGAGGAAGTCGAAGAAATCGTCAACCATCTGAAATCCTTTGGGCCGCCCGCCTATATGTCGGGTGTGGTCGAGGGCGTGGATGAGGACCGCGAAAGCGATATCGACGCGGTGCTGGGCCTTGGCGGCGGTGACGATGCTGAAAATGCGCTGTATGACACGGCGGTCGCGATTGTGATCAAGGACCGCAAATGCTCGACCTCTTATATCCAGCGCAAACTGGGCATCGGCTATAACAAGGCCGCGCGTCTGGTCGAGCAGATGGAAGATCAAGGCGTCGTGTCGTCTGCCAACCATGTCGGCAAACGCGAAATTCTGGTGCCGGAACAGTAAGATTTCGCGCGAAACCGTGATGCAAGCCCCGTCGGATGTGACCCCGGCGGGGCTTTCGCTTTGCGCAGGATGGACTAGATTGGGGCCATGAACATGCTTCGCTTCGCCCTTGCGCCCGTCCTGTCCCTTGCCCTTGCAGTCCCGGCTTTCGCCGAGAAAATCGCATTGGGTGAAATTTCACGCTATCTCAACAGCTTGCAAACGGCCGAGGCGCAGTTCACCCAAGTCAATGCGGACGGGTCCATTTCGACGGGCACGCTGTTTATCAAACGTCCGGGGCGGGCGCGGTTCGAATACAGTTCCGACAAGACGCTGGTCTTGGCGGGCGGCGGTCAGGTTGCGATCTTTGATCCGAAATCGAATTCCGGCCCCGAGCAATATCCGCTGTCGAAAACGCCCCTGAACCTGATTTTGGCGGCAAATGTCGATCTGGGACGGGCGAAGATGGTGGTGGGGCACACGTCTGATGCCAAAACCACCAGTGTCATCGCGCAAGACCCCGAGCATCCCGAATACGGTTCTATCAAGCTGGTCTTCACCGCCGCCCCGACCGAGCTGCGGCAATGGGTGATCACCGATGACAGCGGTTCGAAGACAACGGTGATCCTGGGCGATCTGAAGAAAGGCGGGGCGTTGGGGGCGTCGATGTTCTCGATCCCGACCGAAGTCGCCCGACGCAAACCCGCCAATTAACCCTTAACGGCCACAACTGGACAGCTGCGCGCGATACGTTTGCGCGCGGGCATCCACCTTGTCGGCCACCGCCAGAAGCCATGTCTGCGAATTGTGGCTGCCATTGGCAAAGCCGCTGCGACCCTCGTGATAGGCCAGATACTGGTTGCGCGCATCGCCTTTCGAAATGCCCAGTTTTTTGCTGGACCCATCCATGTACCAGCCCATGAAATCGGCCGCGTCCTGAATCCGGTTGCGCTTGGCGCCATAGCGGCCGGTTTCCTTGCGGTATTCGTCCCAAGTGGCGTCAAGCGCCTGACTATATCCATAGGCCGAACTTTGGCGTCCCAACGGAATCACGCCCAGGGCAAAGCGGAACGGGGTGCGCGCGTCGCCGATGAACCGCGATTCCTGATGAATCGTCGCCATCTGCACATGCACGGGAATCCCCCAGCGTTGCTGCGTGCGCTTCATCGCCGAGTAGTATTGCGGTTTTTCGCGCGCCAGGGCGCAGGCATTATCAAGGTTGCGCGGTGCCTGCGAATTGCCGCCACCACAGGCCGCGACCATCAGCACGATGGCCAGTTTCAAAAATTTGTTCATCACTGCTCTGCCCGTCCGGCTTTGTTTTGCAGTATTTTACGCAATTTTGGCTTCGGGGGAAATCACAAAGCAGCACGACGGCGCAGAACTGTCGGAGGAGAGTCCACAGACTGTTTCCGTGAAATTGTGGCTGAATTGTGGACATCGGCGCTGCTTAAGGAGTAGTTAGCGCTTATGAGGGCTTTCATGAACACCACCCGCGCGAAATACCATTTGGGCCAAGTTGTCCGCCACCGGAAGCATCCGTTTCGCGGCGTGGTTTTCGATGTCGATGCGATGTTTTCGAACACCCAGGAATGGTATGAGGCAATCCCCGAAGACAGCCGTCCTTCGAAGGATCAGCCGTTCTATCATTTGCTGGCCGAAAACGATAACAGCTTTTATGTGGCCTATGTCTCCGAGCAAAACCTTGTCGCGGATTATTCTGGCGAACCGGTCGAACACCCCGATCTGCAGGACCTGTTCGGTGATTTTGAAGACGGCCGCTATCCGCTGCAATTTCAGCTGAACTGACTGCGGCGCGCCCTTGGGGCGTCTGGTTCCTGCCCCAGGGTCAGAGCGGTTTCAGCGGCAGCCGGAAGGCCAGCAGGTTTCGTCCATTGCCCCGGTGATAGCCCAGATCCTCTGCCAGATCGCGGATCAAAAACCAGCCAAACCCACCCTCGGGCAAGTGATCGGGCTGCGGACGCATCTCTTGCACCGTGTCGGATTGCAGCAGGCACTCCGTGGGCAGCTCGATCCCGTCGTCGCTGATCGAACAGCTGAGTCCGCGCCTGTCGCGCACCATCGACAGGGTGATCGTGCCATGGCCGCTGTCACCGTAGCCATGTTCGACGATGTTGTTCAACACCTCGGCCAGGACCAGTTCCAAGGTGCCGGCCTCGTCCCGTGTCATCTGCCGCATGAACCGGGCAAGCGCGGAGCGCAGGGCCGAACGAACCGACAGTGCATCGGCGGCAAAGCTGTGATGGAAAATCTTGGCGTCGGGGCGATCAGAGGCGGCATCTTTTCGGGCCGGGGGGCGGGCGGCGCGGTCAGCCAGCATTGCGAATCCCCTCTCTGGTCACATCGCTGATATCGGCATGAATGCGGAACACCGAATCCATCCGCGTCAGGCGAAATACCTTTTCGACATTCGGGGTCAGCCCGGCGAGTTCCAGCTTGCGCCCCGGGGCAAGTGATTTCATCACTGCAACCACCGCGCCCAGCCCCGAACTGTCCAGAAAATCGACCTGCGACATATCCAGCACAACGCGGGCCGCAGGCTGGGCGGTCACCTCGCGCATACGATCCTTGAACCGAATCGCGATGGCCGCATCCAGCCGTTCTTCACTCACCCGCACAAGAAGAACGCCTTCGACAGATTCGGCATAAAGGTTCATTCTGGGACTCCGCCGTCAGTTCGTCTGACCACAGGCTAGGTGCGAATGCTTACCATTCGGTATCCGAAAGTAAGATTTCCGCGGGTGGCAGTCTCGGGCGGGGGCTTTAATTCCGCGCGGGAAAAGCAGATACACAGGCAAGGAAGACCTGATCGGATGGGTGAAACAGTGACAGTGCAGGTGGACCCGACGCCGCAATGGCAACTTGTCCTGATCCTGTGGGGGGGCAAATACGGCGTTGACGAGTTGAACGCGCTGATCCGCCAGACCATCGCGCAGGCCAGTTCGGTGCCGCGTGTGGTGCTGATCTCGGACCGGCCGCGCCCGGGGCTTTTGCCGCAGGTGATGGTGCGCCCCTTTCCTGAATTTTTCCTGCGTCCCGAGTTTTGCACGGGGGGGTGCCAGGCGAAGCTGGCGATGTTCGAGGCCGGCGTGGTGCCCGACGACCTGCCTGCGATCTATCTGGATCTGGACACCTTGGTTCTGGGCGACATTACCGAACTGTTCACGCTGGCCAAAACCCCGCAGACGATTGCGATCTTTCAAAGCGCGCTGTTGCCGTTCGGGGCGTTGGGGCGGGCACTGTGGCGTTGGACCAAGGGACGGCGTTATGCGCGAGGGAATTCTTCGATTGTCGTTTTTCATCCGGCGCACTGTGGGTTTATCGCGGCGCGGTTCCGGGCGTTGTTTGACGCACACGGCGGGTTCGGTATCCGCCCGATGATCGCAGATGAACGGTTCATTTCCTGGGTTGCACAGCCGGTGATGCGGGCGATCCCGCGCAACATGGCGGTGAAATTTCCGACCGAGTTCATGATGCCCTGGCGCTGGCTGAATTATCTGCGCGGGGCCTTGCCGTGGAACCGGCGGCGGTGGGCCGGGCTGATCGCGGTCACTTTCCCGGGGCTGAACCTGAAAGGGCAGGACCTGGCAGTAAAACCCGAAGGGTTCGAGTTCGTGGATCGCAAGGGGCGGCTATTGATTTGGTCGGATCGCACGCTGGGCACCCTGCGGCAGCGCACCATCGACTATTACAGCGCGCTGATCGCGCAGGACAACACAGGAGACACCTGATGATCTTGGGCCATATCGGCGCCCGCAAGGGTTCCAAAGGGGTGCCGGGCAAGAACTTTCGCCCGCTGATGGGCAAGCCGCTGATCGACTGGTCGCTGGATCAGTTGCTGGCCTGCCCGCGGATTGATGCGGTGGTGGTCTCTACCGATGACGAACGCATCTATGCACATGCGGTGGCGCGTGGGGCATTGGACATCGGCCTGCGGCCCGCGCATCTGGCGACCGATGCCGCGCCGAAATGGGGTGTCTGGCAGCACGCGCTGGAGGCCGGGCAGGCCGCGCTTGGTGCTCCGGTTGCGACCTTCGTCGATCTGGACTGTACCTCGCCGCTGCGCCTGCCAGAGGATCTGGAGGGTGCGCTTGATTTGTATGCGATCGAACAGCCCGACATGGTGATGAGCGTCTGCGAGGCGCGCAAAAACCCCTATTTCAATCTGGTTGAAGCCGATGAAACCGGCGCGCTGCATGTGTCCAAACCCCTGCCGGGGGGGGTGTGGTCGCGTCAGGCGGCGCCCAAGGTCTGGGAACATGCCGCCTCGACCTATGTGCTGAAGTCCGACTATCTGCGCCGTGCCAGCTCGATCTACGAGGGCCGCGTGATCCCGTTTGAAATGCCGCCCGAGCGCTGCATCGACATCGACAGCCCGTTTGATTTCAAGCTGGTCGAGATGCTGATGGCCGAGCGGCTGCAAACCCCCAAGGAGTGAGCCATGAGCCAGCAACTTTCCGAACGCACGATCTTCATCACCGGCTCGGGCGGGGTGCTCGGGTCCACCTATGTGCGGCGCATGTTGGCGCAGGGTGCGCGGGTGGTGGCGACAGATCTGCCCGGCCACCGCGCCGAGGCGCTGCAAGCCGCGCATGAAGGCAATGACAACTTTCGGTTTTACGAGCTGGACGTCGGTGACGAAGATCAGGTGACCGAGATCTTCAAGCGCGTGATCACCGATGGCTGGCAGCCCAATGTGGTGCTGAACAATGCCGCGATCACTGGCGAGATGCTGATGGGGGCGGGCAAATCCTTCCCCGATTTCGCCGATACCACCGTGGCCGATTTCGAACGCACGATGCGCACCAACCTGACCGGCGCCTTCATGGTCGCGCGGCAGATGGATCGCGATATCGTTGGCAACTATCCCGCGACGCTGATCAACGTGGCGTCGATGTATGCGCTGAACGGCGCGCATCACCCGATCTATGATGGCATGCCGTTCAAGAATTTCTCGGCTTACGGCGTGTCGAAGGCGGGAATTCACGGGCTGACCGTGTGGTTGGCGGGCTATTGGGCGCCGCGCAAGGCCACCGTCAACACCATCGCGCCGGGCGCCGTGTTCAACGGCCATTCCGAGGAGTTCCAGCGCCGCGTGGGCGAATTGATCATGGCGGGCCGGATGGCGCAGCCCGATGAGATCGCCGATGCGATGCTGTTTCTGTGCTCGGCGCAGGCGGGCTACATCACCGGGCAGCTGCTCAATGTCGATGGCGGGTTCGCGGCGTGGTAAGCGGGCGCGTCGCGGTCATCGGCGCGGGCTCGATCGGGCGGCGCCATGCGGACAACCTGCGCACGCTGGGGGTTGACGTCGATCACATCGCGTGGCGGGAATTTTCGGCGGATGCCTTTGCGAAACGTCGCGATCTGAGCGCGGTGGTGATTGCCACCGCCACGCAGATCCGGCTGGAGCTGATCGAGATATGCGCGCAGATGGACCTGCCGTTCTATGTCGAGAAGCCGCTGGCGTGGAACGTGGCGCAGGTCGAGGCGATCTATGCGGCGGCGGCCCCGGTGGCTGCGCGTTCGATGGTCGGCTTCATGATGCGCTATCACCCCGCGCTGCGGGCACTGGCCGCCGAAGACCTGAGCGACATCTACAGCTTCTCGATGGAAATCGGCCATGACGTGCGGCAGTGGCGCGCGAACTGGCGGTTCGGTGACAGCTATGCCGCGCGACCTGAAGGTGGTGGCGTGTTGCTGGATCTGTCGCACGAGGTCGATATGGCGCGCGCGTTGTTCCCGCAGCTGGCGCTCCGCTCGGCGCAAAGTCTGGGGCACGCCGACTATCCCGGCGTTGATTTCGCGACCTCGTTGCATCTGGCGGCGCCGGATGGGCCTATGGGCTGCGTGACGATGGATTACCTGTCACCCGTGTTCATCCGCACCGCGCGACTGCGGGGCCTGAACCGGTTGTGGGAGATTGATTTTCTGAAGCCCGAACTGGTGCAGATCACACCAGAGGGGAGACAGGCCACCGCTTACAGTTTCGAACGCAACGACATGTTTCTGGGCGCGATGCGCGACTTTCTGGCACTGGCCAGTGGCGGGGTGGCCGAAAACCCGCTGGTACCCCGGTTCGACACGATGCGCACCACCAATGCGCTGGTGGCCGAGGCCTGGGCGGGGCGGCAGTTTGCGGGGACGGTCGCGGTGGATATGGGTTAACGGCGCGCCTGCGCCAGACTGTCGGGCAGCGCCGCAAAGAACCGCGCGACCCCGCCGGAATGGGCGGCAAAAAACGCCTCGATCCGCGCGGTGTCTTCGTCGGTCATTGTGCTCAACGCGGCGCCCAGCTCTGCCGCATCGGCCACCCGGCGCGCGACGCCTGCGGCTTCTGCTTCGGTGAACGGATATTCGATGGGCCATGTTTCGGGGCCGGTGATGACTTGCTTTTTCAACGCCAGCGGCTCGATGATGTTATGGGCGCCCCTGGGGGTAAAGCCGCCGCCCACCACCACCACATCTGCCAGGGCAAGATAGAAATACATCTCACCCAGACTGTCGCCCAGCAGCAGGCCGGGCAGGGGGGCGGGGGCGGTGAATGTGGCGTGTGCATCCAGTATGGGCGGCAGATCGGCACTGCGGCGCAGCATCGAAAACCCGGCCTGTGCCAGAATCCCGGCTATTGTGTCAAACCGTTCAGGTTTGCGCGGGACATAGACAAAGAACGGCGTCACGCCGTTGGTTTGGGCTGTACGCATCGCGGCGATATAGGTGTCATCCTCGCCCTCGACAGTGCTGACGAAGGCAATGACCCGGCGCCCGTCCAGCCCCAGTTGCGTGCGGGCCCGTGCCCCTGCGGCCAGCAGCGCAGGCGGGATCGGTTGTTCGAACCGCAACTCGCCGGTCACGGCGATATTGCGCACCCCCACGGCGGCAAAGCGCGCCGCCTGCAGGTCGGATTTCACAAATGCCCCGGCAAAACCGCGCATCACCTCTTGCCGCAGCCGTAGCCCGCGGCTGTCGCGGGCGATGGATTTGGTGGGGTATTGCGCATTGCACATGAACAGGGGCACGCCCATCGCCCGCGCGGCAAAAACCATCCGCGGCCAGATTTCGATCTCCATCACCAGACCGAATTTCGGTGCGAATGCGCGGAAGAAGCCGCGAAATGCCCAGGTCGTTTCGAACGGAATCCAGACCACCTGCACCTGCCCGGCTGCACATTCGGGCGCAAGCACACGCTCGGCTTCGCGGCGGCCTGCGGGGGTGAAGCAAGTGATGACCAGCCGCTCGCCACGGTCCAGAAAGGCGCGTGCGAGTGGCACGGCCGAGCGCAGCTCGCCCAGTGACACCGCATGGATCCAGACACTGCCGGGGGCAGGGGTGGAATAGCGGCCGAAGCGTTCGGCCAGATGCGCACGATAGAGCGGGTCCTTGCGCCCGCGACGGGTCAGATAGGCCAGCACCACGGGCAGCCCCAGTGTCCACAGCGCCGACCACAAGGCCAGAAAGATCCACAGTTTCAGGCGCATGGTGGCCTCTTGATCAGGGCGCAGAGACGGTCGGCCAGCTGCGATACATGGGTTGCGGCCTGTGCCACAAGGACATTTGCGCGCGCGGCCATTGCGGTGTTTGCGGCGCTGTCGGTGATGGCCTCGGCCAGCGTGGAGGTGGTGACCGCGCGCGCGGCCCCCGCCGCCGCAAGCTGGGCGTAATCGGTGCTGAAATTGGCGGTGTCAGGCCCGTGCAGGATCGCGGCCCCCAGACGGGCGGGTTCCCAAGGGTTATGGCCGCCAATCGCATCGAAGCCGCCGCCTACCAGCGCCACCTCGGCCAGCCGATACCACAGGCCCATCTCGCCATAGCTGTCGGCCAGCCAGACCCGACAGGCAGCCCCCGGAATCTGCCCCTGAGATCGGCGCGCGGGTGGCATGCCTGCGGCGATGAACGCCTGCGCGATGCTGTCTGCGCGGGCAATGTCGCGCGGTGCCACGATCAGCAGCCAGGCGGGATCGTCCAACGCCTGCATCGCGGCAATCGCTGCGGCCTCGTCGCCGGGATGGGTCGAGCCCGCAACCCAGATCCGTCGGCCGTGCAACGCCGCACGCAGCGTCTCCAGTTCGGCCATATCGACGCTCAGCGCAGGCCCCGCGGGTTTCAACGACCCCGATGCCGCCAGGTCGCGCGCCCCCAGCGCGGTCAGGCGCGCGGCCGATCCGGCCTCTTGCGCATCGACCAGCGCCAGCGGGCGCAAGGCGGCCCGATAGAGCGGCGCCAGACGGCGGCGGCGCGTGAAACTGTCTGCGGTGATCCGCGCATTCACCAGCGCCTGCGGAACCCCGCGCGCGGCGGTGGCAAAGATCGCCCCGGGCCAGATGTCCTGTTCCGACCAGACCACCAGATCGGGCCGCCAATGGTCCAGAAACCGGTTCAAGAAGCGCGGCGCATCCAGTGGCAGAAACTGATGAACCGTCTGCGGCGGCAGGTTTTGCGCCAGCACCTGCGCCGAGGTCCGGGTGCTGGACGTCACCAGAAAGCGCAGATCGGGCGCGCGGTCGGACATTGCCAGGATCAGTCCACGCAGCGCCAGCGCCTCGCCCAGACCGACCGCGTGCAACCACACCAGCCGCCCTGCGGGACGCGGCACATCGCTGTGCCCCAGCTTCTCGCGCCAGCGACCCGGCAGTTCCTTGCCCCGGGCCAGACGGCGGCGCAGCAGCCCGGGCGCCAGAAGTGCAATCACGCTGCCAACCATGCCATAGCCCGCGCGGGCCAGCCGCTCGGGCAAACGGGGGCGGGGCAAGGTGTCAGCCATGATCCTGAAAGGTCTTCTGCAAGCCTTCGCTCCAGAACCCGGGGGCTTTCAGCACCTCGACGAACCGCTCGGCAGCACGACCCTCGCCGAAGGCGGTATGGGGCGGATAGCGGTGCCCCCATTCGCGCGCCAGAAAATCAAGGATCGCGGCGCGGTCGCGTGCATCGGCGGTAAACAGCGATGGCGCTTGCGCGCGATTGGTCTGCCGGGTGCCGACATCAAGCGACGGCGTGCCCAGAAACGGCGCCTCGCGCACGCCTGCGGAGGAATTGCCCAACATGCAGGCGGCGTTTTTCATCAGTTCGGAGAAATGCGCGAACCGCATCGAAGGGATCAGTCGGAAGCGTTCTTTCGGCAGCGCATTCAGCACCTTGAAAATATCGGCCGAGCCCGGATCGTTATTGGGCGCGATCACCACGAAATTGCGTCCGCTTTCCTGCAGCGCACCAAACAGATCGCGCGCTTGCTGGCCCATGCTGTCGGCTTCGGAAGTGACCGGATGAAACACCGCGATGCCGAAATCGGTGAAGGGAATTTCGTAATGTGCCAAAACCTTGTCGAGCGTGACACCCGAATCCGCCGCGTGGAAATCCAGTTCCGGCGAGCCGATCACATGGACCCGTTCGGCCGGTTCGCCCAGCACCATGACCCGGCGCTTGGCATCCTCGGACGAGACGAAGTGATGCGCGGCCAGCTTGGTGTTGCAATGCCGGAACACCTCGTCGATCGTGCCCGACACCTCGCCCCCTTCGACATGGGCCGAGCGGATGTAATTGGTCGCACAGACCAGTGCGCAGCCCAGGGCCTCGACGCGGTCGCCATGAAACACCACCAGATCGGGCTGGGTTTCGACCATCAGATCGGACAGCCCGACAATGGTTTTGGCCAGGATCAGATCCTGCGGATCGCCTTCGCGCTGGTTCAGGAATTCATGCACCGTGGCGCCCGCAACGCGGTGCACCTCGAGTTTGGTCAACCCATAGCGCGCCAGCATATGCATCCCGGTGACCAGAAAACCCACCTGCAAACCCGCGTCACGCGCCGCGATGGCGAGCGGTTCAAGTTTGCCGAAATCGGCGCGAGTTCCGGTAACGAACAGAATTTTACGGGTCATGATTTTCCATATCGTGACTGGCGTCATCTTCGCAAGCGCAACCCGCGCAACCCACAGCGCCCTGGCCGCCACGGACTGCCTTGTTCCGCGCCGGGATCACCCTGGACCGAACAGGCCGCCTAGGCCAGATCGCTCCATTTCAGCTGGGTGTTTCGGGGCAGGGCGCGGGTGGTGCGTTTGCCCACAACCTTGTCGAAGTCATAGCCCGCAATCTCGCCCGAACCGGGGCGGCGTGCCCAGATGTCGGCCTCGGTGATCAGATGGCCTGCGGGCAGGTCGCGGTCGGCCACGACGCTGGCGCGCGCAAAGCGGTAGACGGGTTCTTCGGCCTCGGTGCGTTGCTTGGGGTTATTCGCCGCGATCCAGATCTCGCGCGAACGGTCAACCAGATGGCGCAGTTCCGCCGGGTCCATCGAGTTGATGATGTCGGGGCCCACGCGATAGCGCGTGTCGGTATAATGCCGCTCCAGAATGCAGGCGCCAAGCGCGACCGAGGCCAGCGCCATTTCCGGCCCGATCGAATGGTCCGAAAAGCCGACCGGCACGCCCGGGAAGGCATTTTGCAAATCGCTGACACCGCGCAAGGACACAATCTCGGGCGGGCTGGGATAGAGGTTGGTGCATTCCAGCAGCGCATATTCGACGCCGGAGTTTGCCAGAATCTCGACGCTGGCGCGGACCGTGTCGATGGTCTGCATGCCGGTGGACAAGATCACCGGCTTGCCAAATTTCGCGATATGGCGGATCAGCGGCAGGTTATCGGCCTCGCCCGAGCCGATCTTGTAGGCCAGAACGCCGATTTCTTGCAGGAAGTCCGCGGCCGCCCGCGAGAACGGCGTGGACAGGTAGATCATCCCAAGGCTCTCGGTATAGGCCTTCAGTTCGATCTCGTCCTCGCGCGACAGCGCGCAGCGGGCCATCACCTCCCAGATCGAGACATCGGCATTGGGCGGAAAGATCTGCTTCGCCTCGTCGGTCATCTCGTCTTCAAGGATATGCGTCTGATGTTTGACGCATTCACAGCCGGATGCCGCAGCCAGCCGCACCATGTCCTTGGCGACAGCCAGCGAGCCGCCGTGATTGATGCCGATTTCGGCGATCACAAGCGGCGGGTGGGCTGGGCCGATTTCACGGGAACCGATTTTCATTTCTGCGCACTCCTTTTCGCCGCGCGTTTTTCACGCAGCTTTTTTGATCCCCAGCGATCATGGACCCAGAGCCATTGATCAGGGTAGCGTAACACCTGCGTCTCAAGTCGGCGCGACATTTCAACGGTCATTTCCAGCGCGGTCGAGGGCGGGATCGGTGCTTCGAAGGTGACCTCATGCGACACTCCATCCGGGCCGCGGTGGGTGAAGACGGGCAAAAACAGTGCCCCGGTTTTCAGCGCGATCTCGGCTGCGGCGGTTGATGTCGGTGCCGGTAGGCCGAGAAAGTCGATATCATCATACATCGTGGCGCGCACATCAAACAGCATCGCCGCGATGCCGCCGTTTTTCAGGTGCCGGATAAAGCCCAGCATCCCGCGCCGGTCCTGGGCAAAGGCAGGTCCCGCCTTTTGTTCCAGCGTCTCGACATAGTGGCGGTTGAAATAGGGATTTGCTGCGGGCCGATACAACCCGGCAACCGGATAGCCCATGTTGAACATCGCGATGCGGAATGCTTCGTAATTGCCGATATGACCTGACATCAGCAGCACAGGCCGTTTGTCGGCAATGGCCTGATGCAACGCGGCCAGCCCGGCGCCGTCGATCCTGGCGGTTTGCAGGGCGCGCGCCATATCATCCTTGGAATAATTCTCGATGATGTTCTTGCCGAAATTGACGGCGACCGCACGGGCGATGCGGCGGGTTTCGGCACGGGGCATGTCGGGGAAGGCCAGGTGCAGATTGGCCATCGCCTTGCGGGTATAGCCCGCCAACGGCGCGACCAGATAGCCGGTGACCACACCGAAAGCCCGCACCCGCGCCCGATAGGGCAACAGGCGTGCGGCGGCGACCAGAAATCGGATCAGGACGTCGCTTGCTTTATCTGTGTTGAAACGCATGACGGTGTGCAGCCTGAACCTCTTGCCCCTCTACCCGCTAATTGTCTTGTCCGGGGCAGTCAAGTCGGGGGCCCCGGCCCGACCGCCGCTTACCGCAGCGGCACGCGGCCTTCGGGCGTCAGAAGCCAGGCATCGCGCCCTTCGATGACGGCCGCCGAGACCGGCCCGCCATAGCCTGCCGAACTGTCCATGTTCAGCCGGTTGCCGTAATGGGTGACCGCATCAATGGCAGAATGGCCATGTACGATCAGTGCCCCATGATCGCGCGGATCGTCCAGAAACTCGGCGCGAATCCACAGCAGATCGTCCTCGGTCTGGTCTTGCAGCGCAACGCCGGGGCGAATGCCCGCATGCGCGAACACGGCGTCGCCGAACGTCAATTGCGTCGGCAGTGCCGCGATCCAGTCCACATGCGCCTGCGGGATCATGCGCAGCGCATCAGCATGGACGTCGGCCAACGGGCGTTCTTCGGGGGCGCGGATGCCGTAGGACATCAACGTCGGCCCGCCACCCACGCGCGGATGCAGCCAAGGCCGTTCGGCGCGCAGGTTCGGATCGCGCGCCCAGGGGTCATGCAGAAACATCGAAAACAGCCGGTCGTGGTTGCCTTTCAGCACATGCCACGGTTCACCCCGGGCTTGGCCCTGCATCAGGTGGTCAATCACCTGCGCCGATTTCAGCCCACGATCCACCAGATCGCCAACGTGAATCAAAGGTGCGGAAAAATCGCCCTCGCGGGCACGGTCAGCGGCGACCAGATCCTGCGCCGTTCGCAACAGATCGAACTGGCCGTGGATATCGCCGATTGCATAAGTGCGCATCGTCTTCCTCAAAAGCAAAGCCCCCCGCCGAGGCGAGGGGCCAGATAGCACTACGATATGTAACTCAGGCGACGTTGAATTCCAGCGGTTTCACTTGCTGGAACAGGCCGGTTGCCTCGAGTTCTTTCACAACTGCGGGATTAAGGGCCTCGTCGATATAGGCAATCGCAATCGCCTCGCCGCCCGCAGCCGAGCGGCCCAGGGTGAAGTTGGCGATGTTGACGTTATGCGCGCCCAGCAGACCACCCAGGGTGCCGATGATCCCGGGCACGTCCTTGTTGGTGGTATAGAGCATGTGGCGACCGACTTCGGCGTCCACATTGATGCCCTTGATCTGGATGAAGCGCGGTTTGCCATCCGAGAACACGGTGCCCGCGATCGAACGTTCACGCGTATCGGTCACGACGGTCACCTTGATATAGCCCTCGAACGCACCCGACTTGTCTTGGGTGGTGGTCGAGATCTGGATGCCGCGGTCTTTCGCGATCACCGGCGCCGACACCATGTTTACGTCGGGGTTCGACTTTTTCATGATCCCCGCGACGACGGCGCAATCCAGCGCCTTCAGGTTCATTTCCGAAACCACGCCATCATAGGTGACGTTGATCGCCTTGATCGGTTCGTCGGTCATCTGCCCGATGAACGAACCCAGATGTTCCGACAGCGCGACCCACGGGCCCATCGTTTTCGCCTCTTCGGCGGACATCGAGGGCATGTTCAGCGCGTTTTCAACAGCGCCGTCCAGCAGGTAGTTCGCCATTTGCTCGGCCACTTGCAGGGCCACGTTTTCCTGCGCTTCGCTGGTGGCGGCGCCCAGGTGCGGGGTGCAGACCACGTTCGGCAGGCCGAACAGCGGGTTTTCGGTCGCCGGTTCCACCGAGAACACGTCGAAGGCCGCGCCCGCGACATGACCCGATTTCAGCAGATCGGCCAGCGCTTCCTCGTCAACCAGACCGCCGCGGGCACAGTTGATGATGCGCACGCCTTTCTTGGTTTTTTCCAGGTTTTCACGCGACAGGATGTTGCGGGTGCTGTCAGTCAGCGGCACATGCAGGGTGATGAAATCAGCGCGTTTCAGCAGCTCTTCCAGCTCGACCTTCTCGACGCCCATCTTCTCGGCTTTTTCTTCCGACAGGAAGGGATCGTAGGCGATGACCTTCATTTTCAGGCCCTTGGCACGGTCGCAGACGATGCCGCCGATGTTGCCTGCCCCGATCACGCCCAGCGTTTTCGCGGTCAGCTCGACGCCCATGAACTTCGACTTTTCCCATTTACCCGCATGGGTCGAAGCCGAGGCCTCGGGGATCTGACGCGCCACGGCGAACATCATTGCAATGGCGTGTTCGGCGGTGGTGATCATGTTGCCGAAGGGCGTGTTCATCACGATGATGCCCTTCTTCGACGCGGCCTCTTTATCGACGTTGTCAACGCCGATCCCGGCGCGGCCGATGACTTTCAGGCGGGTCGCCTTTTCCAGCAGCGCGGCGGTCGCCTTGGTGGCCGAGCGGATCGCCAGGCCGTCATAGTTGCCGATGATTTCGGCCAGTTTTTCTTTGTCCTTGCCGAGTTTCGGCTGGAAATCGACGTCGATGCCACGATCCTTGAAGATCTGGACAGCGGCGTCAGAGAGTTCGTCGGAGATGAGGACTTTGGGGGCCATTTTATGGACTCCTGAATATTCGGAAATGTGGGAAAGGGCGGGCAGCGATGCCCGCCGCGCTTTCACGTAAGATCAGGCTTGCGCCGCGATCTCGGCTTCGAACGCATATTCGAGCCAGGGCAGCATCGCCTCGATGTCGGCTTTCTCGATGGTCGAGCCGCACCAGATCCGCAGACCGGCAGGCGCATCGCGGTAAGCCCCGATATCCAGCGCGACGCCTTCTTTTTCCAGCCGTTTGGCAACGGCTTTGGCGAAGGCTGCCGCATCTTTGATACGGTCATCGGTGAACTTCAGGCAGACGCTGGTGGTCGAGGCCGTCGCCGGGTCCACGGCGAGGTTGGCGATCCACGGACGCGCCGCGCAGAAATCCCACACGGTCTGGGCATTGGCGGCAGCACGCGCGACCAGCCCGTTCAGGCCACCGATGGTTTGCGCCCATTTCAGCGCAACCAGGTAATCCTCAACGGCCATCATCGACGGCGTGTTGATGGTTTCGCCCACAAAGATGCCTTCAATGATCTTGCCGCCCTTGGTCATGCGGAAGATTTTCGGCAGCGGCCAGGCCGGGGTATAGCTTTCCAGCCGTTCGACCGCACGGGGCGACAGGATCAGCACGCCATGCGCGCCTTCGCCGCCCAGCACTTTTTGCCAGCTGAAGGTTACGACATCCAGCTTGTCCCAGGGCAGGTCCATCGCGAAGGCGGCCGAGGTCGCGTCGCAGATGGTCAGGCCCGCGCGGTCCGCCGGGATCGCATCGCCGTTCGGGACGCGCACGCCCGAGGTGGTGCCGTTCCAGGTGAACACGACGTCCTTGTCGAAATCGACGGTGGCGAAATCAACGATCTCGCCATAGGCGGCTTTCTTGACCGTGGCGTCGAGTTTTAGCTGTTTCACGACATCGGTGACCCAGCCTTCGCCGAAGCTTTCCCAGGCCAGCATCTCGGCCGGGCGCGCGCCCAAGAGCGACCACATCGCCATTTCCACGGCGCCGGTGTCAGAGCCGGGGACGATGCCGATGCGGTAATCGGCGGGAACGCCCAGAATTTCGCGGGTCAGCTCGATCGCTTCTTTCAGCTTGGCTTTGCCGACCGCAGCGCGGTGCGAACGGCCAAGGGGCGCATCTGCCAGCATGTCGAGGGAGAAGCCCGGAATTTTCGAGCAGGGGCCCGAGGAAAAACGCGGGTTAGCCGGCCGCAGGGCCGGTGCAGTGATATTCGTCATGGTATCCTCTCAGATAAACGCCCCTCGTTGGGGAGGGGTGTCCCGCCGCCGGACATACGGGGCGCTCTGCTCTGGCACAAGCGGGAAAATTGCGCTAATGCGCCGCATCCGCACACAAATGCGACACCGCGCTCCACTATCGGAAACATCCCATGTTTATTGCGACCCTGCTTGCCGACCCAAAAGCCGCCAATCTTGACCGGGCAACGGTCGAATCCCTGCGTGATGCCTGGGCCGGAGGCGAGGCGCGCTGGCTTAATCCCGGGGTGGCGGCGGAATTCGCGCTGCCCGCCGTGCCCGCGAATCAGTGGGACGTCTGGGAGGGGCTGCAAGGCCTTGGTGTCGATCTGGTGGTGCAGCCTGAAGGCGGGCGCAAAAAGGCGATGCTGCTGGCCGATATGGACAGCACGATGATCCAGCAGGAATGCATCGACGAGCTGGCCGATGTGGCGGGCGTCGGCGCCCGGGTCAAGGACATCACCGCGCGGGCGATGAATGGCGAGCTGGATTTCGAAGGCGCGCTGACCGAACGCGTGGGTCTGCTGCGCGGTTTGCCCGAAAGCGTGATTGCCGAGGTGATCGAGACGCGCATCACCTTCATGCCGGGCGGGCACGATCTGCTGGCCACGATGAAGGCGAACGGCGCCTATGCGGCGCTGGTGTCCGGTGGGTTTACGGCATTCACCGGCTATGTCGCGGGCACGCTGGGGTTCGACGAAAACCGCGCCAATACGCTGCACATCGAAGACGGGTTCCTGACCGGCACCGTGGCGCGTCCGATTCTGGGGCGCGAGGCCAAGGTGCAGGCGCTGGTCGAGATTTCCGCGCGTCTGGGCATTGGCCACGATCAGGTGATGGCGGTGGGGGACGGCGCCAACGATCTGGGGATGCTGGGGCTGGCGGGGGCGGGGGTTGCCCTGCACGCCAAGCCTTCTGTCGCGGCGCAATGCGATATCCGCATCAATCACGGCGACCTGTCGGCGCTGCTGTATATTCAGGGCTACGCGGTCGATCAGTTCGCCTGAACCGCGACTCCGCCCTGCCAGATGCCGGTCAGGTGCCAGTCGGCATCGAAATGCACCAGATCGGCGGGCAGGCCGGGCGCAATGCGGCCCGCGCGTGCGCCGATCAGTGCGGCGGGGCGCGACGTGGCCATCGCCAGCGCGGTTTCGGGCGCCACGCCCAGTTCGGCAATCAGATAGCGGATCGCCTGCGGCAGGCTCAGATCGGCCCCGGCGAGCGTGCCGTTTTCCAGTCGCAGTGCGCCATCGCGGCGCAAGATCCGTCGCCCGGCCAGCGGAAATTCCGTCATGCCCGTGCCCGCAACCGCCATCGCATCGCTGACCAGAAACAGGCCGTCCGGCTTGGCCGCCAGCGCAAGGCGCAGGTTGGCGGGGTGCACATGGATGCCGTCGGCGATCAGCCCGGCGGCGAAAGGCAGTGTCAGCGCCGCGCCCACCAACCCGGGTTCGCGCCCGGTCAGCTGGCTCATTGCGTTGAACAGATGGGTGACGCCCCGCGCGCCTGCCAGCTGCGCGGCCTGCGCTGCGGCATGGCTGCACTCGGAATGCCCAAGGCAGACCACCACCCCCGCTTGCGCCAGTGCAGCGATCTGATCGGCGCGCACGGATGCCGGTGCCAGTGTGATGATCAGCGCGGGCAGCGCGCGCGCGGCGTGCAAATACAGTGCCAGATCGTCATCGGTCATAGCCCGGATCAGCCCGGGGGGGTGGCATCCGGGGCGTGTCGGGTCCAGATGCGGGCCTTCCAGATGTAGACCCAGAAATCCCGGCACGCGGTCCGTGGCGGTGATGCCTGCCGCGATGACGGCCTCGGTCGCGGCGGGGGTGTCGGTGATCAGTGTCGGCATCAGCCCGGTGGTGCCCAGCCGCCCGTGCGCGGCGCAGATCGTGGCGATTTGATCGGGCGCCGTGCCATTCAGCATCGCGCCGCCGCCGCCATTCACCTGCAAATCAATCAGCCCGGGGGCCAGCGTGCCGCCATTCAGCGCAAGTCGCGGGCCCGCGGGGGCCTCTGCCTCGGGGACGACCGCCGCCACGGCGCCCTCCGTGATCACCAGCGCCTGAGCTGTCAGCCGCCGTGTGCCATCGAAAACCGCGGCGCCGGTCAGGATCAGATCGGCCACTCTTTCTCCTCCTGCGCCATCCACAGCGCACCATCGACCGCAGTGCCCAGCGGTGCGCGCGTTTCCCAATCGCTCAGCGCAAGCGTCGGCCCGAGCCCGCCCAGCCAGCACACTGGCAGGGCCGCGGCATCGGGTTGCAGATGTGCGATCAGGGTGCGGATTTCGGCGCGTGCGGCTTCCAGCACGGCATGGGCGGCAGGATCGTCGCGTGCGGCCAGCACACGGGGCACCAGCGCAGCATAATCCGCGGGCGTTGCACGCAGGCTGAAACTGACGATGCCGGGGCCACCGCCCAGTTCACCGCACAGCGCGGCCAGCAGTGGCGTCGCGGCGACCAGCCCATCCAGCGCGCGGGTGGCCCGCATCAGGATGGCGCGCCCGATCCAGGCCCCCGACCCCTCGTCACCCAGCCGCAAGCCCCAGCCCCCGACCGAGCGGATCTCGCCGCCCAACTGACGCGCGAAGACCGAGCCGGTGCCCAGTGCCGCGACAATCCCGTCGTTATTGTGCAGCGCGCCGCGCACCGAAATCGCGATGTCCTGCACCACGCGCAGATGTGCAAACGGCATCGAGGCGGCCAGTTGCTGCCCGGCGCCCGACAGGTTCGCCCCCGCGACGCCCAGCACGGCCCGCACCGCAGAGGGCGGGCAGACCCCGGCTATCGCCTGCGAACAGGCCGCCAGAATATTCGCGCGTGCCGCGTCATAATCGGTTGCGATATTGGCAGGCCCCGCACGGCCTTCGCCCAGCCTGCGTCCCGCATCATCACATAGTGCTGCGCGACACCCGGTGCCGCCGCCATCTAGCCCCAGAAAATACATCGAACCCCCAAGTGCTGACGCAACATGCCAAACCTGTCAGTACAACAAAAGAGGAAAGGGGGCGCTTCCCATGCATTGTGCACCGATCCGCCCATTCGTCGTGGCTGTAACACGCGCGGCCCGGCTCCGAAATGGACTTTACACCCCCGCTGCCGCTATGACGAGGGGGGCAGGGTATCACTGAAAGGCCAAGCGTGCGCAAACCGATCCTTTTTCTGGCTGTTCTGGTTTTGGCTGTGATGGCTGCGGCGCTGATGGTTCAGCCCGATCTGGCGGTATTGCGCGGTTGGCTGATGCAGGCCGAGGACGTGCGCGCGGCGCATCCGCTGGCGTTGGCGGCGGGGTTTTTTGCGCTTTATGTCGGGGTGACGGCGGCGTCATTGCCATTTGCGGTGTGGTTGACGCTGCTGGGCGGTGCGC
>JAQTYE010000043.1:13044-22173 GCA_028749255.1 Paracoccaceae bacterium | reverse complement strand
CCATTCAGGCTGACCACCGCCATCAGAAGATCGAACACATTCAGTTTGAGGTCGGGCAAAATGCGCCCGATGTTGGCCTGCAAGGCCTCGGGCGAAATCGCCAGGATCGAGCCGAGCGACAGGCTGTTGCCAGAGCTGCTGCTGACCCCTTCGGGCAAGGCGCCCAGATCCTTCAACCCGCCGAGGAACGTATCGAGAGAGATCGGCAGGTTCAGGATATCGTCGAAGGTCACCACCCCCGCGCCGACCCGCGCGCTCAGCAGGCCCAGCAATTCATTGATGCCGACGCCCGCATTCGCAAGCCCCTGATAACCCAGCACCTGAACCGTCGTCCCAAGCCCCAGCAGGTTGCTCAGCAGCGGATCAAGGACGGATTGCGAGGTATCCACCCCCAGCAAACGGTTGCGCAGGGTAAAGGCGATTGCCGCACGCTGCGCCGCAACGGCGGCGCGGCGGATGACATAATCGTCACGCGCCATCACCGGGCCAAGCAGGAACGGATCATAGCCCGAGGGCACACTGACCTTGACGGCGTTCACCCCGGATGGATCGGCCTGATCGGCGGCGGCCACGAACCGATTGCTGGCGGTGTCGAAATGACCAAACAGGACATCGCCCTGCCCCAGCGTGATATCGCCGTATTTGCCGTTCAGCGTGACCACCTCTTGCGCGATGCTGCGCGCCTGCGCCAGATCAGGCAACGCGTGCACCGCGCTTTGCGCCGACAGATCGGCCTGCGCCTGCACATAGCGCTTTTGCGCGTTGATCATCGCAATATCTGTGGCAAAGCCCCCGACCAGCAGAAACGCAGGAATAAGGATCAGCCAGAGCAGCGTGATCGAACCCGTCTCGGATCGTGCAAACGCGCGCAAAATGTCCCCCACTCGCAATCCGGTCCCGAAACAGCGCGCCATAATGCCACGACTTTCGGCACATCCATCGTCATATTTCCGCTTTCACGGGATTCGTAATCTCAAAATGTGGCATCATCTAGATACCAATGAAAATTTCCAATACCAAGGTCTGGGAATCGCATTGACCTGCGGGGCGAAACCCTTAGGGTCCCGCGACCAGTCACACCATCACGTTTGAAGAAACGAGGCCCCCCTTGCGCCTGAGGCATTTGCAAACCCGTTCGTTCATCTCTGTGGCAATCCTCGCCGCGCTGGCGCCCGCCGTGACGGGCCTGCACCCGGCTGCAGCGCGCAGTTTTCAAGCCGTCGAGGTGCAGGGCAACAAACTCATTGCCAAGGACAGCATCCTGCAAGCCTGCGACATCAATGCGGGCGTCGATTACGATCAGGACGACCTGAGCGCCCGCGAAGAGTGCCTGCAATCCAGCGGGATGTTCAAATCGGTTGCCCTGCACCCTGCAGACGACACGCTGGTCGTCGCCGTCGAGGAAGTCGATATGCGCCCCGGCCATGTCGAGTTCAGTGTCGCCTATGACACGCAAAACAAGATCGTGGGCTCGCTCTATTTCGAGCGCTACAACCTGTTTCCCGATACCTTCGGCTCGGTCGAGCTCAACGCCGCAGAAGAGATGCGCTCCCTGCGCACCGGTCTGTATTATTCGGGCCTTGAAGACGGCAAGACCGGGATCGGGATGGATGGCCTGCTGCGCCACACCGATTATGAGGATCAGGGTTACGCCTCGGATCGGGCGCAGATCGAGGGCTATCTGGCCAAGGATCTGGGCGTGGCCGGGCGGCTGGAGTTCGGCCTTGGCTACCGGTCGCTGAAGATGAGCGACACCTCGGGCGGAGCCAGCGCCCTGATCGCCAGCGAGGCCGGGGCAAGCAACGCGCCTTATCTGCGCTTTGGCTACAAATATTCCAGCGCCGATGCCCGTAAGGGGCCCGACGCGCCCGGCTATTCGGTCGCGCTGGATCAGTATTTCTGGGGCCTGAACGACGACAACACCGTGTCAGAGACCCGGATCGACGCCAATGCACGCTTTGCGCTGGGTGCGGACACCAGCCTGCTGCTGGGATTCCAGGGCGGGGTTGTCGCGGGTTTGGGCGGTGACACCACCCGCGCGGTGGATCGCTTCAATCTGGGCGGCGCAGATTTCCGCGGCTTTGCCCCGCGCGGAATCGGCCCCAAAGATGGCGGCTATTTCGTGGGCGGCAACACCTATGCCGTAGCCTCCGCCGAAGTGCAGCGCGGGATCGGCACGGTCTTCGACACGCCGGTGCGCGCCGGGGTTTTCGCCAACATCGGTTCGCTCTGGTCGCTGGACGACACGCTGGGTGGAACGATTGACGATTCCGCCAAGCTGCGCAGCTCGGTCGGGCTCAGCATGACTTTCGACATTTCGGGGGCTCCGGTCTCGCTTTATGTCGCAAAGGCCATCGACAAGGAAACCGGCGACGACACCCAGAGCTTTGGGCTGAGCATCGCGGCGCGCTTCTGACGTCGCAATCTCGCAGACAACAGACCGGCGCGTGCCCGCGCGCCGGTCGAACGCCCCCCCGCGCCCGCGCCGCCTGACCATAGCGCCGCCGCCCCGGGCCGTCGCGCAATGCCACAAGCCAGTCAACCAGACACCCGACAACGTCAAACCCTTTGGCGCCGGGCAGATCACGCGCGGCATCGACCGACCCGCGCACACGATCCCGGATCTGGTCATGCGCATGCCTTTTTGTGGAATTCGCCCCCCAGGCCAAGCGCCCGCACGCCCACACAGAAAGGCGCCCCCCAGGACCTTGAAGTCCCCAAGCGGCAAAAACATCCTTTCGCTTGACGCAACATACTTTGGTATGTATTTCTATCAGCAAGAGTAGGTCACCTGCAGAGACTCAGCGGAGTTACTGCCAACTACGAGGAGAGCGTCATGTTGAATTTGGCAATTCCGCAGAAGCCCAAAGCCGTTCGGCAGGACCATCCCGTTCTTGGTAGTCGGCAATCGCTGTATCAGGCCCTGTCGCAACGCGCCGAACGCGTGTTGAGCCGGAACCTGCTGCCCAAGGGAAGCATCGTGATGTGCGGCGAAACCGGCGCGGTCGAAGTTTACGGCCTGGCTGCGCGCGAAGGCGCCTCGTTGTTTGTCGTGCCCGAAGAACACCTCTCGACCCAATGGCTTGCCGATCACATCGCGGATATCGACGTTCTGATCGTTGATGGCGATTACTTGGGCGATGTCGAGGACACGGTCGATTTCTGCCTGCGCGTGCGGCGCGCGGCCCCCGGGCTGCCGATCATTCTGGTGTCGAGCGAAATGCGCGGTGACGATTTCACCTGCGAACGGATGCAGGCCTGCGATGTGTCGCTGAAAAGCGCCTTCACGGAAAACCGGCTTCGGGCGGCGATCAAGGCCGCCTATGAAAACAACGAGTACTTCCTGTCGACAAGAATGTGAACCCAACTGCCTTCCTGTTATCGCCCCCCAACACCAGCGTTGCAGAAAGGTGAGCAGAACGGAGGCGGTTTTCAATAATCTGTCATCCTGAAAACCGAATATGTTCTGCCCCCCGTTCCCCAAACGGGGGTTCTTTTTTACCCGCCCCCCACGTCACCAGTCAGCGGGAACGTGGGGCCGTAAAGCGACATCAGATCAGATTGAGGTTGCGCGCTGTAACCACCGCCTGTGTCCGGTTGTTCACCCCCAGCTTGCGACAAATAGATTGGACATGCATCTTGACCGTTGGCTCTGCCAGTCCAAGTGCAGCCCCGATTTCACGGTTCGACATGCCGTCCGCCAGCGGCCAGAGCACTGAATACTCGCGATCCGACAGCGGGGAATCCATCGCGTCGCGCACCGCATTGCGTTCATTCATCAGATCCATCGGCACATAGGTCTCGCCTGCGGCCATAAATCGGATGGTATTGGTCAGGCTGCGCAAAGAGGCACTTTTGAGGATGACCCCCGAGCCGCCCTTTTCCAGCACCTCATCCACCATGCGCGGCGTCGCGTTGCCGGTCAAAATCCCAACCGGCTTGCCGCCATTATGCTCCAAGGCCTTGCTCAACCCCTCAAGCCCGTTCATCCCGGGCATATTGTAGTCGAGCAACACAATATCAAAAGGACCGTCCTTCAAGATCAGGTCCATCGCTTTATGAAAGTCTGACGCTTTTGCCAAAACCACGTCTGGCAGGTTCTCGGCATACATCTCAAACATGTCGAGGATCATCGCATGATCATCCGCAACCAAAAGCTTCAACTTTTCCACGATGGCAAACGCCTCCTTTGTTTCAACCACAAGTTATTCACTCTTTAACGTTTGGTCCCTTGACTTCGATCAAGCCATGACGGCCCTTTCGGACTGAGCCATATGGTTTAATCGCTGTGATCACGCAACAAAAGTTTGGCAACGTGCCTAACAAGGGCTGCGTAAATCTATGCTGGCCGGATATTTAGCCCATCATTTAAGCGCCTCCCGCGTTTCGGCAATCGCGTGGGTCAAGGCCTCCTGCGCGCGGGCATGCCGGACGCTATCCCCCGCCGCAGCCTGCACGTCTCTCAGTGCGATCTCGATCCGCTTCAGGCCGGTAATACCGCTTGACCCAACGGCAGAGTGCAGCAACGGCCGGGTTTCCGGCCCATAGCCTTTGGCCCGGACCACGCCGAGCGTCGCCTCCGCCTCGGCAACGGCCTTGAGCATGAAATCCCGTGCGCCCGCAGCCCCCAGGTCCTCGGTCAGTTCGGCCACCAGATCTGCGTCAAACAGGGCACCCGGTGCCTGATCAGCACGGGCTTCAGGTTTTGAATGTGGCATCTGTTGCTCCTGTTTACCCCACAGCGCCGCGAGATAACGTAACAAATCCCGCGCAAGGATCGGCTTTTCCAGCACTTCGATCATTCCAGCGGCCCGACAGGCCGCGCGGGTCTGCGGGTCGCCATGTCCGGTCAGCCCGATCACCGCCCCCGGCCTTTGCCGCGCATTCAGCAACGCCATCCTGCGCGCAAGGGCAATCCCGTCGATACCCGGCAAGGTGATATCGACCAGCGCCAGATCAACACGGGTGGGCGCCGCGCGCAGCAGGGTCAGCGCAGTCTCCGCATCCTCCGCCGCGATGACCTGCGCGCCCGCCTTGCGCAGGGCCCGCACCGCCCAGTCCCGGTTGATCGCCTGATCCTCGACCACCAGAGCCGTCATCCCCGCCAGATCGGCACTGGCTGCGGGCGCATCCGGCGCGGCCACCGGCATCGCCTGCTGCACGGCATATTCGGGCAGGGTAAAACAGGCCCGCAGACAGCTTTGCGTTGCGGTCACGTCACGCTCCCAGCGCCCCCCCAGCCATTGCAGGGCAAGCCGCATGATGCGCAAACCATAGGTTGGACGGGCGTCGTCCGCAGCGGACGGGGCGCCGTCGCGCAGCTGGCCCAGAACCTCACGGGTCACCCCCTGCCCCGCCTGCCAGACCTCCAGCGCCACTGCCCAGCGCCCCGGCGCGACCAGCCGCTGCAGCACCCGCACCTCGACCGGGCCCGCGCCGTATTTCACGGCATTGTCGATCATGTTCTGCGCCAGCTCGCGCAGCAGCACCGCAGGCCCGCTCAGCACCGTTCCCCGACCGGAAGGTTGCAAGCGAAGCGCAGACCCGCGACGCGCCGCAATCGGCCCGATCTGGGTGACAACTTCGGACAGAATTTCGTCCAGATCAGTCTGCACCGGCATCAGCCACGTGCCAATCGGCCCTGTGATGACCGAAAGCACGCGCGAAATCTGATGCAAAGAGGCGGAAATGGCGGATTTTGCACCACCACGCAGCGCCGCGGCATCCGGGGCGCCCTCCTCAGCCTCAAGCAGTTGTTCGAGCGCAGCCGACACCGATTGCAGCAGACTGCGCAGGTCGTGCACCAGCAACTTCTGCAAAACACCCTGCAGCTCTGCGTCCGCGTCGCCCGGAGGATCGCGCGGTGCCTCTGCCCGCAGCAGGAACAGCGGCGCCTCCCCCGGGCCGGTCGCAAGAGACGTAATCTTGCCGCTCAGCCCCACGCCGGACAGGTCGGCCTGCCCATCTTGCCGCGCACGCCGCAGCGCCGCCTGCAAAGCCGCGCGCTGATCGGCGCCCTCCAGAACAGCGAGAATCGCACGCGCAGCCGCGCTGAGCGCGACAACTCCGCCAGCGGAGTCGAGAACGCAGACTAGACTGCTGTCCCCCTGAAGAACGGATTGCAACAAAGCCACACGCACATCGGCACTCATACTCTGTGCCCGCATCGCAAATGACTGTTTCGCTTCAGTGTTTGTCCCGGTGCTTCGTGCATGGCTTTTCTTATAAACGTGTCTTCTCAGAGTGAGAACGTGAATTTGTGTCAGAAAGTTGCAGAGGCAAGCTGACTATCTGGTGCGATTTTGTCTTTCGCCGCAACAAAGGTGGGGCCGCTGCGCGGCACGCTCAAAAGACGCGCCGAGCACAACACATACCATTGCCTGATTAAACAAACTTAAGTATGTATATACTGACGAAATTCACATAACCATGGTCGTGCAGCCACCTCCCGGCGGCACTAGTCGTACAAGAATTAGAGGACGATCCCCGATGCGCACCAGCACCCTCTCGACGATTCCCGGATCCGTTGTCACAATCAGCATCACCAAGGCACAGGTCGCGCGCTATGTGCGCAACGGCGGCGACCTGCTTGTCGAGCTGAACGATGGCAACCGCATTCTGGTGCAGGATTTCTTTGTCGCGGGCCCGAATGGCACGGTCAGCAAGCTGGTGTTTGCCGATGGGACCGACAGCGGCGTCACCGGCGCCAGCAAGGCGGTCGCCGAAGACGGTGGCATCGGCCAGGGATTTGCGACAATTTTCAGCGGGCAAAACGGGGCGCTCATGTCGGGTATCGCAGGGGCCATCGCCCTTGCCGCGGCAAGCGCGCATTCGGACTCTGACGCGCCGGATGCGACCGACCCCACCGATCCGACAGACCCCACCGACCCCACAGATCCCACGGATCCGACAGACCCAACCGGCCCCACCGATGGCACCGAGCCCACGAACACCGGGCTGCTGGATCCGTTGATCGGGGACGAAGGGCTGTTGGGCGATAACGGCGTGCTGGGCGGAGCGCTGGGTCTGGGCGCCCTCACCGGCTCCGAAGGGCTTCTGGCCTCACTCGTCGGCGACGAGGGAGCACTCGGCAGCCTGACCGGATCGCAGGGGCTTGTGGGCGGGCTGCTTGGTCAGGGCCTGATCGGGACCGCAGCACCAACCAGCAGCGACGGCGTGCTGGAGGGAATCATTGGCGATGCCGGGCTGCTGGGCCCGATCACCGGCGATGCCGGGCTTTTGGGCGCCGTCACAGGATCGACCGGCTTGCTCGGCGGATTGCTGGGCAATGACGGGCTGCTCGGCGGGATCACCGGATCCGACGGGTTACTGGGCGGCCTGCTGGGCGAAGGGCTTCTGGGTGGCGGCGGTCTGGAAGCGCCGGTGCTGGACGGGTTGCTTTCGGACAACGGCGTGCTGGGCGCGCTGACCGGCGACAACGGCTTGCTCGGCTCGATCACCGGCGGCAGTGGGCTGCTCGGCAATCTGATCGGTGACAATGGTCTGCTGGGCGCGGTCACCGGATCGAATGGCCTGGTCGGATCGCTGCTGGGCCAAGGCCTGCTGAGCGGCAGCGGGGAACCGAGCGATGCAGGTGTTCTGGACAGCGTCTTGGCCGATGGCGGCCTGCTTGGGCCGCTGACCGGGAACAGCGGGCTACTTGGCGCGATCACGGGTTCGGACGGTCTGCTGGGCCAGCTTGTTGGCGATGACGGCGTTCTCAGTGGGATCACCGGATCGGACGGGGCGCTTGGCGATCTGCTCAATCAGGGACTGTTGGGCGCGGAAGGCGAGGTGAATGGCGGCGACAGCCTGCTGGATGGCGTTCTGGGGAGCGATGGTCTGGTTGGTGGGCTGCTGGGCGACGACGGGCTCTTGGGCGGCGTTCTGGGCACGGTGGACGGGCTGACTGGCGGACTGATCGGCAACGAGGGCGGACTGGCGGGCGATCTGTTGAACCCGGAGGGCACGCTTGGCTCCGTGGTTGCGGTGGCCGACTCGCTGCTGGGGGAGGTGGCAGGCCCCGACGGTCTGCTGGACGGTCTGCTCGGCAACGAAGGCGCATTGGGCGGAGTGATCGGGGAAAGCGGCCTGCTGGGAACCGTGCTGGACGATGGCGGTCTTATTGGCGGGCTGCTGGGGGATGATGCACTGGTGACGCAGACGCTGGGCACGGCGGGCGGGCTGCTCGGTGGTTTGCTGGGTGGATCCAGCGATCCAATCGACGAGTTGTCCGGCGAAAATGCCTGATCGCCCTCAACAGAGGGGCTGAGTCAGGGCCCGGATCCATTGTGTCTGCCTATCGTCGTGATTCACCGACCGTTCTGCGGTCGGTGAGCATGCCTGGTCTCTTCTGGCTGACCGAAGCGCAGGTGGCGCGGGGCGTGTGTTGAGTGCATCACCCGCTGCGTTCGGGACGCCTGTCACAACGTTGCGATGATCGCGCGCAGGGTTTCGATGCCCTCGCCCTTTTCGGACGAGGTCACGATGATCTCGGGATAGGCGGCGGGGTGTTTGCCCAAGGCGCCCTTGACCTGTTCGATCACCTGTTCGCGGTCTGTCTTGTTGATCTTGTCAACCTTGGTCAACACGACCTGAAAGGTCACAGCCGAGCGGTCGAGCAGCGTCAGGATTTCTTCATCCACCGCTTTGACGCCATGGCGTGCGTCAATCAACACAAAGGCGCGGCGCAGCGTGGCGCGCCCCGAGAGATAGGATTTCAGCAGCGCGTGCCATTTCTTGACAATGGCGATCGGCGCCTCGGCATAGCCATAGCCGGGAAGGTCAACCAGATAGGGGCCGCCCTCGGTGGTGAAGAAGTTGATTTCCTGCGTCCGCCCGGGAGTATTCGAGGCACGGGCAAGGTTCTTGCGGTTGGTCAGCGCGTTGATCAGGCTCGATTTACCGACGTTCGAGCGGCCGGCAAAGCAGACTTCCAGTCGGTCATCGGGCGGCAAACCCGCCATCGCGACCACGCCTTTCAGAAACTCGACAGGGGCCGCGAACAGCAGGCGGCCTTTTTCGCGCGCGGCGTCTTCGGGGGCCGGGGCCAAGGTGAATTGCATTTGCATCACAAAATCTCCACGCGGTCGCCGGGGGCAATAGCGCCGCCCGTCAGGACCGTGGCGT
>JAQTYE010000043.1:0-13034 GCA_028749255.1 Paracoccaceae bacterium | reverse complement strand
AGCAACCGGAGCGTCTCGACATCCTCGGCGCCGGTTTCGGGGTTAGCGCAGGTGGCGCGGCAGCGGGTGATCGGCATGGCGATTTCCAGCTCTGCCTGACCGATGCGAAGGCGTTTTCCGATCAGCTCGCGCTCGGCTGCGGGCGCCCATCCATCGACCCAGAGATTGCCGCGAAAGCGGTGCGGCGAGAGTGTCTGGCCTGCGGCCTCGGACAGCATCGCAAGCGAGCTGTGCGAAAGGATCGAGATGTAGGGCTGCGACATGTCGGTCAGGGCGACACCCGCGACCCGTTCCAGTGCGCGCGGGGCGGGCCTGTTGTCGGGCCAGAGCGGGCGCAACCAGTCGATCAACCGGGCCTGATCGGCGGGCAGATCGGGGTTGACGCGCAGGGTGCCAATATCGGGTTGGGTCAGACTGAGCGTGCCATCATCCCGGGTTTCGGCCCGCACCGCCATCAGCCCGGGCGCGGCGACGCCGCGCACGAAATTGCGTTTGTGCGCCCATTCGGTCAGGGGCCCGTCAAAAGCGGCAGCCTCGTGCGAGATCGCCCAGATCCGGTCAAAAGGCAGCACGCGCCCCTGAGACAGGGACGCGTGTTTAAGGGTCTCGTATCCGATGGATTTGATCGGATGACGGACGATATGGGCCAGCCGTGCCGTCATTTTTTCGATGCGTCGGCCTGCGGCTTCTTCTTGAAGCTGGAGCGGATATTCCCGAACAGATCCGGGCGTTTGCCGTGCATCGACATGATCGTGTACTGCTGGATGAAGGTGATCGTGTTGTTCGCGATCCAGTAGAGCACGAGGCCCGAGGCAAAGCTGCCCAGCATGAACATGAAGACCCAGGGCATCCAGGCAAAGATCATCGCCTGGCTGGCATCGGTCGGCGCCGGGTTCAGCTTTTGCTGGAACCACATCGAAATGCCCAGCAGGATCGGCAGCACGCCCAGGCTGAACATGAACAGCATCGAGCCGGGTTCGGGCGTGGTGATCGGCAGCATCCCGAACAGGTTCAGGATCGAGGACGGATCGGGGGCCGAAAGGTCCTTGATCCAGCCGATCCACGGCGCGTGATACAGTTCGATCGTGACGTAGATCACCTTGTAGAGCGAGAAGAAGATCGGGATCTGCATCAGCACCGGCAGACAGCCGGCAGCCGGGTTCACCTTGTTCTTCTTATAAAGCTCCATCATGCCTTGCTGGACTTTCATCTTGTCGTCGCCAGCGGCTTCCTTGAGCTTCTCCATCTCGGGCTGCAGTTCCTTCATCTTCGCCATCGAGATGTAGGATTTGCGGGCCAGCGGGAAGACCAGAAGTTTGATGATGACGGTCAGGCCGATGATTGCCCAGCCCATGTTTCCGATGAAACCGTGCAGCCAGTGCAGCAGGCGGAACATCGGTTTGGTCAGGAAGTAGAACCAGCCCCAGTCAATCGAATCGATGAAGCCCGCGATGCCCACATCGTCCTGATAATGGCGGATGGTTTCCCATTCCTTGGCGCCCGCGAACAGCCGCGAACTGGCCGACGCGCTGGCCCCCGCGGCGACATCCATCACCGGCAGGCGCGTTTCGGTCTGATAAAGGTCCAGACCTTCGGTATATTTCACCACCGAGGTGAAGGCACCCGGCATCGGCGCCAGAGTCGTCATCCAATATTTGTCGGTGAAGCCGGTCCAGCCGCTCTCGGTCGCCGCCAGAACCTTGGCCTGCCCTTCCCCCTCGACCGGGTCGAGTTTGGTGATGTCTTTGTACTTGATCTCTTCCAGCTTGCCGTCGGTCATCCGCACCGCGCCTTCGTGCAGCACATAGACGCGCTTGCTTTCCGGGATCGAATGGCGGGCAATAATGCCGTAGGGCGCCAGGCGCACGGCAGCACCGGTGTTGTTTTCGACGCTCTGGGTGACAGTGAACAGATAGTCATCATCCATCGAGATTTCGCGGTGGAACACCAGCCCGGCCCCGTTGTCCCAGGTCAGGGTGACCGGGGTGGCGGTGGTCAGGGTGGCGCCCGCAGGGGCCGTCCAGACGGTTTTCGGCCCGGGCACCAGCGCCGGGTCAAGCCCGCCAGCCGGGGCCCAGCCATAGACCACATAATAGGGGTTCGAATTCAAATCGGTGCCGCCGACCGGGGCTAGCAGCCGCACCAGCGGCGACGCCGCATCGAGTGTTTCCTTGTAGCTTTTCAGCGACAGGTCGTCGATCCGCCCCCCCATCAACGACAGCGATCCGGTCAGCGCCGGGTTGTCGATTTTCACGCGCGGGGTCGCCGCCAGCTCTGCCTTTGCGGCGGCTGCCGCGTCCAGCGTTGCACTGGAGGCCACATCCGGGGCCACGGTCGGCGCCGCAGGAGCGGCCACCTGTGCGGTCACCGGCGTGCTTTCTGCGGGTTGGGTCTGTTCCGGCGGGAACATATAGGTCCAGCCGATCAACACCAGCGCCGAAAGTGCGGTCGCAATGATAAGGTTCTTGTTTTGATTATCCATGGGAACGAAGTCCACCAGCCTGTCCGAGGGTTGGGGGAGGTTCAACAGAAGGGGGGGCGAAACGTCAAGCGGTTTTCCTGAAAACGCCCGGATCGACCTCGGATTAGCGGTGACGGAGGCCGTTTCTTCCCCGCATAAGGCCGGATTGGCGGGGCTCACCGCAGAAGGCGCCGCACCTGCTGGAGCGCAATCTGCCCGGAGCCCCGCACCATCCGAAGACCTGGATCCGGGGTAACGCGTTTGGGCGATCGGGCTTTTGCTTCCGGCTGCTCCGTCCGATCTGCGATCAGCGGCCGGGTTTGCGGTTTATCTGCGGCGTGGCGTCCAGCTTGGCGCGGTGGCGGGTCGCCCAGTCGTGGATTTCCTCCAACGGCATCGGGGTTGCAATCGCTTTGCCCTGCACATGGTTGCAGCCCAGTTGCGACAGCATCGCATGTTCACCCAGCGTGCCGACCCCCTCGGCCAGAGTTTCCAGACCCAGCCCCTCGGCCATCGAGATGATCGCGGCCATCAGGCGCTGCTGCTCGGGGTCGCAATCGACGCGTGCCACGAAAGAGCGGTGAATCCGCAACCGTTGTGCGGCAGAGCGGCGAATCGAACTGACCGAAGTCGGTCCGAGGCCAAAGCCCGCCAGCTCGATCCCGCAGCCCATTTCCGCACAGGCCATCAGGTTATGCGCGATCACCTCTTCGTCGATCTGGGCCATCACGTTTTGCGGCAGAACCAGCCGCATCCGCCCGGGGGTAATTTCGAACCGGTCGAATTCCCAGCGCAGCCGGTCGGCCATTTTCGGATTGGCCATCAGATCGGGTGAAACCGGCAGCGAGACCGCGCCCAGCACGATGCCTGCCCGATCCCATTCGCGCAGGGCGTGGAAGCTTTGAAACAGCATCACCTCGGCCAGTCGCACGCGCAACCGTTCCGAATCGATAGCGGGCAGAATCTCGGTTTCCAGCAGCACGCCGCGCTGCCGATGCATCCAGCGCGGCACCGCCTGCATCCCCGAGACCGCGCCGGTGTCGGTGCTCAACTGCGGTTGGAAAAAGGCGACCACATCCCCATTTTCCAGCGCGCCAGCAATTTCGGAAGACAGTGCCGAACGGGTATGCGCGGTTTTCTGCACCTCGGGCGAATAGGCGCGAATGCCGCTGGGTCCGTTGCGGCGCGCCTCGTCAGCGGCGGTTTCCGCAGCGTCCAGCATCGCGGCGCCAGTTTGATCGGGGGTTCGGCTCATCATGCAAAACCCGATATGGCAACTGACCGTGATGGTGCGCGCGGCAATAGAGAGTGGCGCCTCGACCGCCGATTGCAGGCGCACCGACAGCTGGATCATGCTTTCCAGATCGGCCCGCGGCGTGGGTTTGAGCAAAATCGCCAGCCGCGCCCCTTCCAGCCGTGCAATCCGGTCGCTGTCGCGCAGCGCACCGCGCAGCCGTTCGACCACGCAGCGCATGACATGATCGAATTCATGGTGATTGATCTGCCGGGCAAGGATTTGCGGCTCGTCCAGGCCGATCACCAGACAGGTGGTCCCGCGCGCGCTTTGTGTGGCCTCTTGCACCAGCGCGTCCATGATTGTCATCGCCTCGGCGCGCAGCGGCAGCGCCGTGGCGCCGTCATGGGCGTGGTGCAGCATCCCATCGGTCGGCGCGGGCAGTGGCCGCGTGACCCAGGCCACGCTCAATGCGGTTGCCGCAACCAGAATCAGTGCCTCTGCCCCGAACCACAGTCCGGCCAACGCAATCGCCGGCACGAATACCGCCAATTCCCAGCGCAGCAGGATTGGACCTGCCTTACGCATGATTTTCGGACCCCCGGTTTTTGCCATATCCAGACCTCAGCACCCGCTTTCGGGGCGATTGCCCCACAATTTGGGTCACCCTAAGCTGGCTTCGTCAGGGATCGGTTAATTCGGATCGCGCAAATTCGGAATGTTTTGGCTCAAATCCCGATCATCTTGCGGCATCGCGCGCATCAGCCCGGCAAAGTCGAAAATCCCCGGGTCACACAGATGCGAAGGCCGCACGTTCATCAGCGACCTGAACATCACCTGACGGCGGCCAGGAGAGCGCGCTTCCCACCCGTCGAGGATCTGCTTGACCTGCTGGCGTTGCAGTCCGTCCTGACTGCCGCACAGATCGCAGGGGATGATCGGATAGTTCATGCCGCGGGCGAATTTCTCGCAATCGGCCTCGGCCACGAAGGACAGCGGGCGATAGACGAACAAATCACCCTCTTCATTCAACAGCTTGGGTGGCATCGTGGCCAGTCGCCCGCCGTGGAACAGGTTCATGAAAAAGGTTTCGAGGATGTCGTCGCGATGGTGGCCCAGAACCACGGCCGAGCACCCCTCTTCGCGGGCGATGCGATACAGGTTGCCGCGCCGCAGACGCGAACACAGGCTGCAATAGGTCCGGCCCTGCGGGACCTTGTCCATCACCACCGAATAGGTGTCTTTGTATTCGATCCGGTGCGGCACGCCCATTTCCTGCAGAAACTCGGGCAGAACCGTTGCCGGAAATCCGGGCTGGCCCTGATCGAGGTTGCACGCCAGCAGGTCCACCGGCAACAACCCACGCCATTTCAGCTCGTGCAGGATCGCCAGCAAAGTATAGCTGTCCTTGCCGCCCGACAGACACACCAACCAACGCGCACCGCGTTCAATCATGCCATATTTTTCAATGGCATCGCGGGTTTCCCGCACGATGCGCTTGCGCAGTTTCTTGAATTCGGTGCTGCTGGGGGCGCCTGCGAACAGCGGATGAATCGGGGCGTCTTCGTCGTCAAGCATGGTCGTGGTCCTTGCAACGATGGGCATCGAATTCGGGATCCGCGCCGGGCACCGGATCATAGCCATGCCCGCCCCACGGATGGCAACTAAGCACGCGCTTCGCGGCCAGCCAGCCGCCCTTGATCGCGCCGTGCCGTTCCAGCGCGTCCAGCGCATAGGCCGAGCAGGTCGGCTGATAGCGGCAGCCATTGCCGACCCAGGGGCTCAACAGCAGGCGATAGGCGCGCACCGGCAGTGCAAGAACATGGGCCAGCGGGGTCATTTGCCTCTCCGGCGGCCTTTGGGCGGTTCCCCCGCAGGCCGCGTTTTTTGCGGACGGTCGGAATGTACATCGGCCAGTGCGCGTTTCAGATCGGCTTGCAGGGCCTGAAAATCACGGGTGGCGGTGGCTTCGGGGCGGCCGACAAGAACGTAATCCCAACCCGGGCGCCCCAGCGTGGGCAAAACCAACCGCGCGATTTCGCGCAGCCGCCGCTTGGCTCGGTTGCGCGCGACGGCATTGCCGATCTTCTTGGAACAGGTGAACCCCACGCGGATCAGGTCGGGGGGGGCGGGCTCGTCTTCACGCCGCGCACGACCTTGCAACAAGAAGCCCGGCGCGCCCTGACGGCGGGCCGAGGCGGCGCGCAGAAAATCCGCGCGCTTGCGCAGCACTTCGATGCGGGGCGGGGTTCCGTCAGGCAGACAAACGGAAACCGCCGGGGCGCTTCCCGCGCTCCGACCCTCTGGGCCAGTCACGGGAGCCTCCGGCGGTGTCATGCCTTGCGGGCCGTTCAAGCCTTAGGCCGAAAGGGCCTTGCGACCCTTGGCGCGGCGGGCGTTCAGCACGCGACGGCCGCCTTTGGTGGCCATACGGGCGCGGAAGCCGTGACGGCGGGCACGAACGAGGTTCGACGGCTGGAAAGTGCGTTTCATCGCGGTTACTCCGGGTTCTGTCTACGGTAGGGCAACGTGAAACCTGCCGGATTCGGCTGCCGCTCATATTCGAAGCCCGGTCTTTAGGGGCAGTCGGGCCACAAGTCAATTGATCTCGGCGGTTTTTTCGTGTCCCTGTCGCCCCTAGCGACGGACCCCGCCCGTTCACGCGATTGATACAACACACGGCGGGGTTTCGCCAAGCGCGCGGCACACCTATTTATTGCGGGAAGCATTTGGTATTTCATTGGAAATACCGATGGTAACGGTGACGGCGGGAAAAACGCCGCAATGTGACGGGAAATGGCGATCAACACGCTCTCGGGGCGCTTCTTGATTCTGACGACGCTGTTCGTCGTGCTGGCAGAGGTGTTGATCCTTTTGCCGGGGCTGGCCAATTTTCGCGAGGATTATTTGCTGACGCGGCTTGAACGGGCGCAAATTGCCTCGCTGGCGCTGCTGACCACCGACCAGATGATCGAGCCCGAGTTGGAGCAGGAACTGCTGGCGAACGCAGGGGTGTTCAACGTCGTGCTGCGGCGCGATGCGGTGCGCCAACTGGTGCTGTCCTCGCCGATTCCCCAGCAGGTGGCCGCGACCTATGACCTGCGCGAACCGCCCGAATGGTTGCTGGTGCGTGATGCGCTGGCACTGTTGGTTGATTCCGGGAATCATGTGATCCGGGTGATCGGCGATCCGGTGCAAAAAGGCGGGCTGGTGATCGAGGTCACGATGGAAACCGGGCCGATGCGCGTGCAGATGATGGAATACGGACTGCGCCTGCTGGCGCTGTCGGCGGCGGTGTCGGTGGTGACAGCGCTGTTGTTGTTCGCGCTGGTGCGCCGCCTGATGGTGGTGCCGATCAAGCGCGTCGTGGCGCATATGGCCGCCTATGCAGAAGCGCCCGAGGATGGGCGGCGGATCATCGCCCCCACTGCACGGATCGTTGAGCTGCGCGTCGCCGAAGAGGCGCTGGCCTCGATGCAACGGCAATTGACCGCCGCGCTGAAGCAAAAGGAACGGCTGGCGCAGTTGGGGCAGGCGGTGGCCAAGATCAGCCACGATCTGCGCAATATCCTGACCACGGCGCAGCTGTTTGCCGACCGGATGGAAGATTCGAAAGATCCCGCGGTGCAGCGCGCAGCCCCCAAGCTGATGAATTCCATCGGGCGTGCGGTCAATCTGTGCGAAACCACGCTGACCTTCGGGCGTGCCGAAGAACCCGCGCCGACGCTGTCGCGATTCATGCTGGCGGGGCTGGTGGCCGAGGTGGTCGAGGGCGAACAACCCCCTGCCGATGCCGCCCAGATCGACTTTGTCATCGACGTGCCCCCCAGCCTGGCGATCCGCGCCGACCGGGAACAACTGTATCGTGTCATTTCCAATCTGGTGCGCAACGCGCGGCAGGCGATCGAGGCCACGGGCATTCCGGGCACCATCGAAATCGGCGCGGGCGAGGAGCCCGGGGGCTGGTGGATTCGCGTGCAAGATACCGGCCCCGGTCTGCCGCTGCGCGCGCGCGATCACCTGTTCCAGCCATTCTCGGGCGGGGTGAAAAAGGGTGGCACCGGGCTTGGGCTGGCAATTTCGGCGGAACTGGTGCGCGGTCATGGCGGACGGCTTGATCTGGTGCGCACCGATGAAACCGGCACAGAATTCAAGATGCACCTGCCGCAGGAACTCGCACTGGATCAGGTTGCGCATTAAGCGACGGAAATGCCGCGCTGCCGCGTGTCACTGATGTGGGCCGCAGCAAGCGCGGCAGGAATTCAGGAGAGAATCATGTCTTTGCGTGCGTGGGCCACCCCTTTGGTGATCGGCTCTTTTCTGGTGATGGCGGTGACCGGGGTGTTGATGTTCTTCCACCTTGAAATCGGCCTGATGAAAACGGTCCATGAATGGGCAGGCCTGGCGATGGTCGCGGGCGGTGTGGCGCATGTGGTGCTGAACTGGCGTGCCTTTACACTGTATTTCAAACGCCCGGTGGCCAGCGGCATCATGGCGTTGGGCGCGATTGTGCTGGGGCTGTCCTCTGTGCTGTCGGGGGGCGACAGTGGCGGCAATCCGGTGGTTGCGGTGATGGGGGCCTTGGGGCAATCGCGCATTGAACAGCTGGCCGCGCTGCGCGGGCAAGATCCGCAAGCGCTGAGCACGCGGTTGCAACAGATGGGCTACACCGACGCGGCCCCCGACAAGACCGTGGCGGCCCTGTCGGGCGGGGACCGCGGTGCGCAAGGCGCCATCTTGTCGGCGATCTTCACGCAAGAGTAAGCGATCAATCTTTCACGGGGCGCGAAAATGCGCCTCGTGCATTTTTCTGACATTTAGCCCTTGCAAACCCCCGAGGTGGCCGCTAAATCCGCCCACACAGTGCACCCGTAGCTCAGCTGGATAGAGCATCAGACTACGAATCTGAGGGTCGGGCGTTCGAATCGCTCCGGGTGCACCATTTCCCTTCACTGAACGTCAGATGACTTTGACCTCCGCGTCATGAACTGACCAAAATCATCCATTGCGCAAGCTTCGTTGGCACACTTCCTTTTGGATGGTCAGAGCTGATTTGCAGGTAAATTAGCACAGTTGAAAACACGACCCTGCGGAATAAGGTCATGTTAGGCTCAGCCCTCACAACCAAAACAGGACGGTTGCGGCGAGGGCTATGCCTGAAAGAAACACCTTGGGGCATCTGTCTCGGCAGATCGCCACGCACCGCCAGTCTTTGAGACTGGTGAACATGATCTCGATCCGGTTGCAGCGTTTATAGCGGCGCTTGTTTTATTTGACGGGGAGCCTGCGGGCCTTGCGGCCAGGAATGCAGGCCCTCAAAGACCCTGGCGCCCCCCCATCTTGCCCCCATCGTTGGCGAGCCGTGAGTCACGCAGCAAAGACCGAGGTAGGCGGCGCACGGGTCCAGAGCCTAACTCAGCCCGAAATTTGTCCAAAGACCGGGGCCGAGCTCAGCGAGATCACACGCGCGCGCCAAATACGGGAGAAATACACGTGAACAGAACCGAAACGCGCATGTGACATCGAGAGTGATAACCTCTTGACCCTGCCGCATGGAAAATCTAATGAGCACAACAGCGAGGCGGGTTGGCGGAGAGGTTACGCAGCGGATTGCAAATCCGTGAAGACCGGTTCGATTCCGGTACCCGCCTCCAAGTCTTTTAAAGACTTAGCAGACATGACCGCCCCGAGGGTATCACCTAGGGTCTCACGTTTCTGTTCTGTGCCTGTTCTGTTCATTGCCGCTTCTCCCGCGCTTGGCGCGCCCGCATCTCCTGCCGAGCCTCGCCCGCGTACTTCGCAATAATCGCCTTAGTGGCATGGCCGGAATAGGCCGCGATCTCGTCGTCATCACAGCCAGCCCATGCCAATTCCTTCACCCCGCGATAACGCAGGGCATGAAGATCGTGGGCCTCAAGCCCCAACCGCTTGCGCTCCTTGAGCATCAGATCCGCCATGTAACGATAGCTGATCGGGTTGCCGTCCCGCTTGATCAGGATCGGGCGGGCAGCGATAGGAACCGCCCCCAGCGCCGCCTTGGCGCGCTCCAGCGCCGCCTTAAGTTGATCCGTGCAGGGCAACACCAACGGCTTGCCGGTCTTGTTCTGGCGCAAGGTCAGGGAATCGCCATCATAGTCACCCCAGCGGAAGCCGACCCAATCGCCGGGCCGTTGGACGCTACCCACACCGATTTCGAAGATAAGGCGCGGCAGATCCTCGGCCTCGGCCCGGAATTTCCCCACCGCCCAATCCGGCCAAGGCAGATGCTCTTTCTTACGGGCTTCGGGTGTCTTGAGCGCCCGAACGCCCTTGGCCGGGTTGTTTTGGATCCAGCCCAGATCAATCGCATGCTCACACAGAACCACCAGCATTTGCGGGATGTAGTTCGCAAAGCGGGTGCGGTGCGTATTCGCCTTCTGGGCCGCGATCACATCGGCGCGCGTCAGCGCCTTCGCATCACGGGTACCGATCTTCTCGCGCAGGTAGTCCATTACCTTGTCGTAATCGGAGCGGGTGCGAGGCTTGAGCGAGGTCCAGCGGTCGGACGTGCGGTAATCATCCATGAGCGCCGCCCACGAGGTTTTCGCCTCGAAGTGCCTACCGCTCAGGATCTCCCAATACTGCCGGTCAAACGCCTCGGTGCCCTCCGGCGCCGTCATGCGGATCAGCCTCATGCCTTTCTTGCGGAAATAGATGCGTCCAGAAGGGTGCTGCCAGAGGTACTTTTTCACCAGTTTACCCCCGCCAGCCCCTCGATGGCATCACCGCGCCCGATCTTGCCCAGCGCCTCGGCATCCCACCGCAGGGCGCCCGGAACGATCTCCTGGCCGCGCGGCAGGTGCCCCGCCTCCACATGCAAACGAAATTCCCCGACGCCCATGTCCAGCAGAGCTGCGGCATTCTTCGCGTTTACATAGAAAGGGGCAAAGCGGGTCATCTTGGCTCGCACCCAAGGAGATCAGGGCCGATCTCCAAGATTTCCTCCATGCCGAAGACGGCAGAGCGCACGAACCGCGTGCTACGCATACGCTTCATGGTCTCAGCGTTGCGCACGATCTCAATCGCTTCTTTGGCCGACGAGGCTTCGTGCGTAGCGTCTGAAAGCGCCCTTTCATGATAGATGACCTTGAAATTCTCACGCTCAATCTGCGCTTTGCCGTCATCCGAAAGCCGGAGGGTTGCGCAATGCACCGCCTCGAAAGGCACTTCACCCTCAAGGCAATCAACAACGACTTCCAACAGCGTCTTGTCCGGCTGATGGGCGAACCACTCCAACGGCCCCCAGTCGCATTCGTGATAGGCGGGCAGAAGCGCCCCGAAGAATTCCACGTCCTTCACCGCCCGGCTAGGCGAGGGAGAGGCGAGAACCGCGACGATCACCCGAGCAGCATCCAGCGCCGTGATGTCCGGGGCATTCACGCCCCGGGCACCCGTCGAAAACATGCCTGCATCGCGCAGATATTTCAGATACATGCGCAGCGTCTTTTCTTCGACGCCGAGCATGCGGACCATGAGGGGGATGAAGGAGACCAGCTTCACTCCTAATGAATACCCTCTCTGTTAGGTGCGGGTCAATACTAAATTATAATTTGCCGATTAGGGGCGGGCGCGTCATCTGCGCCCCCCTCTCAACCCTTTCAGTGCCAACCACCCCCTGCAGGGAACCAGTTAACCGGAACCGAATACGTGATCGATGGCGGCACCGTTCCGACGGCGTGACCTCCCTTGTCACGACCCCAAGCTCCTGCACAGTTCCGGCATCTTCCAAAGGGCCGTTCAAGTTGATCAAGGATGCTGAGGCCAACGGTGACCGCGGTGTTCGTCTTCGGGTGAGGCGGCGGAAGCCATAATCAAATGACGAGACAATCTCACCGCCCCCCTCCGGAGCTTTAAGAAATCGGGCCGGTAGGTAACGGCCGGCCCTCTGCGGACGTTCATCGAGGCGCCTCGCGCCGCATTGCGGTATCCACAAACCTGCCGTTCGTCGCCAGCCGCAGCATTCTTGACCGGCCAAGACTCCGGGCCTGCTTTCCAACCTAAAAGATTACGTGAAGTCTTTGGGCGAAGAGCGTGTCTCGACGATCAGCACGGGAACTTCGCAGGCTCCGTTCGCGACAGCCCGGCCCGAAGGGTGTGCCCACCACACTCGCGTAAACTTCATGGCTGGCGTTGTTCAGAAGGCCCACCGAATCCACTTCCAAGCCAGATGGGTAACAACATCTAGCGCTTGCACGGCGCATCACATACCATAAATGAGAGACCTTGCCGAACCACCACTTACCACTGGGCTCGCGATTATGGCCGCCTGGAATCCGAGATGAACAATTTTCCTCCGCCTTACGAAATCATGAGGCAGAGCAGACCCTATCTATTCTCGGACAGCAAAACCGAGGGCGCATACATATTGGCAAAATCTGAACTGAGCCATCATTTGGACAGTTTAACTCAGAGGAATCAACACCAAGACTTTGAGACTTTTGCGCGCAAGCTGTGCGAAAGAGAAATCTGTCCGAACCTCCGTCCCCAGACCGGAAGGCGGGAGAGACGGAAAAGTAGATACGGAGACTTACTCCGTTGCGCCCGAGATTTCAGACCGCTGGTTTCAGGGGCAGCCAAACTCAGGCGCGGAAAGGTAGGGATTCGCTTTCAGCGCGAAAGAACAATGGGCGCCAAAAGTTCGGAGTGACGTCCAGGGTATGATTGATACAGGTCGTACCTATGACAGAATTATATTCGTTACCAGCCGCGCCGTGCGATCCAAGGATCGGCTGCGGGTCGAGGACGAACTCGTTAAAAAGTTCAACGTTCCTGTCACGATTCATGACGGATCATGGATTATTGACCGAGTTTATGAGCATGATCACAAATACCTTGCATATGAGTATCTGAAGGCTGGTCAATATGACGTGTCCAAAATGGTGGTCGGGCCGCGCGATTTTGAACGAAGGAAGAACCTCGATGCGCTCGAAGAACGGATCGCTAAGGGAGGACAGCACGGCGGCGAGGTTACGCAGCGGGTCGTGGACGCTCTGGAAACCGCGCAGTTGTCGAGAATGCTGGAGAGGCCGCGGATCGAGACGGTCGGAAGATTTGACCGAACAGTAAAACTAGCAAAGAAGCATGAAACCAGGCGGCAGAAGATGCAGGCCATCTATGAGCGTGCCTGGACTGATCTGTGGTGGTTTGATGAAGTTGACGTCATCAATGACTCCTAGGCTCCAGACCCATTGATTTCAGGCTTTTGGCGTGATTCAGGCTCCGCAAGGAGACCTGATCGATGAGCACTCTTTACTGGCTGACGGACGCCCAGATGGAGCGCCTGAAGGCTTTCTTTCCCAA
>JAQTYE010000204.1 GCA_028749255.1 Paracoccaceae bacterium | reverse complement strand
GGATGCTGGCGCAGGTCTTCCTGTGCTATGTCTGGCCCGATCTGCCGCGCGGGCAGGCGGCCTTTGCGCCGATCGAGGTCATCACCGACCCGCATTCGATCGTGAACTGTTCCTATGACGCGCCGAACTCGCAATCGCTGATGTCGATCTTCACCGGCTTCACCGCGGGCCAGCACGCGGTGGCGAAGTTCCTGTATTCCTGCCCGGAGAAGTTCACCAAGGTCCATGCGCCGACCTTCAACATGATCAACACCTTCATCTGGGGTGGGGTCAGCCAGCATGGCGAGACGCTGGGCAACCTGTGTGCCGACCTGAATGGCATGGGGGCGGGCGCCACCGCAAACCGCGATGGCGAACATGCGCTGGCGCCGATTTTCGCCACCATGGCCGATATCGGGGTGCAAGAGCTGAACGAAGAAGAAGTGCCCTTCCTGCAGCTGGTGTCCAAGAAGATGACGCGCGACGCCATCGCACCGGGCAAATACCGGGGCGGGCAGGGTTATACGATGATGGTGGCCACAAAGGACAGTGAGCAGTGGGGCTTCATGACCACTGCGCAGGGCGCCAAGATCCCGCCGCTGCAAGGGCTGTTTGGTGGCTATGCCTGCGGCACCTATCCGTTGTGCAAGGTCAAGGATGTCGATGTCTATGACGTGCTGATGAACGAGCCGGAGCGTTTCCGCCACTCGATCGAAGAACTGATGAACGAGCAGCCCTTCGATCAGGCCAGCTATTCGACCCATCACATGGGCATGGGCTTTGAAATCTCGAAGCGCGGCGAATTGTTCATGATTTCGCAGGGTGCCGGTGCGGGCTATGGCGATCTGCTGGAACGTGACCCGGGCGATGTGATCAAGGACATCGAAGAAGGGCTGATGTCGCCTGCGGTGGCTGCGCGGCTTTACAAGGTGGTGTTTGACGCGAAAACCTTGGCCATCGACCTGGAGGCAACCGAGGCCGCCCGGGCCGAGGAACGTCAGGCGCGGATTGCCCGTTCGGTGCCCTATGCCGAGTTCATCAAAGGCTGGAACAAGCCCAAACCCCCCGCACATCTGCAATATTTCGGGTGCTGGGGCGATGATGTCGGCACGCTGTACATGGGCGCGCCTGATGTGACGCGCCGGGGCGATCAGCCGCGTCCGAACTACATGACCCACCCCAAGGATGTGCGCATCGCCGAACTTGAAGCCCGGTTGATCGCCGTCGGCGCGATGGGGGACGAGAAGAAATGAGCCAAAGCCTCGCAGAAGATCTGCCCGGTGATGGGCCGGGCACGAAGGCGCTGCGGGTCTGGTTGAGGTCGTCGGGCTATGCCCGGCGGCTTCTGCTGGGCGCCGATGGTGACCCGTGGGCGGAAGGCGCGGCGAAATATCTGTCGTTCTTTTCTCAGGCGCGGGGGCTGTTGCGGGCCGATGTGGCGCTGGTCGATCTGGGTGACATGTTCCGCTCGTGGATCGCGCGTCACCCGGCGCTGGCCGCGGAAATGGCCAGCAAGAAACGCGCAACCTACCCGTTGCGCCGGATGCTGGAAGACGAGGGGCCACGGCGCCTGCTGGATGAGGTGGCCGAGGCGGTCGGTGCCAACCTGCAGGGCCAGATCCCGATGGTTCTGGCAATGCCCGCGCCGGGCGCATGGTTGGCTCAGGCGCAGCAGATGGCCGGGCGTGCCCCCGAGGTTGACGCCGACGCCATCGAGGATGCGGCGATGTATATGGCCGATTTCCTGCGCTGCGTTTCTGGCCGCGCGGTCGGTGGCCTGCTGCTGGAAGAGGGCGCGACCCCTGGCCCCGCGGATCGCTACACCCCGGTGCTGAACGCCGCGAAACATTACCGCTGGGCGGTGGTGGGGCGCGATGTGGCGCCCGAGGGGGCCGGTCTGTTCGATGCGGTCATCGGCACCGACCCGGGCGCGCAGGGCCGTGATGTTAGTGCGGCCCTGTTCGGGGCGGGCGATCTGCCTGCGCTGGGGGCAGGGCAGTTCTACTTTGCCGAGATCCCGGTGGGCCATCCGCCCGAGGCGGTGCTGGACGCGTTGGCGCGCCTGCGCGGCTGAACGATCTGGGGCTGTGTCTGCGTGCGGGTCGGTCGCGGTGCGATGGGCCGATCCGTCCGGCGCGGCACGTCAGGGCCACGGTTCGAAGGCGCCTCTTCCCCTGCCTGGACCTGTGGTCAGAACGGCGCCCCCCTTCCTCCGGGGGGCGCCGTTTATCGTTGCGGTGTCAGCTTTGCGCGGTGCGCAGGATCGCCACGCTTTCCTTCAACCCGAACCGTTCCAGTTTCACATACAGCGTGCTTTTGGCGATCCCCAGATCGCGTGCGACGGATGTCAGGTTGCCCTGATGCGCCCGGATCGCGCGCATGATCGCCTCGCGTTCGGCCAGTTCCAGCGGGCTGACCGCGCCGCATTCGGGGGGGCGGGGCCTCGGGCACGAAAACATGCGGCGCGCACAGATCCAGCGGCAGATGTTCGGGCGTCAGCACATCGCCCTCGCAAATCAGCAGGCTGCTTTCGAGCGCATTGCGCAGCTCACGAATATTGCCCGGCCAGTCATAGCGTTCAAGCGCCTGCAACATATCCGGCCCGATCTGCGGCGCAGCGCGGTCATAGCGCGCGGCGATCTGGCCCAGCAGGTAATCGGCCAGCGGCGCGATATCGGCTCGCCGGTCGCGCAACGCAGGCAGCGACAGCGAGGTCACCGCGATCCGATAAAACAGGTCCATGCGGAACCGCCCCGCCTGCACCTCGGATTTCAAGTCGCGGTTGGTCGCTGCGATCAGCCGGAACTGCACCTTGCGGGGCTGGTTTTCCCCGATCCGGTAGACCTCGCCCGCCTCCAGCACGCGCAGCAGGTGCGGTTGCAGATCCAGGGGCATCTCGCCGATTTCATCCAGAAACAGCGTGCCGCCATTCGCGGCCTCGATCTTGCCGGTCATTCCGCCACGCTTGGCGCCGGTGAAAGCGCCCTCGGCATAACCGAACAGTTCTGACGTCAGCAATTCGCGCGAAAACCCGCCGCAATTGACCACGACGAAGGGGCCTTTGTGATGCGGGCCCATTTCGTGAAACGCATGCGCGAAAGCATCCTTGCCGACGCCGGTTTCCCCCAGCAGCAACACGGGTGCGGTGCTTTTGGCCAGTTGCCGCGCGCGGCGCTGCGCCAGAAGATAGTTCGGCGCGGCCCCGATCAGGCGGCTGAAGGCATCGGTGGGCGTTGCGGGAACGGGGCGCACCTCGTGAAAGCTGGTGCGACGCACCAGCGCGCTTTGGTCGGGCAGCACCAGGATGGAGCCCAGCCGCTCGCCATCGGCCTGCACCGGCTCGATCCAGTCCTGATCGACCCAGGCCGGCATCTTTTCGGGGGCGAGTTTTCCCTCGCGCCAGGGCAGCGTCAGATCGCGGATCGTCAGCGTCGGATCGTTACGGCTTTTGGCCAGCCGGGTCATCAGATCGGCGGCCCGGTCATTGGCCTTGACCGCGCGGCCGTGCCGGTCAAACACGATCAGACCGTCGCGCCCGGCCTTGCCCAGCCGTTCGAGGTAGTGATCAAGCAGCCTGTAGCGCAGGTTCATTTCGCGCCGCGCCAGCCGGTTTTCGATCCGCCCGGCCGCCGCCACCGCCAAGGCCAGCGCGTGGCGGCTGTAGCTGTCATTCAGCCCGGAAATGTCGATTGCGCCCAGGATCGCCTGGCTCATCGGGTCGCGGATCACGCTGGCGGAACAGGACCAGCGTTTTATCCCCGAACAGTAATGTTCCGAAGAATGGATCTGGATCGGCAGGCCGATTTCCAGCGCGGTGCCAATCGCATTGGTGCCACAGCTTGCCTCGCTCCAGCTCGCGCCGGGCATCAGGTGGATCTTTTCGGCCGGGTCGCGCAGGCTGGTGTCGCCCGCCACCGTCAACACCACGCCGGCCGCATCGGTCAGCACCATCACCGTGCCGGTTTCCGACAGAAAATCGCGCGCCGAGGCCAGAACCGTGGTGCTGGCCTCTAGCAGATCGGTGCTGCTGGCCAACAGCCCGTGCAACGCATCGCCCAGGATCGGGGGCGGCGCCTGATCGCGGGTCGGATCGACGGCGCCATGGCACCGCCGCCAGGAATCGTCGATGAACCGGCGCAGCGCGTCCGAGCTAGGCTCATCCCCGGCCAGAAACCGTTCCCATGATGTCATCACCTGCCTGTCATTTTCGGGGCGCGAAAATGTCTGTCGCAAAGCGGTTCCCGGCATTGCAGTTGTCCTCCCGTTATGGCGTGGCCCGTGGCCCTGTCCGGTGGACGCCCCCTCCCCAGGACGCGCGGCTCCACCAGATCCAAATGCAGCCGCAGCCGCATCAACGCCGATTTTTTCAGCGCTCAGTTTATCATTCTTTGCCCGTTCAACCATAACTATTGCGTGCAGGGTCGATCCGGCGCCTGCGCGCGCGGTACGGCGGTGCCGGGTTTGGGGCATAGCGCCCCCCTGCGGCGGGGCCTTTGTTGCCCTGTCTGCACCCCGCCATCGCGCCCTGTTGCCGGGCGCGCAAAGCGTGTCGGGGGGGCGGTGGCTGTCCGGCTTTCGAACGCCATGCCCGGCGGCGGTGTCCGAAAATCGAACGCCGCCGCCGGGGGTGATTTCCGCTGCGTAACCCAACCCCTTGTTTGGCTTGAAAACCCGCAGTTGGAAAGAAACCTGCACCTCTGTCTGCTGGATAGAGGAGGAGACACCGATGACATCGCCCGAAAATCTTGCGGTTCTGGCACGGCCCGCGGCGCCCGGACGGGTGCCTGTCACTTTGCTGACCGGGTTCCTGGGTGCCGGAAAAACGACCCTTTTGAACCAGCTGATGCAAGCCCCAGAGATGGCCACAGCGGCGGTCTTCATCAATGAATTCGGTGAAATCGGGATTGATCACCACTTGGTAGAGCGAATCGATGAGGCTTTGGTGATCCTTGATTCGGGGTGTCTGTGCTGCACCGTTCAGGGTGATCTGATCGCCGAGTTGAAACGGCTGCACGACCGTATGGCACGGCGCGAGATTGCGCCGGTGTCCCGTGTGGTGATTGAAACCACGGGGCTTGCCGATCCGATGCCGGTGGTGCGCGCGCTGATGGAAGACCGCTTCACC
>JAQTYE010000203.1 GCA_028749255.1 Paracoccaceae bacterium | reverse complement strand
TGTTTCACCACCCCACGGCCTTGGTCGGCGGCGGAATTCGCCGATCTTCTGGCCTCGCCCTTCAGCTTTCTATGCGCCGAATCGCACGGCTTCGTTCTGGGCCGGGTGATCGCGGGCGAAGCCGAGCTGCTGACGCTTTGCACCGCGCCCGAAGCCCGCCGTCAGGGCACCGGCCGCGCGCTTTTGGCACAGTTCGCCGCCGCCGCCCTTGCCCGCGGCGGTGACAGCGCCTTTCTGGAGGTGGCCGAAGACAATTCCGCCGCCCGCGCGGCCTATGCGCAGGCCGGGTGGCGGGAATCGGGCCGCAGGCGCGGCTATTACCGCACCCCGGACGGTCAGGCCGTGGATGCCCTGATCCTGACCCTGCCTCTGACGCCGCCCAAAGTTTGACCGGGCGCTCAAAAAGCCGCCAAACACCGCCCCGCGCGCGCAAAATCGCGCTTGACCCCCCCGGCAATCCCGGCCCTAATCCCTGTGGTCCGCGGGCGTATCTGCCTGCCAACAGCGTTCCGCAAGGAATGTGCAAACAATGACCGGGAGTGACCAATGACCCTTATGAAACAGTTTCTCGGCGCCGCCGCCACGCTGGCGCTTTGCACCGGCGCGGCCTTCGCCGATCCGGCACTGATTTACGACCTTGGCGGCAAATTCGACAAATCCTTCAACGAAGCGGCCTATGGCGGCGCGAAGAAATGGGTTGATGAGACCGGCGGCAGCTATAAAGAACTTGAAATGCAGTCGGAAGCGCAGCGCGAGCAGGCCCTGCGTCGTCTGGCCGAGTCGGGCGCAAACCCGATCGTGATGACCGGCTTCGCCTTTGGCGATGTTCTGAACACTGTGGCCCCCGACTACCCGGACACCAAATTCGCGATCATCGACATGGTCGTCGATCAGCCCAACGTCCGCTCGGTCGTCTTCACCGAAGAGCAAGGCTCGTTCCTGGTCGGCATGATGGCCGCGCAGGCGTCGAAAACCGGCACCGTGGGCTTCATCGGCGGCATGGACATTCCCCTGATCCGCAAATTCGCCTGCGGTTATGCGCAGGGCGTGAAGGCGGTCAATCCCGATGCCAAGGTCATCCAGAACATGACCGGCACCACGCCCAGCGCCTGGAATGACCCGGTCAAAGGGTCCGAGCTGACCAAAGCGCAGATTTCTCAAGGCGCCGATGTGATCTATGCCGCGGCAGGCGGCACCGGGATCGGTGTTCTGCAAACCGCCGCGGACGAAGGCATCCTGTCGATCGGCGTGGACAGCAACCAGAACTATCTGCACCCCGGTCAGGTCCTGACTTCGATGCTGAAACGCGTCGATAACGCGGTTTACGAGGCGTTCAAGGCCGGTGACGCGCTGGAACCGGGGATCCACGTGATGGACCTCAAGGCCGATGGCGTCGGTTATGCGCTGGATGACAACAACGCGGCGCTGATCACCGACGAGATGAAAGCGACGGTCGATGCCGCCGCCGCCAAGATCATCGCGGGCGAGATCACCGTGCATGACTACATGTCGGACAATACCTGCCCGGTTGAATAATGACGGGCGCACAGACCACGGAGGCGCGGCAGGACACTGCCGCCCTCGCTCCGGCAATCGAGCTGCGTGGCATCTCGAAGGCCTTCGGGTCGGTTCAGGCCAATAAAGACATTTCGATCCGGGTGATGCCGGGGACGATCCACGGGATCATCGGTGAAAACGGCGCGGGGAAATCCACGCTGATGTCGATCCTGTATGGGTTTTACAAGGCCGACGCGGGCGAGATCATCATCCATGGCCGCCCAACGCAGATCCCCGACAGTCAGGCCGCGATCCGTGCCGGCATCGGCATGGTTTTTCAACATTTCAAACTGGTGCCGAATTTCACGGTGCTCGAAAACATCATTCTGGGCGCCGAAGATGGCGCCTTGCTGCGGCCGTCATTGGCCAAGGCGCGCAAGTCGCTGAAACATCTGGCCGAGGAATACGAACTCGACGTGGACCCGGATGCCGTGGTCGAGGACCTTTCGGTCGGCCATCAACAGCGCGTCGAGATCCTGAAGGCGCTGTATCGCCAGGCCGATATCCTGATTCTGGACGAGCCCACCGGCGTTCTGACCCCGGCCGAGGCCGACCACCTGTTCCGCATTCTTGACAACCTGCGCGCACAGGGCAAAACCATCATCCTGATCACCCACAAGCTGCGCGAGATCATGGAAATCACCGATACCGTCTCGGTGATGCGCCGCGGCGCGATGACCGCGACAGTGAAAACCGCGACCACCAGCCCCGAAGAACTGGCCGAGATGATGGTCGGGCGCAAGGTGCTGCTGCATGTGCCCAAGGGCCCCGCCAATCCGGGCGCGACGGTGCTGGAAATCGACGATCTGCATGTGGTCGATGAAGACCGCGTTGAACGGATCAAGGGTATCAGCCTGCAGGTGCGGGCGGGCGAGATTCTGGGCATCGCCGGGGTCGCGGGCAATGGTCAGTCCGACCTGCTGGCGGTGCTGGGCGGCATTCAGAAGGGCACCGGCACGGTGCGCGTGAACGGGCAGGACATCGACCTGACCGGCAAGCATTCGAATGGCCAGTCGCGCCGTGCGCGCGGGATCGCCCATGTCCCCGAAGACCGCCACCATCTGGGCCTGATCCTGGATTTCGCGGCCTGGGAAAACATGATCTTCGGCTATCACCACGCGCCGGAATATCAGAAAAACGCGCTGGTGATGGATAACGCGGGCATCGTCGAAATGACCGAAGGCGCGATGGAGCGGTTCGACGTGCGCCCGCCAATCCCGTCGCTGCCCGCGAAATCGTTTTCGGGCGGCAACCAGCAGAAAATCGTGCTGGCCCGCGAGATCGAGCGCAACCCCGACCTGCTGCTGGTCGGCCAACCCACGCGCGGCGTCGATATCGGGGCCATTGAATTCATCCACAAACGCATCGTAGAGCTGCGCGACGCGGGCAAGGCGGTGCTGCTGGTCTCGGTCGAGCTGGATGAAATCCTGTCGTTGTCGGACCGGATCGCGGTGATGTTCGATGGCCGCATCATGGGCGAGCGACTGCCCGCCGAGACCAACGAACGCGAGCTGGGCCTGCTGATGGCGGGCGTGACCGATGCCGGCAAAGGAGAGGCCGCCTGATGGAAAAGCTCCCGACCTGGGCCGATGTGGTGCTGGTGCCGCTGATCTCGCTGCTGTTGGCGGCGATCATTTCGGCGATCGTGATTCTGGCGATCGGCAATGACCCGATCGAGGCCGTAACGGTGATGGTGGACGGGGCCTTCGGGTCGGCCAGCGGCATCGCCTATACGCTGTTCTACACGACGTCCTTCATCTTCACCGGGCTGGCGGTGACGGTCGCCTACCACGCCGGGCAATTCAACATCGGCGGCGAGGGGCAGGCGCAGATCGGCGGTCTTGGCGTGGCGCTGGTCTGTCTGGCGCTGCCCTGGCCGCATTGGACGCTGGCGCTGGCGGCGGCCACCGTTGGGGCTGCGGCCTTTGGCGCCGCCTGGGCGGCGATCCCGGCCTATCTGGCGGCCAAACGTGGCAGCCACATCGTCATCACCACGATTATGTTCAACTACATCGCAGCGGCGCTGATCGTCTATCTGCTGGTCGAGGTGCTGCGCCCGGCGGGTCAGATGGACCCGGCCACCGCACGCTTTCCGTTGGGCGCGAAACTGCCAAATTTCGGCGAAATCCCGGGGCTGAGCCTGATCTTTTCCAAGCGCGTGCCCGCGAATGTCAGTTTTTTCGTCGCGCTGGCGGCCTGCTGGGGCGTCTGGGTGCTGCTGTGGCGCACCCGGCTCGGTTATGAAATCCGGGCCTTTGGCAAATCGGAAAGTGCGGCGGTCTACGCTGGCATCTCGCCCTTCAAGGTGGTGATGGTGTCGATGCTGATTTCGGGCGGTCTGGCCGGGATGATGGCGATCAACAACGTCATGGGCGAGGCCCACCGTCTGGTGCAGAACTCGGCCGAAGGCGCGGGCTTCATCGGCATCGCGGTGGCGCTGATGGGGCGCAACCACCCGTTCGGGGTGTTTCTGGCGGCGCTGTTGTTCGGGTTCCTCTATCAGGGCGGCGCCGAGATGGGGCTGATGACCTCGATCCCGATCGAATTGCGGCTGCTGCTGCAGGGTCTGGTGATCCTGTTCACCGGCGCACTGGATACGATGGTGCGGATGATGCTGGGCGTATTCTTCCGGCCCCGCACGAAGGAGGCCGTGTGATGGATTACGCAACGCTGATGCAGATCCTTGATACCACGGTGCGCTTTGCAACGCCCTTGCTGCTGGCCTGTCTGGCGGGGCTCTTTTCGGAACGCTCGGGGATTTTTGACATCGGGCTGGAAGGCAAGATGTTGATGGCGGGCATGGCCTCGGGCGCGGTTGCGGCGCTCAGCGGCAGCGTCTGGATCGGGCTGCTGGCGGGGATTGGCGGGTCTGTGCTGTTTTCGATCGTGCATGGGCTGGCTTCGATTACCTTTCGCGGCAATCAGCTGATTTCCGGCGTCGCGCTGAATTTCGTGGCCTCGGGGGCGACGGTTCTGGTCGCGCAATCGCTGTTCCATCAGGGTGGCCGCACGCCGCCGCTGACCGGGAACGCGCGGTTCAACCCGATTGACCTGCCCTTCGCCGAGGCCCTGCGCGATGTGCCGCTGTTCGGGCCCTTCTATGCCGAGGTGATCTCGGGGCATTCCTTTCTGGTTTATGCGGCCTTCGTCGCTGTGCCGCTGACGTGGTGGGCGCTCTATCGCACGCGGTTCGGGCTGCGGCTGCGGGCGGTGGGCGAGAACCCGGAATCGGTCGATACCGCCGGGGTGTCGGTGATCCGGCTGCGCTATACGGCGGTGATGATCACCGGGGTTTTGTGTGGCATGGCGGGCGCCTATATGGCCACCGGGTTGCAGGCGGGCTTTGGCAAGGAAATGACCGCCGGGCGCGGCTATATCGCGCTGGCCGCGCTGATTTTTGCGAAATGGCGGCCGTGGTATGCGCTGATGGCCACGCTGTTGTTTGGCTTTTTTCAGGCGCTGGCGCTGCGCCCCGATGTGATCGAGGGCACCTTTGGCGTGGCGATCCCGGTGCCCGCGCTGGACGCCCTGCCCTATATTCTGACCGTAATCGTGCTGGCCGGCTTCGTCGGGCGCGCCATCCCCCCCCGTGCCGGAGGCC
>JAQTYE010000202.1 GCA_028749255.1 Paracoccaceae bacterium | reverse complement strand
GTGTTCGCTGCTGGACCTCTGCCGCCCTGAAACCGTCGCGCGTCCGGTGCGCCGCTGGCGGGATCAGATGCTGGATCGGATGCTGGAGGCGCCATGAAAAAACTCCTCAATACGGTCTATGTCACCACCGAAGGGGCGGCTCTGCGCAAAGAGGGCGAGACGCTTTTGGCCGAAGTGGACGGGGCGGAAAAAACCCGTGTGCCGCTGCATATGCTCTCATCAATCGTGGTTTTCGGTGCGGTTCTTGTGACGCCCGCGCTGATTGCGACCTGCGCCGAGCGGGGCATAACCTTGGCGTTCATGGGCCGCAACGGCCGCTTTCAGGCCCGCGTTGAGGGGCCGGTTTCTGGCAATGTTCTGTTGCGACGTGAACAGTATCGCCGCGCCGATACGGCGGAGGATATCGTGCGGTCTATCGTGATGGGCAAGATCGCGAATCAGCGCGCTGTAATTCGCCGCGCCCAGCGTGACTATGGCAGCGAGATGGAGCCGCCCGCGCAGGCGGCGCTGCAGGTCGCCACGGATCGCATGGCGCAGATCCTGCGTCGGGTGCAGCTTTCCGGTGCCAATGTCGATGAAATGCGTGGGTTCGAGGGCGAGGCGGCCACGCTGTATTTTGCCGTTTTTGACAGTTTGATCCGCTCACCAGACGCAGAATTGCACTGGACTTCCAGGTCTCGTCGGCCGCCGCTTGATGCGATGAACGCGCTTTTGTCGTTCCTTTACACGCTGCTCACCCATGATTGCCGGTCCGCCTGCGAGGCGGTGGGCCTCGATCCCGCGGTGGGCTTTTTGCACCGCGACAGGCCGGGCCGCCCCAGCCTCGCGCTCGATCTGATGGAAGAGCTTCGCGCCCCTTTGGCCGACCGCCTAGCGCTCTCACTGGTCAATCGGCGTCAGCTGCGGGCGGCTGACTTTCAGAAGATGGAGGGGGGCGCGGTCTTGCTGAGCGATGATGCGCGCCGAACTGTTCTGACCGCATGGCAGGAACGCAAGCGCGAGGAACGACAACATCCCTTCCTTCAGGAAAAGGCGCCCTTCGGCCTTGTGCCTTACCTTCAGGCCCAGCTCCTCGCGCGCCATTTGCGTGGCGACATCGACGCCTATCCCCCGTGGTTCTGGAACTGAAATGCTTGTTTTGGTCACATATGACGTGAATACCCTCGAAGAGGGGGGCAAAAGGCGCCTGCGGCAGGTGGCGAAGGCCTGCGAGGATTTTGGTCAGCGCGTGCAGTTTTCGGTTTTCGAGATTGAGGTTGATCCGGCGCAATGGACCAAACTGAAAGCGCGGCTGGAGGCGATTATCCGTTTCGAGCACGACAGTTTGCGGTATTATTATCTGGGTTCGAACTGGGAACGGAAGGTTGAACAGGTTGGCGCGAAACCCGCGGTGGATCTGAACGGACCGCTGATTTTGTGAGCCCTGCGAAGGCCAAGCGTGCCGCCGAAAGCTGAGAGGTTCGCAGATCTCTAGCTCTTTGAAAATGTTTGGGAAAAATAAATCGACCGCTTGGGCGGGCCGTCTCCCGTGGCATCCTGTAGTCGTTCGCAAGTCTGGAGTAATTTACTCAATGTGCCAATAGGTTTACGACTTGGCAGCCGCCCCCTTCGCGGGGGCGTGGATCGAAACCCTGGAAATGCAGGCCGGATCGAGGAGGTCATCGGGCCGCCCCCTTCGCGGGGGCGTGGATCGAAACGCGGATCGCTGGCGGGCGCTGATGGTGCATCTGTTGCCGCCCCCTTCGCGGGGGCGTGGATCGAAACAGGGGTAATACGCAGAATTGCGCGTTCCATGTTTTGCCGCCCCCTTCGCGGGGGCGTGGATCGAAACAATCGAGCGGCGCAATTCGCGCATTTGCGTCAGGGTCGCCCCCTTCGCGGGGGCGTGGATCGAAACAACGCGCGGCGGCGCATGTCTCCTCCCCTTGCCGGTCGCCCCCTTCGCGGGGGCGTGGATCGAAACACTTATCCTTTAGGTTTAGGCTTGCGCCCGTGTTTGTCGCCCCCTTCGCGGGGGCGTGGATCGAAACGCCGCCGAACTCGTCGGTTGCGACATCGCCTGTCGGTCGCCCCCTTCGCGGGGGCGTGGATCGAAACCGAACGTGGGCGGCGCGTGGTCAGAGCACCGCCCGTCGCCCCCTTCGCGGGGGCGTGGATCGAAACCGAACGTGGGCGGCGCGTGGTCAGAGCACCGCCCGTCGCCCCCTTCGCGGGGGCGTGGATCGAAACGCATCCGCTGCAGCATCAACTGCCGCCGCAACAAGTCGCCCCCTTCGCGGGGGCGTGGATCGAAACCACCCGCAGATTGTTTAACAGGATCAGGCGTTGTCGCCCCCTTCGCGGGGGCGTGGATCGAAACCGAGAGGGTTTCGGCGGGGTCGCTCATTCCCCAGGTCGCCCCCTTCGCGGGGGCGTGGATCGAAACAATGTTCATTGTCTTTCCTCTCATGCCCACACAGGTCGCCCCCTTCGCGGGGGCGTGGATCGAAACTGAATGCTGTGCGCAGCATGATGGAGATCAGGGCGTCGCCCCCTTCGCGGGGGCGTGGATCGAAACCGGCGCAATGACGCAACCTTTGACGTCGCCGGGTGTCGCCCCCTTCGCGGGGGCGTGGATCGAAACAACAGCGCTGACTACCCCGCACAACACGACGTAGGTCGCCCCCTTCGCGGGGGCGTGGATCGAAACAAACTGCTTATGAATAACGCGTATGGAAAATTCGCGTCGCCCCCTTCGCGGGGGCGTGGATCGAAACGTACTGGGCACGATGCGCTATGCCCCACCATTTGGTCGCCCCCTTCGCGGGGGCGTGGATCGAAACAAATGGTCGCGCGCCTATATCGACCCGCCGCATGGTCGCCCCCTTCGCGGGGGCGTGGATCGAAACAGCAGCGAGAACACCAGGTCATCGGGTTGCTGGGCCGGTCGCCCCCTTCGCGGGGGCGTGGATCGAAACTCGTCTGGACGGTTTGTCGTGGACAGCATCTTGCGTCGCCCCCTTCGCGGGGGCGTGGATCAAGACATGGCGTAGCAGGCCTGGCCGCGGATCGAAGGCACGTTATCTCCCCCCGACAAAGGCGGTATTGAAACAGCTTGTGCTCTTGAGTAGCTGAAACCCGACGCCGGTCTTCGCGAAACCGTCAGCAGGTGATGGCAAAGTAAGGGGCTCAAATCCGCCAAGTTTGAGCGTTCCCACGCTTTCGCGCCGCCTAACCGATCCATACTGCGCTCACGTGATCTGCGCGCTTTCTGGAGTCTGGTGGAGCGAGTTGCCTAATTTCGCCAGATTGGGTGATCGGTGTCGTCAACGTGCCTGCCTGGTCAGGTGGGCGTGATGCAATGCAACGCAACGGCACGTCCATATGCGGTCTTTCGACCGTACCAATAACTTCTCAACTCAAACTGTTCCCCTCAGGCGCGGGGTTGAACCGCTGGGTGCGCGGCTCAATACACCGGACACGACGGGCATGGGCGATATCTTGGTCAGACCATCTGCGATGAAAAGCCATGCGGCGAGGATCGACCGATCACGCTGTTGGAGCCCCGTAATCGTCGGCGCAGACTATCTCTCGTTATAGTGTGGGGGAGAGGTGATCGGCGTGCCCCCTACCTTACGCCCAACGCGTTCCCACATCCCGAATGCAGTGGTCACGATGTTCACGCCGACGATGAAGTTACGGCATGTTCTCTCTCGAGTGGCACGATGAAGAATCGCAGGCCGTCCTAGGACGTGTTGACGGTCTGTTCCCCGCGCCGACGGGGGCTCACCTGCAAAGTATGTGGTGCAACCGGCCTTGAAACATCAACCTGTTTACTGAGATTGTGGATCTGGGGGTCCCCCGTTCGAGCCGGGGAAGCTGTACCACTAAATCCATTCATTGAATGTCGCCGCCGCAACAGCGCTGTTCCCCACTGCGGTTGTGGGAATATGATGCGGTGCGTTTTGGGGCGACCTGAACACTGTACGGGCCCTGTTCCCGAACATCGTGGCCTGTTGGGGTGTCTGGGGCAGGTGGGGAAATTCGCTTGTCGTGGTGCTGCGCCTGACTTAACGACCTGTGAAATCGGATCATAGCAAACTAGTATCCAGAGCCAGAAGAAGGGCGTAACCCCCCATTCGGCGGCGCCCTTTCCAATTTCTGAATGGGGATTCGGGGATGGCATGAACATCAGTGAATTAGGAATTTGGCTGATCAACCTGCCACGGGATTCAGAGCGACGCCTGGCAATGGAGGCGCAGCTTTCGGCGATGGGTCTGCGGTGGCAGTTGTTCGAGGCGATCGACGGCAAGGCGCATCAGGCGGAATTGCTGAGGCGCGCTGACGAGGCGGCCTATCGGCGCAATATGGGCAGCACGCTTTTGCCCGGAAAGCTTGGTGTCTATGCTTCGCATCTTGCCGTTTGGGAGGCGTTTATCGCATCTGACCACGAGATCGCGCTGATCCTCGAAGATGATGTGGTCTTTCACGACGATTTTCTTGAGGCGCTCGAGACCGCGCTTGCCGGGCGTGATCATTGGGACGTCGTGCGTTTCAACGCAATCCGGGCCAAGCTTCCGGTGACACAGGGGCTGCTTGGCCGCTATCGGATCAATGCCTATGTCGGTCCGTTCACGGGGAATGCGGCCTATTTGATCAAGCGCGAGGTGGCTGCGAGGCTCCTGCCCGGATTATGCCCGCAAACCCGCGCTCTTGACCACGAGCTTAACCGCTTTTTCGTGCACGACTACCGTCAACGTGGGCTGGAGCCGTTTGCGTCGCACCCTGACGATGGCAACGTCTCTACCATTACCGGAGAAGGCTTTGCCAAGGTGCGCAAATTCAAATGGTATCGGCGTTTGCCACATTACCGGCTGAAAGCTGCGAACTATTTCCGGCGTTTTTTTTACCTCGTGCGGACGGGGGCATGGCCGGGCCGTTCGGCGCAACTTTCACGCCGCAAGGACTGACGCGATGCCCAGGATTGTTTTCAAACACCACCGGGATACGACCAATCTTGGGGACGCGGTGATCTATGGCGGCGGCAAAATCATGGGGGGACTTGCCGGACATCTGGGGCCCGAGGGTGTGCGGATCGAGGGCTAGGTGCTCAGTCCGCGTATTTCCTCCAATACTCCCGACCCCAGTCATAGCCACGCCCGTAACGGCCATTGACGACATCCAGCGGATTGGGCTTGCCGTGGAAGGCCACGATCCGCGCGCCCTCGGGC
>JAQTYE010000042.1:1118-23561 GCA_028749255.1 Paracoccaceae bacterium | reverse complement strand
CGCTCGACAGCTTCCGCGATGGGTCGTTGCAACTGTTGATCGCCTCGGATGTGGCGGCGCGTGGCCTCGACATTCCCGCCGTCAGCCATGTGTTCAACTTCGATCTGCCCAGCCATGCCGAGGATTACGTCCACCGCATCGGTCGCACCGGCCGCGCCGGGCGTCTGGGCACCGCGATCTCGTTGGCCAGCCCGTCGGATGACAAGTATCTTGCGCAAATCGAAGCGCTGGTGAAAATGGAAATCCCGCAGGTCGATCTGCCCGAGGGCTTCTCGTTGAGCGAGGCCGCGAACAGCGCTCCGCGTCCGCGCGAAGACGGCGAAGGCCGGGATCGGGGTGAACGCGGTGGCCGATCGTCGCGTTCGCGTTCGTCGCGCACCCGGGATCGCACCCCCAAGGAATCGAGCGCACCGCCCGCCGCGATGGTGCCGTTCGAACCCGTGGTAACCGCCGAAGCCCCCCCTGCCCCCGTGCGCGAAGAGCGCCCCGTGGCCGCAGCGCCGCGTGACGACCGTTCTGAACGTCGCGATGACCGTTCCAATGATCGCCGCGACGACCGCCGTGATCGGGGTGGCCGCAACCGCGACAACGGCCCCGCCGTGGTCGGCATGGGCGATCACGTGCCCGATTTCATCCTGCGCAGCTTCCGCACGACGAAACCCGCCGAGACCGTTGCCGAGGATGTCGAAGAAACCAGCGACAGCTGATCAGCCCGAAATGGGAAAAAGCCCCGGCGCGGTGACGCGGCCGGGGCTTTTTCATGCGCAGTTCCCGCAAGGGGCATCTGTGGCGCCGGGACATTCAGGCCAGAAAGAACGCTGCGTTCTCTTTGGCCCAAATACTCCCGCCGGAGGCGTTATTCCGCCAGCAACCGCGAGACGACGACCGTCACCTCGGGCTTCTTGCCGATTTCCTCCATCGAGACCTGACGCGCGATGCGGCGGATCGCTTCGTCCATCTTGCTGTCGTTGCCCAGCACCTTGTCAGGCGCGCGTTCCAGGAATTCGGACAGCTCGTCCTCGATCTGATCTGCCAGCGGCACGCCACGTTTGCCGGTTTCCGGCAGGCCCATCAGCTCGACCCAGGCGTCCCCCAGCGGCACGTCGTCTTCGTCGATGATCACGGTGATCAGCACATGACCGTTCAGCGCCATGCGGATCCGGTCGCGCACCACACCATCCATCGCTCCGATCAGCACATTGCCGTCCAGATAGGTGCGGCCCGCCTCGATGTATTCCACGACTTTCGGCACATCGCCGGTCAGGTCCAGCATCGTGCCATTGGTCGCCACTTCGGACTGAATCCCCTTGGACATCGCGATTTTGGCATGTTCGCGCAGGTGGCGGTGTTCACCATGCATCGGCACCAGCATTTTCGGGCGCAGCAGGTCATGCACCGCTTCCAGATCGGGACGGTTGGCATGCCCCGAGGCATGATATTTGCCGTTGTAGTCATCGACCACCTCGACACCCATTTCAGAAAACGCGTTCATGATGCGGATCACGCCGCGTTCGTTGCCGGGAATGGTTTTCGACGAAAACAGGAAGGTATCGCCTTCCTTCATTTCCAGCCCCAGATATTTGCCGCGGCTCAACTGCGCCGAGGCGGCACGGCGTTCACCCTGGCTGCCGGTCACGATCAGCATCAGGTTGTTGCGCGGAATTTCCACCGCCTGTTCGGGTGGGATAGTGCCCGGAAACCCCTTGAGCACGCCGGTTTCTTCGGCCGCCGAAACCATTTTCTTCATCGCCCGGCCCAGCAGGCAGATCGAGCGGCCCGCGGCGCGCCCGGCCTCAGCCAAGGTTTTCAGCCGCGCCACGTTCGAGGCGAAGGTGGTCGCAACGATCATGCCTTCCTGTGTAGCGATCAGTTCGGTCAGCGGCGCGGCCAGCGTGGCCTCGGACCGGCCCGGCTGATGCGAAAAGACGTTGGTCGAATCGCAGACCAACACCTTGATGCCGTCACCCTCCTTGGCGATCTGATGCCAGAGCATCGGGTCAAACGCCTCGCCCACGATCGGGTTGCCATCGAGTTTGAAATCGCCCGTGTGGACCACACGGCCCACCGGCGTGTCGATCACCAAGGCCGAACTTTCCGGGATCGAATGTGACACCGGGACGAATTGCACCTTGAAGGGGCCAGCCTCGATCACCTGCGGGCGCGGTTCGACCACATGGATCTGGTCCGAGGCGATGCCCGCCTCTTCCAGTTTCAACGCGCCGATTTTCGCGGTGAAACGACGCGCATAGATCGGTTTTTTCAGCCGCGGCCACAGATGCGCCAGCGCGCCGATATGGTCTTCGTGGGCGTGGGTGATGAAGATCGCTTCGATCCGGTTGACGTTCTCTTCCAGCCAGGTGGCGTCGGCCATGATCAGATCGACCCCGGGCGAGCCGTCCATGTCCGGGAAGGTCACGCCCAGATCGACAACGATCAGCCGCTCTTTCCCCTCGACGCCATAGCCATAGACATAGGCATTCATACCGATTTCACCGGCCCCGCCCAAAGGAAGATAGATCAGCCGTTCTTTCACGCGCTCAGCCCCTTGTTATAATCATTGATGAGCCGCAGCCCATGGATGGTCAGGTCGTCCTCGACCGCGTCGAACAGATCGAACCCCTGATCGAACAACGCCGCCAACCCGCCCGTCGCGATCACCTTCATCGGGCGATCACGTTCGGCGCGGATCTGGCGGACGATACCTTCGACCAGACCAATATACCCCCAATAGACGCCCGATTGAATACAGGCCACCGTATTCGTGCCGATCACCTGCCCCGGATGCGTAACATCGACATGCGGCAGGGCGGCAGCGGCCATATGCAGCGCCTCAAGCGACAGGTTCACCCCCGGCGCGATCACGCCGCCGATATAGGCGCCGTCGCGCGCAACCACGTCAAAGGTGGTGGCGGTGCCGAAATCAACCACGATGATGTCGCCGCCGTGACGGTCAAACCCCGCCACCGTATTGACCAGACGGTCGGGGCCGACGGTGGTGCCCAGATCGACACGCGGCGCCACCGGCAGCGCGCATTCGGGCTTGCCCACCACCAGCGGGCGGCAATCGTAATAGCGGTTGCACAGCACCCGCAGGTTGAACACCACACGCGGCGCGGTCGAGGAAATGATCGTTTCCGAGATATGCGGCTGAATTCCCTTGAGGTTCATCAGGGTGGACAGCCAGACATAATATTCGTCTGCGGTGCGGCGATGGTCGGTGGCGATCCGCCAGGTGGCGATGAAGTCGTCACCGTTCCAGATCGAAAACACGGTGTTGGTGTTGCCGCAGTCGATGCACAAAAGCATGATCCGCCTCCTCAGAAAAACACATCTGCCGCCGAGATGGCGCGGATGCCGTCGGACGTGCGCAGGATCATCGCGCCCGTCTCGTCGATGGTGTCGAAGATGCCCTCTTGGGTCTCGGTGCCGGTGCGGGCGATCACCCGTTCGCCCAGCCGTGCCGCCCGGGCCAGCCAGGCGCTGCGGATCGGGTCAAAGCCGAAGTTTTCATATAACGCCTGCAGACCGGCAAAGGCCGTGGCCAGCGGTGGCAGGAAATCTTCGGGCGGGATGATCGCGCCGGTTTCGCCCGCCAGGCTGATCGGGGTCACCGCGCCCGGTTCCACTGCGTCCGCGGGCGGGGCTTCGGCCAGATTGACGCCGATCCCGATGGCAAGGCTTGACACCCCTGCCCCCGCGCTGAGGCTTTCCAGCAAGATCCCGGCGACCTTGCCACCGTTCAGCAGCACATCATTGGGCCATTTGATCGACAGTCGGGCATGCGGGCCCGCGACCCGCGACAGCACCTGCTCCAGTGCCAGTGCCGCAACGAAGGAATAGCGCGCGACCTCTGCCGGGCCGCCTTGCGGGCGAAACAGCAGCGTTGCCGCGAAATTCCCCACAGGCATCCGCCAGGCGCGCCCGCGCCGCCCCCGGGCTTCGGTCTGTTCCCGCGCCTGAATCCACGCAGGCCCCGCAAGATGCGGGGCCAGACGGGATGCCTCGGACATGGTGCTATCGACCCGGCCAAGGACGTGGCGGGCCACACCCTCGGGCCAGGCGGTCAGATCAGCGCACAAGCGCCGCCGCCGCCGCCTGTGCGGCTCCTTCAATCCCGAACAGGTTGAACGCGCCCGCGACCATCACAAAGGCCGCCAGCATCAACAAAACCCATTGCACCGCAGGCATCCGGGTGTCGAGCGCTTCGGTCTCGGTGCCGAAATACATGTAGTAGACGATGCGCAGGTAGTAAAAGGCCCCGATCACCGACGCCACCACACCCAATGCGGCCAACCAGATGAACCCCGCCCCAAGCGCGGCTTTCAGCACCGCGAACTTGGCGAAGAAGCCCAGCATCGGCGGCACACCCGCGAGGCTGAAGAACAGCACCAGCAGCGCCAGCGCCTTCACCGGCTCGTTCTTGGCATACATGTTCAGCGCCGAAATATCGGTCACCGGCTGGCCGTCACGTTCCATCGACAGGATGAAGGCAAAGGTGCCGACGTTCATCGCCACATAGATGGTCATGTACAGCAGCATCGCCTGCACGCCCTCGGCGGTGCCCGCCGTCAGACCCAGCAGGGCAAAGCCCATATGCGCGATCGACGAATAGGCCATCAGGCGTTTGATGTTCTTTTGGCCGATACCCGCGATCGAACCAAGGAACATCGACGCCACCGCGATCAGACCGATCACCTGGCCCCATTCGGCGGTGACATGGCCGAATGCGTCATGCACCAGCCGCGCAATCAGCGCCATCGCCGCCATTTTCGGCGCAGTGGCGAAGAACGCGGTGACCGGGGTCGGCGAGCCTTCGTAGACGTCGGGCGTCCACATGTGGAACGGCACCGCCGACACCTTGAACGCAAGGCCGGTGATCATGAACACCATACCAAACAGCACGCCAAGCGGCAGGTGGCCTTCTTGCACGACGGTGATGATGCCCGCAAACGAGGTGGTGCCCGCGAACCCATAGGTCAGCGACGCGCCATAGAGCAGCAACCCCGAGCTGAGCGACCCCAGCACGAAATATTTCAGACCGGCCTCCGACGATTTGGCGCTGTCGCGACGCAGAGCGGCGACAACGTAAAGCGCCAGCGACTGCAGTTCGAGCCCCATGTACAGCGACATCAGATCGCCCGCCGAAACCATCATCATCATCCCGATCACCGCCAGTACGACGAGGATCGGATATTCAAAGCGCAGCAGGTCGCGACGCACCATGTAATCGGCGCTCATCGCCAGAATGGCCGCCGCCGACAGCAGGATCGCCACCTTGGCGAACCGTGCAAAGGCGTCGTCGATGAACATGCCACCAAAGGCGCTGACCGCCTCGCCGCCGCGCAAGCCGGTCCAGACACCGACCAGCACCAGCACCGCGACCGTGGCCCAAAGAACCGTGCCCGCGATCTTGTCCTTACCGCCCCAGACACCGCCCAGAAGCGCCAGCATCGCGAACACAGCCAGCAGGAATTCCGGCAGAACCGTGGAGAAATCCGCAGAAGTCATTGTCGTTTCTCCCTCAATGCCCGGCCACTGCCGTCAGTTCGGCAGGCAGGCTGGCGTGGTAGTCAGTCACAATCTGGGCCACCGAAGGCCCGATGATATCGGTCACAAGGCTGGGATAGACACCCAGCAGCAGCGTCATCACCACCAGCGGCGCGAAGATCGCCTTTTCGCGTGCGGTCATGTCGTTGATCGTTTTCAGGCTTTCCTTGATCAGATCACCGAACACGACGCGGCGATACAGCCACAGCGCATAGGCCGCCGACAGGATCACGCCGGTTGCGGCCACGGCGGCCACCCAGGTGTTGGTCTGGAAGATCCCCATCAGCGTCAGGAATTCACCGATGAAGCCCGAGGTGCCCGGAAGGCCGACATTGGCCATGGTGAAGAACATGAACAGCAGCGCATAGGCCGGCATCCGGTTCACAAGGCCACCGTAGGCATCGATCTCGCGGGTGTGCATCCGGTCGTAGATCACGCCCACCGCCAGGAACAGCGCCCCCGAGATGAAGCCATGCGACAGCATCTGGAAGATCGCGCCATCAAGGCCCTGCTGGTTCACCGCAAAGATCCCCATCGTCACATAGCCCATGTGGGCGACCGACGAATAGGCGATCAGCTTCTTCATATCCGACTGTGCCAGCGCCACCAGCGAGGTGTAGACTATCGCAATCGCCGACATCCACAGCACCAGCGGCCCCATCACCTCGGAGCCCACCGGGAACATCGGCAACGAGAAGCGCAGGAAGCCGTAGCCGCCCATCTTCAGCAGCACCGCGGCCAGCACGACCGAGCCCGCCGTCGGCGCCTGAACGTGCGCATCGGGCAGCCAGGTGTGCACCGGCCACATCGGCATCTTGACCGCGAAGCTGGCAAAGAACGCCAGGAACAGCAGCGTCTGCATCCCGCCCACGATGGTGAAGCCCAGCACATGAATCGTGTTTGACGCGAATTCATGGTTCATCAGCGCGACGATATCGGTCGTGCCCGCATCCAGATACATCGCGATCATCGCCACCAGCATCAGCACCGAGCCGAGGAAGGTATAGAGGAAGAACTTGAACGCGGCGTAGATCCGTTCCTTGCCGCCCCAGATCCCGATGATCAGGAACATCGGGATCAGACCGGCTTCGAAGAACAGGTAGAACAGCACCAGATCCAGCGCGACGAACACGCCGATCATCAGACCTTCCAGAACCAGGAAGGCGATCATGTATTCCTTGACGCGTTTTTCCACACCCCAGCACGAGGCGATGGTCAGCGGCATCAGGAAGGTGGTCAGCATGACGAACAGAACCGAAATCCCGTCCACGCCCAGTTTATAGTGCAGGCCCATGATCCAGGGCCGTTCCTCGACGAATTGCATGCCGGTGTTTTGCGGGTCGAACCCGGCCAGCACGAAAATCGACACCAGGAAGGTGACCGTGGTCGCCGTCAGCGCGAACCATTTGGCGTTGCGGTCCGCCGCCTCGCCGCCGCCGCGTTGCACCAGCGCCAGAATGGCCGCCGCAACCAGGGGAATGAAAGTGATGATGGAAAGCAGATTTTCCATTAGTGCGACCCCCCGGTCAGGACGACCCAGAACATGAGCACCACGATGCCAAGAACCATGGCGAAGGCGTAGTGGAAGAGATAGCCGGACTGCACCCGACCTGCGAGACGGGTCAGCCACGGCACGATGCCAAGCGCGATCCCGTTGATCAGCCCGTCAATGACCTTCCCATCCCCCTTCTTCCACAGGAAGTTGCCAAGCCATTTGGCCGGGCGGATGAAGATGGCGTCATACAGCTCGTCGAAATACCATTTGTTCAGTAAGAACTGATACAGCGCGGGCTGGGCTTCGGCCAGTTTGACCGGCAGCTTCGGGTTGACGATGTAGAACAGATAAGACAGCGCCAGACCGATCAGCATCGCGATGAAGGGCGACACCTTGACCCAGGCGGGCGCATGGTGGGCGTCGTTCAGCACGGTGTTGGTTTCAGCCATGAAGATCGCGCCTTGCGGGGCGACACCGGCAACCGGGCCATGGCCTTCTGCGGCGACACCCGACATGGCGGTTTCATGGGCCACGGCTGCGGTTTCGGCGACATGCGCGACCGGGGCCGTGCCATGTTCGACCGGGGCAGCAGCGTGCGCGCCTTCGGCCATCGCGGCTTCGTGCTCGGGCATCCCGAAGAAGCTCAGCACCTTGGCGTGATCGCCAAAGAAGCTGTTGTACCAGACCATACCGCCAAAGATCGCGCCCATCGCCAGAACGCCAAGCGGCACCAGCATCACCATCGGGCTTTCGTGCGCATGTTCATGCGCATGATGATCGCCGCGTTCCTTGCCCCAGAAGGTCATGAACATCAGGCGCCACGAGTAGAACGATGTCATCCCCGCCGCAATCACCAGCATCCAGAAGGCATAGCCATTGCCCGAGCCAAAGGCGCTTTCGATGATCGCATCTTTCGACAGGAAGCCTGCAAAGCCGATCGTGGTCAGCGGAATGCCGACGCCGGTGATCGCCAGCGTGCCGATCAGCATCGCATAGAAGGTCAGCGGGATTTTCTTGCGCAGGTTGCCGTAGTTCCGCAGATCCTGTTCGTGGTGCATCGCATGGATGACCGAACCGGCACCAAGGAACAGCATCGCCTTGAAGAAAGCGTGCGTCAGCAGGTGGAACATCGCGACCGAATAGACGCCCACGCCCGCCGCCACGAACATATAGCCCAGCTGCGAACAGGTCGAATAGGCGATCACACGCTTGATGTCGTTTTGCACCAGACCCACGGTCGCGGCGAAGAAGGCGGTGGTCGCGCCGACATAGACGATCATCATCTTGGCGTCGGGTGCGTATTCATACAGCGGCGACATCCGGCAGACCAGGAACACGCCCGCGGTCACCATGGTTGCCGCGTGGATCAGCGCCGACACAGGCGTCGGGCCTTCCATCGCGTCCGGCAGCCAGGTGTGCAGGAACAGCTGCGCCGATTTGCCCATCGCGCCGATGAACAGCAACACGCCCAGCAGGTTGGCCGCGTTCCAATCGCGCCACAAGAAGTGCAGCGAGGTCTCGGCCAGTTGCGGGGCGGCGGCGAACACGTCGTCCATCTTGATCGAGCCGGTCATGTAGAACAGTCCGAAGATGCCCAGCATGAAGCCGAAGTCACCAACCCGGTTGACCACGAACGCCTTGATCGCGGCGGCATTGGCCGAGGGTTTCTTGTAGTAGAAACCGATCAGCAGATAGGAGGCCACACCCACGCCTTCCCAGCCAAAGAACATCTGCACAAGGTTATCGGCCGTCACCAGCGCCAGCATGGTGAAGGTGAAGAACGACAGATAGGCAAAGAAGCGCGCCTTGTAATGCTCGCTATGGGTCCAGTTGTCGTCATGGGCCATGTAGCCCCACGAATACAGGTGAACCAGCGCCGACACCGTGGTCACGACAATCAGCATGATCGCGGTCAGACGGTCAACGCGGATCCCCCAAGAGGTATCAAGTCCCCCCGACTGGATCCATTTCAGGATCTCGATGTGATGGGTCTGGCCGTCATGGCCCAGGAACACAGTCCAGCTGAGCGCACAGGCCAGAAACAACAGACCCGTGGTCAGCGCCAGCGCGCCCTTCTCGCCGATCACGCGCCAGCCGAAGCCGCCAATGATCGCGCCCAGAAGCGGGGCAAAAAGGATGATGGTTTCCATGAGCCCTTACCCCTTCATCACGTTGACGTCTTCGACGTCGATAGAGCCGCGGTTGCGGAAGAAGACCACAAGGATCGCAAGCCCGATGGCGGCCTCGGCCGCGGCCACCGTCAGCACGAACATGGTGAACACCTGCCCCGCCAGATCGCCCAGATAGGCCGAGAAGGCCACCATGTTGATGTTGACCGCGAGCAGCATCAGCTCGATCGACATCAGGATGACGATGACGTTCTTGCGGTTCACGAAGATGCCGAAGATGCCGGTGACGAACAAAGCCGCCGCCACGCCAAGATAATGTTCAAGTCCGATCATCGCTGTCCCTCCGGGTTCGCGCCCGATTTATTCATTCGTGCAGATGTCATCACAGCCCCTGCCCCGGTTTCACATCGACCAGTTCCAGCGCCTTGGCCGGATCGCGGTGCATCTGCGCAATCACGTTCTGGCGTTTGACATCCTTGCGGTGGCGCAGCGTCAGCAAGATCGCCCCGATCATCGCGACCAGCAGGATCAGGCCCGCCGCCTGGAACAGGTAGAGGTATTTGTCATAAATCACGAGGCCAAGCGCCGCGGTGTTTTCCACCCCGTCAACCAAGGGCGCCACGCGCAGGTTTGCCGCGCCTTCCGCCGTTTTCCACGCCCCGAAGGCCGCGCCCAGTTGCAGCAGCATCACCACGCCGACCAGCAACCCGAGCGGCATGAACCGCGCGAGTTCGCCCTTCAGCTCGGCGAAGTCGATGTCGAGCATCATCACCACGAACAAGAACAGCACCGCGACCGCGCCGACATAGACGATGATCAGCAGCATCGCGACGAATTCCGCGCCCAGCAGAACGAACAGACCGGCCGCCGACAGGAAGGTCAGGATCAGCCACAGCACCGAATGCACCGGGTTTTTCGACACAACCACCATGAAGCCCGACACCACCGCCAGAACGGCGAACAGATAAAAGGCGAACGCAAACACCGTCATGTGTTTTCCCCCGAATTTTCGTCAAAGACCGAGCGGGCAATATCCAGCGCCTTGGTCATGGCGGGCACCCCGCCGAACATGCTCATCTGAAAGATCACCTCGGCGATCTCGCGTTGCGTGGCCCCGGCGGCGATGGCATGGCGGATCGTCAGCCGCAGCTGCGCCTCGGCCTGCGCGCCCAGAACCGTCAGCGCCGCGATGGTGACCAACAGACGCGTGCGCGCATCCAGTCCCTCACGGTTGAAGGTCTTGCCGAACCACATCTCCATCATGTCCTTCGACATGGTGGGGAAGAGTTTCTCGAATGCGCTGGGATTGAAACTTTCCAGCCCAGGGTTGAACATCCGGGCCATTTCCTGGCCCTGCTCCATCATCGTGGCGAAAAGCTTCTGAAATTCTTCGTTCATCTGTAGGGCGCATCCGTTTCGAGGTTGCGGGCGATTTCGGCCTCCCAGCGGGCACCGTTATCCAGCAGTTTGGCCTTGTCGTAGAACAGTTCTTCGCGGGTTTCGGTCGCGTATTCAAAGTTCGGGCCTTCGACGATGGCATCAACCGGGCAGGCCTCCTGGCAGAAGCCGCAGTAGATGCATTTCGTCATGTCGATGTCGTAGCGCGTGGTGCGGCGCGACCCGTCTTCGCGGGGTTCCGCGTCGATGGTGATCGCCTGCGCGGGGCAGATCGCCTCGCACAGTTTGCAGGCGATGCAGCGTTCTTCGCCATTGGGATAGCGGCGCAGCGCGTGTTCGCCACGGAACCGGGGCGACAGAGGCCCCTTTTCATGCGGGTAGTTCAGCGTGGGCTTGGGCGCCACGAAGTATTTCATGCCCAGACCAAAGCCCTTGATGAAATCCCACAGCAGGAAATATTTCGCAGCGCGTGCGTAATCGAAAGCCATCAGATCAGCCCCCCATCGTCCAGCGGGCCCAGAAGCCGCCGAACACTTCGAATTTCGCCAGGAATGCCACCAGCACAACCCAGACCAGCGACAGCGGCAGGAACACTTTCCAGCCAATCCGCATCAGTTGGTCGTAGCGGTAGCGCGGCACGATCGCCTTCACCATGGCGAACATGAAGAACATGACCCACATCTTGCCGACCATCCACAGCACGCCGTCCGGGATGCCGGGGATCGGGCTGAGCCAACCGCCAAAGAACAGGATCGAGATCAGCGCGCACATCAGGAAGATCGCGATATATTCGCCGGCCATGAACAGCAGATACGGGGTCGAGGAATATTCCACCATGAAACCCGCAACCAGTTCCGATTCCGCTTCGGGAAGGTCGAAGGGCGGGCGGTTGGTTTCGGCCAGCGCCGAGATGAAGAACAGCGCCACCATCGGCAGGTGCGGCAGCCAATACCAGTTGAACAGGCCGACATTGCCGCGCTGCGCCTCGACAATCGCGCTGAGGTTCATCGAGCCGGTCGAGATGATCACCCCGACGATGATCAAACCAAGGCTGACCTCGTAGGAAATCATCTGTGCGGCCGAGCGCAGCGAGCCGAGGAACGGGTATTTCGAGTTCGACGCCCAGCCGCCCATGATCACGCCGTACACTTCCAGCGACGACACTGCGAAGACGAACAGGATCGCGACGTTGATGTCGGCCAGCACCCAGCCTTCGTTGAACGGGATCACCGCCCAGGCGAGGATGGCGAGCACAAGGCTCAGCATCGGGGCCAGGAAGAAGACGAATTTGTCGGCGCCCGCAGGCACGACGATTTCCTTGACCACGTATTTCAACGCGTCGGCCACCGATTGCAGCAACCCGAAGGCCCCCACAACGTTCGGACCGCGGCGCATCTGGACCGCAGCCCAGACCTTGCGGTCGCCGTAGACCAGGAACAGCAGGGACAGCATCACGAACGCGATGATCCCCAGACCTTGCACCGCGATCAGAAGCGCCGTGCCCAGTGGTGTTGCCAGAAACTCAGCCATGTTGTCCCTCAGACCGCCCTATTCTTAAACCGTCGGTATTCCCTGATCCGCGCAATCGGCGACCGTCACTTCCGCGTCGATCGTCCGCAAGCCGCGGGGCAGCGCGGGCGAAATGGTGTAAACCGCATCTGCCCGCCAGATGCCACCTTGTTCAGAGACATTCGTGCGGACGTGCCGCGCGAAGCCATATCCGCGGATCAGCGCATATTGCGCCGCCGCACAGGTGGCATAGGCCACCACCGTTTCTTCCCCTGCCCCGCCCGATGCGGTGACGTGGAAATTGACCAGATCGCCATCCAGCAGACGCGTCTCGACCCCGCGATAGACCGGTTTCGTCGTCGCCGGTCCGGCCCCCTGCGCGGGCGCGCAGGCCGCCAGCCCGGCCAGAAGGCCGGGGGCGAACTTGAACGCGCGGGTCAGGGTCTGGTGCATCGCTTACTCTGCCGCCATCGCTTGGGTCGCGCGCGCCTTGGCATTGGCCGAGAGTTCAGCCATCAGCACCGAGGCCCGGGCAATCGGGTTGGTCAGATAGAAATCGCGGATCGCGTGGCGGAAGCCCGCCCGGCCCGGCGCACGCAGTTCCAGCGCGGTCCAGCCGTTGTCCACAACCTTGTCAACCTGCGCCAGATGCGGCACCGCGGCCACCATCGCACGGCGCAGCCCGGCCAGGCTGTCCCACGGCAGGGTCGCCCCCAGTTCGGCGGACAATGCGCGCAGCACGGCCCAGTTTTCCTTGGCCTCGCCCGGCGCAAACGCCGCGCGGAACGCCAGCTGCGGACGGCCTTCGGTATTCACGAACAGACCGTTCTCTTCGGTATAGGCAGCGGCCGGCAGGATCACATCGGCGCGCGACGCACCCCGGTCCCCATGGCTGCCCTGATAGATCACGAACGGGCCCGGCGCGATTTCAACCTCGTCGGCGCCCATGTTGAACACGGTCTGCACACCTTCGACGGCGGCCAGCAGTCCGCCTTCGGTGACCGCGCCCACGTCCATCGCGCCGACACGACCCGCGGCCGTGTGCAGCACCAGCATCTTGCCGCCGAGTTTCTCGGCCAGCGCCATCGCCTGCGCCAGAACCGCCTCGCCATCGGCCTCGTTCAGGGCGCCCTGCCCCACGATCACCAGCGAGCCTTCGACAGGCTGCGCCTCGGCCACGGCGCGGAGCAGCGCGTCACGATCTTCGCCCAGCTTGGTATAGTCATAGGTCAGATCCGCATCCGGCCCGATCACCGACACCTGCGCACCGGCCACCCAGACCTTGCGGATCCGCGCGTTCAGCACCGGCGCTTCGGTGCGCGGGTTGGTGCCGATCAGCACGATGTTGCGGGCGCGGTCGATATCGGCAATCGCCGCATTCCCGACATAGGCAGACCGGTTGCCCACCGGCAGGCGCGCGCCATCGGTGCGGCATTCGACGCGGCCCCCCAGACCCTCGATCAGGGTCTTCAGGCTGAAGGCCGCTTCGGTCGAGGCCAGATCGCCGACCAGACCCAGAACTTTCTTGCCCTTCATCGCATAGACGGCCGCATTCAGCGCCTCGGGCCAGGTGGCTTTGCGCAGCTTGCCGTTTTCGCGGATATAGGGCGTGTCCAGACGTTGCCGACGCAGACCGTCCCAGACGAAACGCGACTTGTCGGAAATCCATTCCTCGTTCACGCCGTCATGGTTGCGCGGCACGATCCGCTTGACTTCGCGGCCCTTGGTATCGACCCGGATGTTCGAGCCGAGCGCGTCCATCACGTCGATGGTTTCGGTCTTGGTCAGTTCCCACGGACGGGCGGTGAAGGCATAGGGTTTCGAGGTCAGCGCACCGACCGGGCACAGGTCGATGATGTTGCCCTGCAAATTGCTGTCCAGCGTCATGTTCAGATAGCTGGTGATCTCGCTGTCTTCGCCGCGGCCGGTCTGGCCCATCTGGGTGATGCCCGCCACTTCCGAAGTGAAACGCACGCAGCGGGTGCAGCTGATGCAGCGGGTCATGCAGGTCGAGACCAGCGGCCCAAGGTTCAGGTCTTCGCTCGCGCGTTTGGGTTCGCGATAGCGCGAGAAATCGACGCCGTAAGCCATCGCCTGATCTTGCAGGTCGCATTCGCCGCCCTGGTCGCAAATCGGACAATCCAGCGGGTGGTTGATGAGCAGGAACTCCATCACCCCTTCGCGGGCCTTCTTCACCATCGGCGAATTGGTCTTGATCACCGACGGCTCGCCATTCGGGCCGGGGCGCAGATCCTTGACCTGCATCGCGCAGGACGCTGCGGGTTTCGGCGGGCCGCCGACAACCTCGACCAGACACATCCGGCAGTTGCCCGCGATCGACAGCCGCTCGTGATAGCAGAACCGCGGCACTTCGATGCCCGCCTGCTCACAAGCCTGAATAAGGGTCAGGTTCGGATCAACCTCGACCTCATGGCCGTCGATGATGATTTTGCGCGTGTTCGACATGCTCTGATCCGTCAGTTGCCAAAGGCGCGGTGACCCGCGCGGAATTTCGTTACAAGTGCCGTGACGCCGCTCATGCACAGCCCCACGGATAGACCCAGGCGCCAGCCTGGAAATTGTCTTCGGGCGAGGATTTCACCTTGCCCCGGCAGAAGGCATCGGCGGTGCGGCGCGCCTCGGCCCCTTCGGAATAGTCAAACGCACGCCCCTCGCGGGTAATGCGCAGCCCGCCCCCTTCGGACGACACACCATAGCCCGGAGGCGCGGTGTAGATCGTGTTGCCCGGCGCCATGGCGACGCAGCCCGACAGGGCCAGCGTTGCGACACCAAGGGGAAGGGTTGCGTTCACCAACTTCACTCCGCCGCCATCGCGCCCATGCGACCGGTCTTGTTGGCCTTGATGCGGTCTTCGATTTCTTCGCGGTAATGGCGAATGAGGCCCTGGATCGGCCAGGCCGCCGCATCGCCAAGGGCACAGATCGTGTGACCTTCAACCTGCTTGGTCACTTCGAACAGCATGTCGATTTCCTCGACCTCGGCCTCGCCGCGCACCAGACGATCCATCACGCGCATCATCCAGCCGGTGCCTTCGCGGCAAGGCGTGCACTGGCCGCAGCTTTCATGCTTGAAGAATTTCGCCAGACGCCAGATCGCCTTGATGATATCGGTCTGCTGATCCATCACGATCAGGCAGGCGGTGCCGAAGCTGGATTTCAGCTCGCGCATACCGTCGTAATCCATGATCGCGTCTTCGCACAGATGCGCGGGCAGCACCGGGCAGCTGGCGCCGCCGGGGATCACGGCTTTCAGGTTTTTCCAGCCGCCACGCACGCCGCCGCCGTGTTTCTCGATCAGTTCCTTCATCGAGATCGACATCGATTCCTCGATGACGCAGGGCGTGTTCACATGGCCCGACATCGCGAACAGCTTGACGCCGGTATTGTTCGGGCGCCCGAAGGACGCATACCACGGCGCGCCGCGACGCAGGATGGTGGGCACAACGGCGATGGATTCGACGTTGTTCACCGTGGTCGGGCAGCCATACAGCCCCGAGCCCGCCGGGAACGGCGGTTTCATCCGCGGCATGCCCTTTTTGCCTTCAAGGCTTTCGATCAGCGCGGTTTCTTCACCGCAGATATAGGCGCCCGCGCCGTGCGACAGGTAGACGTCGAACTTGTAGCCCGATTTGCAGGCGTTCTTGCCGATCAGACCCGCGTCATAGCATTCGTCGATCGCGGCCTGCAGCGCCTCTTTTTCGCGAACATACTCGCCGCGGATATAGATATAGGCGGCCGAGGCCCCCATCGCGAAACCGGCAATCAGGCAGCCTTCGATCAGCGTGTGCGGATCGTGGCGCATGATTTCGCGGTCCTTGCAGGTGCCCGGCTCGGATTCGTCGGCGTTCACCACCAGATAGGCGGGGCGGCCATCGGATTGCTTGGGCATGAACGACCATTTCAGGCCGGTCGGGAAGCCCGCGCCACCGCGCCCGCGCAGCCCCGAGGCCTTGACCTGCTCGATGATCCAATCCCGGCCATTCGCCAGGATTTCGCTCGTGCCATCCCAGTGGCCGCGCATCATCGCCCCTTTGAGGGAGCGGTCGTGCATCCCGTAGAGGTTGGTAAAGATCCGGTCCTGATCTTTCAGCATGTCGTTTCCCTCAGTTGCCCGGGCCACCGGTGCCCGGCGCCTGTTGCCCCGGTTGCCCGGCGCGAAATCTGTCGTTCAGTGACCCGTTACAGGGCCTCAGTAGTCATTCGTCTTGGCGCGTTCGAGAAAGGCCTCAAGCCCCTCGTCCACGATAATCTTCGCCTGCGCGACCCATTTGTCGCGCGTGCAGCGGCCCTTGAAACGCGGCATCGCCGCGTCGGCAAAGGCAATCTCTTCCGGGCCCCAACCCGCGATCTGGTCGAAGTGGAACACGCCCCAGCGATGCAGGCGTTCTTCCAGTTTCGGACCGATGCCTTCGATCTTTTTCAGATCGTCGGCCTGACCATTGCGCGGCCCCGGCAGACCCGCAGGTTTGCGCCCCTCGCCCGCCGTGGCTTCTGGCGCATCGTCGGGCGCGGCTTTCGCGGTCGCGACCGGGGCTTTGGGAGTCGCAGCCACCGCAGCTTCAGCCACCGGGACTTCGACCTTGGGGGCCTCGGCTTTCGGGGCCTCGGACCCGACGGGCGCGGACGTCGGCAGATCCGCAACCGGCGCGACAGGTGCCACCGGAACAGCAATCGGCGCGGCCATCGCATGTGGCACGGCCAACCCCGGATCGCGGCCCTCGCAGAATGCCCAGACCAGCAGCGCACCGAACAGTCCGAAGACCACCAGACCCAGGAACAACGCGGCGGCAAAGGATTGATGACCGATGATCAGCAGCGCCAGCATGACCACAAGGCCCGTTACCGCGCCCCCGATCCAAGCCTTGCCCCGGCATCCATCGTCATACATCGCCATCGTGCCCCTTCGCCCCGATCCTACGCGTTACGCCTCGTAAATTCCGTCTTTCTTGGCACGGGCCGAAAATTCGGTCTCGCCACCACCGGCCAGCAGTTTCGCCTGACCGACCCATTCGTCACGCGACGCCCGGCCCTTGAACCCTTCAAGATTGTCGTCAACCCAGGCCAGTTCCGCCTCGGTCCAGGCCGCGACCTGATCGAAGTGGAAAAAGCCCATGCTGTTGAGCAGCGCTTCCAGTTTCGGGCCGACACCCTTGATCATTTTCAGATCGTCAGCCTTGCCGTCACGGGCCGCGTCCATCACCGCGGGCTTCGCGCCCACGACCGGTGCCGCCGCAGCCGCAGCCGCAGGGGCCGCCGCCGGAGCTGCGGTTTTCGCGGCCGCAGCCTGCTGCACGGCCGATTTCGGACGGTTCGCGCCCATGATACCAATCGCCGGGAACTGACCCGAGGATTGCCACGGGGCCGAGAACGGCACTTCGGTGCCGTCGATCCGCTTGATCGAGTCGCCAATCGTCACGGCCAGATTGACCGAACCGTTATACGCCTCTTTGTCGCCCTTGGTGTCCGTGCAAGAGGTCAGACCCGACGCCGGTTCAGAGCTGAAGCGACCCGTCTGCGACCCGGCTTTCGGGGTCGCACCCGCCGCCATGTCGTCGATCAGCTTGGCCAGGCTCTCTTCGGTCAGGTCTTCGTAGTAATCCTTGCCGATCTGGGCCATCGGCGCGTTGGTGCAGGCACCAAGGCACTCGACCTCTTCCCAGGAAAACTTGCCATCGGCCGAGATTTCGAACGGATGCGCAGCAATCTTATCCTTGCAGACCTTCATCAGGTCTTCGGCGCCACAGATCATGCAGCTGGTGGTGCCGCAAATCTGGATGTGGGCCACCGAGCCGACGGGGGCCAGTTGGAACATGAAGTAGAAGGTCGCGACTTCCAGCGCGCGGATATAGGGCATGTCGAGCATATCGGCGACATATTCGATCGCCGGACGGCTCAGCCAGCCTTCCTGTTCCTGTGCGCGGAACAGCAGCGGAATGATCGCCGAGGCCTGACGGCCGACCGGGAACTTGCTGATCTGCCCCTGCGCCCAGTCAAGGTTCGCGGGCGTGAAAGCGAAAGAGCTGGGTTGCTCGTGATGAAGACGACGGAGCATTAGCGGTCAACCTCCCCGAACACGATATCCATCGTGCCGATGATAGCCGACACGTCGGCCAATTGGTGGCCTTTGGCCACGTGGTCCATGGATTGCAGGTGCGGATAGCCCGGCGCGCGGATCTTGGCGCGGTAAGGTTTGTTCGACCCGTCCGACACCAGATAAACGCCGAATTCGCCCTTCGGCGCCTCGACCGCGGCGTAAACCTCACCTGCCGGAACTTTGAAGCCCTCGGTGTACAGCTTGAAGTGATGGATCAGCGCTTCCATCGAGGTTTTCATCTCGCCGCGTTTCGGCGGGGTCATCTTGCCGCGGGCCAGCACATCACCTTTGCCTTCGGGCGCGCGCAGTTTCGCGATCGCCTGATGCACGATGCGGGTCGATTCCCGCATCTCGGCCATCCGCACCAGATAGCGGTCATAGCAATCGCCGTTCTTGCCGATCGCCACTTTGAAATCAAACTCGTCATAGCATTCATAGGGCTGCGAGCGCCGCAGATCCCAGGCAAAGCCCGAACCGCGCACCATCACGCCCGAATAGCCCCAGTCGAGGATCTCTTTTTCGGTGATGATGCAGATATCGGCGTTGCGCTGCTTGAAGATCCGGTTTTCGGTCAGCAGGCCTTCGATATCATCCAACACCTGCGGGAAGGCATTCGCCCACTCCTCGATGTCGTCGATCAGCGCCTCGGGCAGATCCTGATGGACGCCGCCGGGACGGAAATAGTTGGCGTGCAAACGCGCACCGCAGGCGCGTTCGTAAAACACCATGATCTTTTCACGCTCTTCAAAGCCCCACAGCGGCGGGGTCAGCGCGCCCACGTCCATCGCCTGCGTGGTGACGTTCAGCAGGTGGTTGGTAATGCGGCCCAGTTCCGAATACAGCACCCGGATCAGCGAGGCACGGCGCGGCACGACGGTGCCGGTCAGCTTCTCGATGGCCATGCACCAGGCATGTTCCTGGTTCATCGGCGCCACGTAATCGAGGCGGTCGAAATAGGGCAGGTTCTGCAGATAGGTGCGGCTTTCCATCAGCTTCTCGGTGCCGCGATGCAGCAGGCCGATATGCGGGTCAGCCCGCTCGACGATTTCGCCGTCGAGTTCCAGCACCATCCGCAGCACGCCGTGCGCGGCCGGGTGCTGCGGCCCGAAGTTGATGTTGAAGTTACGAATCCGCTGCTCGCCGGTCAGGAAGTCCTTCGAGCCGTCATCGTAGGTATTTTGCCGGATGTCGCCGTCCATGATCTCTACCTTTATCTTGCCGATGGCCGGGGCCCGCAGGCCCCTGGCTGGCTCAGCCCTGCTTCTCGTCGCCGGGCAGAATGTAATGGGCACCTTCCCACGGGCTGAGGAAGTCGAACTGACGGTATTCTTGCGTCAGATTGACCGGCTCGTAAACGACGCGCTTTTGCGCCTCGTCATAGCGCAGCTCGACATAGCCGGTGGTCGGGAAATCCTTGCGCAGCGGATGGCCGCGGAACCCGTAATCGGTCAGCAGACGGCGCAGGTCCGGGTGGCCCGAGAACAAAATACCGAACATGTCGAAGATCTCGCGCTCAAACCAGTTGGCCGAGGGATGCACATCGGTGATCGAGGGGCACATCTCATCCTCGCGCAGGGCCGCTTTGATACGGATGCGCTGGTTGCGATACATCGACAGGAAATGCCACACCACATCGAACCGCGCCGGGCGGGTCGGGTAATCGACGGCGGTAATATCGACCAGCGTCGAGAATTTGCAATTCGGGTCTTCGCGCAGGAAGTCGACGAAATCGACAATCGAGCCGGGTGTGACGGTGACGTTCAGTTCGCCATAAGCGATTTCGGTCGAGAGCACATCGGCGCCGCGCTTCAGCTCGATATGGGCGGCCAGTTCTTGCAACTGTTCGGTCATTGCTGGTCTCCCCTCAGCGCACCAAGGTGCCGGTGCGGCGGATTTTCCGCTGCAACTGCAAGATGCCATACATCAGCGCTTCGGCACTGGGCGGGCAGCCGGGCACATAGATGTCAACCGGAACGATCCGGTCACAGCCGCGCACGACCGAATAGCTGTAGTGATAATACCCGCCGCCATTGGCGCAGCTGCCCATCGAGATGACATAGCGCGGTTCGGGCATCTGGTCGTAAACCTTGCGCAGCGCCGGCGCCATCTTGTTGGTCAGCGTGCCCGCGACGATCATCACATCGGACTGACGCGGGCTTGCGCGCGGGGCGAAACCATAGCGTTCCACGTCATAGCGCGGCATCGCGGTGTGCATCATTTCAACGGCGCAGCAGGCCAGACCAAAGGTCATCCAGTGCAGCGACCCGTTGCGCGCCCAGTTGATGATATCCTCGGCCGAGGTCAGCAAGAACCCCTTGTCCTGCAGGTCACGGTTGAGCGCGGCAGTCGCCACATCCATATCCGCAGCGGCGGTATTGGCTCCGGTCATCACGCCCATTCCAGCGCCCCTTTCTTCCATTCATAGGCAAAGCCCACGGTCAGCACGCCCAGGAACACCATCATCGACCAGAAGGCGACCATGCTGATCGACCCGAAGGCCACTGCCCAGGGGAACAGGAAGGCGACTTCCAGATCGAAGATGATGAACAGGATCGAGACAAGGTAGAAGCGCACATCGAACTTCATCCGCGCGTCGTCGAACGCATTGAAACCGCACTCATACGCCGACAGCTTTTCAGGGTCGGGATTGCGCACGGCAAGCACCACGGCAGCAAGGATCAGGACAAGACCCAGACCAATAGCCATGGCAAGAAAGATAAGAATGGGAAGATATTCACGCAGCATGTCGTGCACTGGTTGGCTCCCTCGTGACGCGACCAGTTGTCGCGCAGGTTCCGGCTGTGCCGACCAATAGCCCCGCGCCCGCCCCGGGTCAACCGAGTGCCGCCCAATTTTGGGGCGAAAAGTGCAACTTGTATACCAATGCACACCGAGGCGGGCAATCAAGCCTGCTCAGCCGGGCCTGAACGCAGGAAGGAAACGGGCGGGAAAGGGCCTCGCCCCTCCCGCCCACGACCAAACTCAACCCGGTGCGTATTTTTTCGCCACCCTGCGAAGGGTCAGCTCATCCAGCCCGGCGTGCGCTTTTCAAAAAAGGCACTGATTCCCTCGATCGCCTCGGGGCTTTCCCAGCGGGCGACAAGGGCCCCGATTGTCGCATCAATGACAGTGCTGTCGATCTGCGGCCCCAGGTTGCGCACCAGCGCCTTGGCATCGGCCACGGCCCCGGGCGCGCAGGACAGATAGGGCAGCACCTCGGCCTCGATTGCGGCATCCAGATCTTCGGGGGCCACGACCCGGGCCAGCAGGTTCAGATCGCGGGCCTCCTCGGCGCCAAACAGCCGTGACGACATGAACACCCGCCGCGCCTTGGCCGCCCCCATCCGCGCCACGACATAGGGTGAAATCGTCGCAGGCGTCAGCCCCAGTTTCGTCTCGGTCAGGCCAAAGCGCGCACCCGATACGCCCACCGCCACATCGCACACCGACATCATGCCGATGCCACCGCCAAAGGCATTGCCATGGACCCGGCCAATCACCGGCTTGGGGCAACTGTCGAGTGCGCTGAGCATGCCCGCAAGTTTGCGCGCCCCGGCCGCCCGCGTCGCCGCATCGGCGCCGATCTGCGCCTGCATCCATTTCAGATCGCCGCCCGCGCAGAAACTTGCGCCTTCAGCGGCCAGCACCACGACCCGCACCGCCGCATCGGCACCAAGCGCGGCAATCGCCGCGGTGATTTCATCCATCATCTGGGCGCTCAGCGCGTTGTGCTTTTCGGACCGCGCCAGCACCAGTCGCGCCACGCCGCGCGCGTCGATTTCAACCTTGATCGTCTCAGTCATTGCCCTGCCCTTTCATTGTCCGTGCCAGTGCTGCGGCCGCGTCCAGAACCGCCAGATCGAGCCCGGTGTCAAACCCGCGCGCCGCCAGATGCGCGGCCAGTTTTTCGGTCGCGACATTGCCCGCGGCCCCTGGCGCATAGGGACAACCACCCAAGCCCCCCACGGCGGCGTCAAACACCCGCAGCCCCAGCGCAAGGCTCGCGTCAACGTTCTCCAGCGCGCGCCCGGCGGTGTCGTGGTAATGCCCGGCCAGACGGTCGGCGGGCAATTCATTCAGCACGGCCCGCAGCATCGCGTCGATGGTCTCGGGGCGGCCCTGACCGATGGTGTCGCCAAGGCTGACCTCGTAACACCCCATCTCGCGCAGCGCCGCGACCACCCGCGCCACATTTGCCGGTGGCGTCGGCCCGTCATAGGGGCAATCGGTCACCACCGAAACATAGCCGCG
>JAQTYE010000042.1:0-1108 GCA_028749255.1 Paracoccaceae bacterium | reverse complement strand
ATCCCGTCGGCCTGCGCCGCCTCGATGATCGGCACGAACCGCTCCAGACTTTCGGCAATCGTGCAATTCAGATTGGCCTTGGAAAACCCTTCGGACGCCGAGGCAAAGATCGCCACCTCATCGGCCCGCGCCGCCCGCGCACCCTCATAGCCGCGCAGGTTCGGCGTCAGCGCCGCATAGCGCACACCGGGCGCGCGGGTGATGCCCGCCAGAACCTCGGCGCTGTCAGCCATCTGCGGCACCCATTTGGGCGACACAAACGACGCCACCTCGATCCGGCGAAACCCCGCCCGGCTGAGGCAATCGACCAGCGCAATCTTTTCCGCCGTCGGGATCAGCCGCTTTTCGTTCTGCAATCCGTCGCGGGGCGCCATTTCAAAGATTTCAACTGTGTCAGCCATTGGTCAGCTCGTAAAAGTCCTGGGTATAGATCGTGTCGCTCCCGGCGCGGGCCAGCGCGCGCTGATAGGCAGGCCGCGCCTGCACCCGCGCGCGATAGGTCGCAATCGCCAGAAACCCGTCGGGCCGGACGAAGCGGAACATCGCATCAAGGTTGAAGGCCAGCATGCAATCGGCGGCCGAGAACTCGGTCAGGATCCAATCGCGCCCGCTCAAATGCGCCTCCAGCGCATGCATCGTCACCGCCAGCCGTTTGGTATCGAGCCGCATCAAAGCCCCCGAACGGGCCGTTTCCGGGCGCAAAAAGATGTGATGGATATTCAGGTTTTGCAGGATATTCGCCTGCGTTTCCGCAAAATGCAGCCATTCCAGAAACTCTGCGCGTTCCGGCGTGCCGGGCGCAGGCGCCAACCGCCCGCGGGTCTCGGTCAGGTATTCAAGGATCGCGCCGGATTCAAATATCACCCGCCCGTCGATTTCCAGCGCGGGCACCCGCCCCGCCGGAGACAGCGCGCGAAATTCGGCACTGCGCAGACCGCCATCGGTCAGCGACCAGATCCGCAGATCGACCGGCTCTTCCAGTTCTTCCAGCAGCCACAGCACCCGCAGGCTGCGCGAGCCGGGAACATGGTGCAGAACGCTCACGCGGCGGCCTCGGCATCCTCGGCCAGCCGGATCAACGCCGCGCCCGCCTCGACCTGCGCCCCCG
>JAQTYE010000201.1 GCA_028749255.1 Paracoccaceae bacterium | reverse complement strand
ACTCGGCGTGCCATTGGGCGTGCGGAACATAGAGGTCGTTGCCGTCAGCGATTGCGCGCCGCGATTCAGGGCATGGCTTGCTGCGGTCGTCTGTTCGAACATGGCCGCGTTTTGCTGAGTGACTTGATCAAGCTGGTTGACCGCAACGTTGATTTCCGCGAGTCCTGTTGCCTGTTCACGCGAAGATGCGGCCACCTGAGACACGCGCACGGCCACATCAATGACCGACGCCAGGATGCCGTTGAGCGCCTGCCCCGTCTCGCCCACAAGATCGACCCCCCGCCGGACATGGCCAGAGGACGTGGAGATCAACGCATCAATCTCACGTGCAGCTTCCGACGAGCGTTGCGCAAGCGCGCGCACCTCGGAGGCCACAACAGCAAAGCCACGACCGGCTTCGCCCGCGCGCGCGGCCTCAACGCCCGCATTTAGCGCCAGCAAGTTGGTTTGAAATGCGATGTCGTCGATCACACTGATAATACGTGAGATTTTTTGCGAGGATTCTTCGATTTCCCCCATCGCGGCCACAGCCTGCTGAACGATTTCTCCCGAGGATTCCGCGCTGACCCGCGCCTCGCGCACAACACGTTCGGCCTCGGTGGCGCCATCGGTCGCCGAGGTCACCGAAGAGGTCAATTCGTCCAGTGCCGCCGCCGTCTGCTCCAGCGTCGCAGCCTGTTTTTCGGTGCGACGACTCAGATCCTCTGCAGCATTGCTGATTTCCTGCGCTTCACCGTCGATCGTGCCGGCATTGTCGATCACCACCTGCATCGCCTGCGCAAGATTGCTGACGGCCGCATTGAAATCAGCACGCAACTGTTCGTACTCTTCCGCGAAGGCCACATCGATACGGGCACACAGGTCGCCGTCCGACAGCTTGGTCAAACCGACCCGCAACGCCTCGACCACGGCCTGCTGACCCGCCATCATTGATGTATTGCGTTCTTCTGCCGTCTTCAGGTTGAGTTGGGCTTCGGTGACATCATTTGCCATCATCACGATCTTGAGCAAGCGGTTGTTGCGATCCGGGACCGGGGTCACGCTGCCTTCAACAATCACCGTGCGGTCCTGCGCGCCCTTCAGCACGAAGCGGCCCAGAATTGGCTCGAATTTTTGCAGCCGGGACCAGAGGTCGCCCTGCGCGCCGTCATCCAGGAACAGATCGGCGTGCGGTTGCCCCAAAAGAGCCGCTTCCTCTGCGCCAAGGGCCGCACACATATTTGCGTTTGCCCGGCTCAACACGCCCGCGGGGGTGAATTCGCACAACAGTTGATTGGCGTCCAACGCGTTGAGCAGTGCACGATTCATTCGCAACTCGGTTACGTCGCGCCATTCCACAACAAAGCCGATCTGCCCCTTCCCGGGCATCGCGATTTCGCTGACATCCAGACCAAAACGCCCCTCTCCAACGACAATGTCGGCGTGGTAGGGCAGATTGGCAGGGTCTGAAAGGACCTTGCGCGCGCGCTCGGGCAGCTTATGGAAGGCATCCATCGAGCGGCCGACCAATGCGTCGGGAACGATATCACTGGTCACGGTGCGAAAATCATCCAGTCGGTTGGTGACCAGCTTGATGAACGCCTTGTTGTTGTAAATGATGTTGAAATCCTGATCGACCATCATCATTGCCGCCGAGCAGCTCTCGAATGCGGTGCCTTGCATTGCGGCCTGCAACTGGGCCGCATCGGCAGACTGCAGTTCTTCACGCAGGGCTTCCAGCGCGCTGGCAATATGGCCCACTTCATCCGTGCGCTGCGTGCCTGCCACCGGAGTGATATGATCGCCGCTGGAAATCTTGCGGATCATCGCGCCCAGCAGCTGCAACGGGCCGGAAACCGAACGGGCCATCCACCATGACAGGACAAGCAACAGCCCCATCAGCCAAGCCGCGTTGAACAGCATGGACCGGGCCAGATTTTGCGCCGGGGCGAACATTTCATCGGCATTCTGCTCGACCACGGCGGCATATGTCCGCCCGAACATCTGCAACGGGGCAAAGGCCGCAACCACAGGCTTTCCTGTCGCGCCGGTTTGCGCGACGATGCCGGTCTCGCCCGCAAGCGCCGCGCGAATTGCGGGGGTTTCGTCCACCGGGCGCAGCAGCGTCTTGACCTGGGACAATCGCAGGTCGTTTTGCATAATCCCTTGGGGAGACACGAGATATCCCTGCCCGGTGTCGCCCAGCCCGCGCGCATTGGCCAAGGTCGCATCAATATGCGCCACATTAACTTCAAAGGCGATGACGCCCTGCACCACACCTTCGGCATTGCGCACCGGGGTCGCGATGAACAGGCCCACTTCGGCGCGGCTGGCCGCATCGTGTTGTGAAAACTCCGACACAACCGGCTCGCCATCCGCCGAGGTCAGCGCCACGGCCACCACCTGCGCCAGCGCTGCATCCTTATAGGGACCCTGCAGCAGGTCGGTGGCGAAATCGGCATCCTTGCCCATCGAATAGACAACCATGCCGTCAGTGTTGATCATGTAGATATCAACAAAGCCCTTCTGCGCGGCCATCGTCACGAACCCGGGATGATAGCGCCGGTGCAGGATCGAATAGTCGGTGACATCGCCGGGGTAGTCGAGCTTGTAGCGCTCCCCCTCAGGGTTCGGGTTGTCGTCGATATAGGTTTTGCGCAGATAGGCATCAGGGTTGTCACCCAACCGCTTCCATGATGCGGACATCTCGCGCAGGGCGCGGCTGGTGGCCTGATTGACGGCATTCGCACGCGCGTCGGCCATCAGCCCCGCCGCCCAGGACAACAGATCTTCGCGGCGCGCATCAAGCGACTGACCCAGCCGTGCGGCGCCTTCCTGTTCCAGCAGGTTGCGGGCCTCGTGATAGGCCGATCCCCCCATGATCGTAAGCGCGATCAGCGCGATCGTCACCAACATCAGGGGCAGTTTGACCCCAAGTTTCAGGTTGTGAAACACTTTCATCAACATGCCTCCGACGGATCCTGCTGCGCAGGCAGAATCGTTCCGCAAACCAAGGGACAGCAGCCCATTGGAACGGAACATGACCGGAACACCTGAAGATAAGTTTAAACCGCGCGGGGACTCAGCGCAGAAAAGCCGCGCGCCACAACAGACCGGCACGGCGGGCAAATTCCGACCCGGCCAGCGCGCCCTGCGCCACCCGCGCCGGATCTTGCGCCGCGCGTTTGAGCATCGCGCGCGCCTGCCAGCCCGGCAACAGCGCCAGCGCCGCAGGGCCAGACAGCAAGACGCCCTGCACCCGGACCAGAGCCGTGCGCGCCAGATCGGCCACGGCCTCGGGGCGGCCATCGGGCAAGGGCATCCGGCCTTGCGATTCCAGCGCGGGGACGGCTGCAAACCAGGTTGCCAACCCCGCCGCAAAGGCGTGATCGCGCACTGCGCGCTCAGCCTCTGGTCCCGCCCCAAGCGCCCGCGCCGCCGCCCAATACAGGTTGCCCGCGGTCTGATCGAGATAGGTCTCAAACGCCGCCCGATCGGCAAACGGCTCGCGCCAGCAATCCCAGCGCCGCGCCTCGGCCACAGCCACCAAAAGCCCCGCCTGATCGCGCAGATCCACCAGCGCAGGGCCGATTTCATGCGCGGGCGCCCGGCCGGAGGCGGCCAGCTCCTCCAGCGCATCGACCCACCATTGCAGCCGCATCTCGGCCACCACCGGCTCGGCCGAGGCCCAGGGCGCGCGCGCAATTTCCAGATTGGCGGCATACAGCGGCCAAAGCGCCGCCCGTTGCGCCGCAGGGCTTGCCATCACCGCGGCAAAGCGATCCGGGTCCCCCGCCTCGACGCGCGCCGCTGCCGCCGTCACGCTGGCCAGAACATCGCTCATACCGGGGCCGCCCCGTCGCGCGCCAGTTTCCACACGATCGCATCCAGCAGCGCTTCGAACGAAGCATCGACGATGTTCGGGCTGACCCCCACGGTGGACCAGCGCCGCCCCTGCCCGTCCTCGCTGTCGATAATGACACGGGTCACGGCCTCGGTCCCGCCCTGGGTGATCCGCACCCGGAAATCGACCAGCTTCATGTCGTCGATATAATGCTGATACGGGCCCAGATCCTTGGCCAGCGCTTTGGACAGCGCGTTGACCGGGCCGCCGTCGGAGCCATCTTCAACGATCCCTTCGGAGACGCTCAGCGTGCGCTGACCACCGATATTGACCACCACCACCGCCTCGGACAGCGCCGCCATCCGGCCCTTCGCATCACGCTTGCGCTCGACAGTGACGCGATAGCGTTCAACCTCGAAATAGCTTGGCAACACGCCCAGTTCGCGCCGCGCCAGCAGCTCGAAACTGGCCTGCGCCCCGTCATAGGCATAGCCGTGGTCTTCGCGCGCCTTGATCTCATCCAGGATCGCCGCCAGACGCGGATCTTTCGGATCGACCTCGATCCCCATGCCCGCCAGCCGCGCGCGCAGGTTCGACTGCCCGGCCTGATTGGACATCGGGATCAGCCGCGCATTGCCCACCAGACCCGGGTCAATATGTTCGTAGGTGCTGGGGTCTTTCAGAATGGCCGAGGCGTGCAGCCCGGCCTTGTGCGCAAAGGCAGACGCGCCGACGTAAGGCGCGCTGCGCAACGGCACCCGGTTCAAAATATCATCCAGCTTGCGCGACAGCTTGGTGATCCCCAGAACCGCCGCCTCGGTGATGCCGGTCTGCAACTGACTGCGGAACGGCTCCTTCAAGATCAGCGTCGGAATCAGACTGGTCAGATTGGCATTGCCGCAGCGCTCGCCCAGACCGTTGAGCGTGCCCTGCACCTGCCGCGCGCCCGCCTGCACCGCCGCCAGCGAACAGGCCACCGCGTTGCCGGTATCGTCGTGGCAATGGATGCCCAGATGATCGCCCGGAATGCCCGCGTCGATCACCGCGCGGGTGATCTCGGCCACCTCGAATGGCAGCGTGCCGCCGTTGGTGTCGCACAACACCACCCAGCGCGCGCCCGCCTTATAGGCCGCCAAGGCACATTCCAGCGCATAGGGCGCATTCGCCTTGTAACCGTCAAAGAAATGCTCGGCATCAAACAGCGCCTCGCGGCCCTGCGCCACCAGATGCGCGACGCTGGCGCGGATGTTGTCCAGGTTCTCCTCCAGCGTGATCCCCAGCGCTGCCGTGACATGGTAATCATGCGTCTTGCCGACCAGACAAACCGCCGGAGTATTGGCATTCATCACGCCCGCCAGCACCTCGTCATTCGCGGCGGAACGCCCGGACCGCTTGGTCATGCCAAAGGCGGTGAAGGTGGCGCGCGTCTGCGGGCGCGCGTCGAAAAAATCGCTGTCGGTCGGGTTCGCGCCCGGCCAGCCGCCCTCGATATAATCCACGCCAATCGCATCGAGCGCCTCGGCAATCGCGATCTTCTCGG
>JAQTYE010000041.1 GCA_028749255.1 Paracoccaceae bacterium | reverse complement strand
TTTCAGTCCATAGGCTCAGGGGGCGCTGCCCCCTCGCGGCCCTTGGCCGCTCACCCCCGGGATATTTGTGCCAAGCTGAAACGGGCTCTCATCTGGTTTCAAATCCCTCGGGGGATTTGCCGCAGGCAAAGAGGGGCGGGGCGCCCGTCAGTCGGCCTGACGTGCGGCGTGCCCGCCGCGGCGTTGGCGCAGGCGGGGGGCGCGGGCGGGCAAGTCGGCCATGATCGCGCGGCGCGCTTCGGGCGTCATCCGCGACCAGTTGCCGATTTCCGCAAGCGAACGATAGCAGCCGACGCAAATCTTTTCGACCGGATGGATCGCACGAAGCTTGACGCAGGGGCTTTCGATCTCGTCGCGTTTCCAGATCTCGTCGGTGGGGTCAGTCACGTGCCGCCTCCATATGGCGCAGCCGGTCCAGCGCGCCTTGCAGGATGAAGCCTGCCGCGACGTGGTCGATCACCTCGGCGCGGCGCTTGCGGCTCATGTCGGCCTCCAGCATCGCCCGCTCGGCGGCTACGGTCGACAGCCGTTCATCCCAAAAGGTGATCGGCAGATCGGTCAGCTTTTCCAGGTTGCGCGCGAAGGCCCGGGTCGATTGGCAGCGCGGCCCTTCGGATCCGTCCATGTTCATCGGCAGGCCCAGCACCAGCCCCACGATCTCGCGCTCGGTGGTGATTTTCAGCAGGGCCGCCACATCAAGGGTGAATTTCTCGCGCCGGATCGTGGACAGCGGCGAGGCGACCGAACGCATCCGGTCCGACACCGCCACGCCAATCGTCTTGGTCCCCAGATCAAGCCCCGCCACCCCGCCCAGACGGGGCAGGTGCGGCGCGAAATCCTCAATGGTGGCGCAAATCACTGCGCCACCCCGGCAGAGTTGGCAGCCGCTTCGACCATCGCGAGGGCTGCATCATCCCCCGCCAGCGCGGTCTTCGCCGCAGCGAACACCTCGGCGGCGCGTTCGACCTTGCCCAGCGTCGCCAGCGAGGAAATCGCGCGGGCCCATTCGGTGGCCGCGCCGCCCTCGGTGGTCAGCCGCTCGACCAGCCCGTTGACCATGCCTTCGATCATCTGCTGGCGGTCCGCGGGGGTCATTTGGGCGGCCGATTGCATCTGTTCCGCACTGGGGCCGGGCATCATCGGCGCCTGTGCCTGCGGGGCGGCCATCGGCATTTGCGCGACTTCGCCTTCGGCGGCCTGCCGGATCAGCGCCAGATCGTCGGGGGCTTCGGCAAACCGGCCCTGCGCCTCGGTCCAGATGTTTTGCGCACGCTCTTCATCGCCCAGCATCCGCAGCGAGGAAATCAGCTTGGCCCATTCGGTGGCCGGGCCGCCTTCGGAGGCCAGCCGGTCGTTGAGCTGTTCAACCATGCCGCGGATCATCTGCTGGCGCTCTTCCGGCGTCATCTGCGCGGCGGCCTGCATGTCTTCGGCGGTCGGGCCACGCCCCCCTGCCTGCGGCATCTGATAGCGGGTCTCTCCCGCGATCCAGGCCAGCTGTTCGATATTGGCACGGATCGGCGCCATCCAGGGGCCTTCGGGGGTGCCGTCGCGCAACATCGCATCCCAGACCCGGAACGCCCGGTCGCCGCGCGCGTTCTGCGCCATCATCAGACCGATGTAATAGCGCGACAACGCGTCACGCGGATCTTTTTCCAATGCGGCGGCAAAGGCCGCTTCGGCGTCCTTGGTGACCAGACCGCCGGCGGCCACGGTCAGATATTCGCCCAGCTGCGCATAATCGGCGGCCGTAGCGGCATCGCCGCGCAGCGCGATCAGGCGGCGCTGCGCCTCCCAACCGGCGCGGAAATTGCCCATATTGGCCTCGTTGCGGGCCAGCAGTTCCAGCCCCTGCACATCATTGGGGCGGTCTGCCACGGCCTTGCGCAGCCGTTCCATCAGTTCGGCAAATTGCGGCTCGGGGGTGGGCAGCGGGCCGCGCTGGGCGGCGGCGGCTTTCTCGGCGTCGTCCTGGCTCGGGCGGCTGCTGTACAGCTCATCCGCCATTGCGAACCGTTCGGCAATCGGTTGATCGGGATAGCCTGCAGACCCCAGCCATTGATAAAGCCCGAACGAGCCGCCCATCACGGCCGCAAGCCCCAGCAGAACCGCCGTGGTCGCCGGGCGCGGCGCATCGCTTGGCGCCACGGCTTTTTGCGCGGTGCGGTCGGCCTCGAGCATCCGGCGCGAGATTTCGATCCGCGTGCGCTCGGCCTCGTCATTGCTCATCACGCCGCGGGCAAGATCGCGGTCCAGATCGCGCAACTGGTCGCGATACACCTGCACGTCATAGGCGGCGGCGGGGGCGGCGGCCTGCGGTTGGCGGCGCACAAGGGCAAGCACGAACAGCAGCGCGATAAATGCCACCAGGGCGGCGGTGAGGGTCCAAAACAGCATGAGGTCTCCTATCCTTGGCCATCATTTAGGCTGGATGGGCCGCGCAAGAAAGTGCCAAGCGCGTGAAAGGGGCGACCTGTCGCAGGGCGATGTCGTATTTTTCCCTCAATTGCCGCTTGGGGGTGGCTTTCGGCGCGGCGTGGGGTGCATCAAAAGGGCTGGGGCGCGGCCCGTGTGATGGATTCGCCACCCGCACCCCGACTGCGCAGACACTAAAGCAGACACCAGAAAGGCCCGTGCCCGATGAGACGTTACTCGATGTTCGCCGTTGCCCGCGAGGCCGCGCGGTTTCACGCCGGGTGGGAGCGCGCCTGGCGCAGTCCCGAGCCGAAAAAACGCTATGATGTCATTGTCGTGGGCGCGGGCGGCCACGGTCTGGCCACGGCCTATTATCTGGGCAAGGTGCATGGCATCACCAATGTCGCGGTGATCGAGAAAGGTTGGCTGGGCGGTGGCAACACCGGGCGCAACACCACGATCATCCGCTCGAACTATCTGCAAGACCCGTCGGCGGCGATCTATGACAAGGCGCTGAAGCTGTATGAAGACCTGAGCCAGGATCTGAATTACAACGTCATGTTCAGTCCGCGCGGCCTGCTGATGCTGGCGCAAAGCGAACATGAAATTCGCGGCTACAAGCGCACCGTCTATGCCAACAACCTGCAAGGGGTTGAAACGCGCTGGATCGAACCGGCCGAGGTCAAGGACCTGGTGCCGATCCTGAATATCGAGGGGCCGCGCTATCCGGTGCTGGGCGCGCTGTTGCAAGAACGCGGCGGCACCGCGCGCCATGATGCGGTGGCCTGGGGCTATGCGCGCGGGTGCTCTAACATGGGCATGGATATCATTCAGCAGTGCGAAGTGACCGGCGTGCGCACCGAAGGTGGCAAGGTCGTGGGCGTCGATACCACCAAGGGCGCGATCGACTGCGGCAAGCTGGCCATCGTGGTGGCCGGTCATTCCAGTGTGCTGGCGGAAATGGCAGGCTTCCGGTTGCCGATCGAATCCATGGCGTTGCAAGCCTGGGTGTCCGAACCGATCAAGCCGACGATTGACGTGGTTGTCATGGCCAATCTGGTGCACGGCTATATGTCGCAATCCGACAAGGGCGAACTGGTGATCGGCGGCGGCACCGACGGGTTCAACAACTACACCCAGCGCGGATCGTGGCACCATGTCGAGGAAACCACCCGCGCATTGGTCGAGACCTTCCCGATCATCTCGCGCCTGAAAATGCTGCGGCAATGGGGCGGGATCGTGGACATGACCGGCGACCGCTCGCCCATCATCTCGAAAACCCCGGTCGAGAATATCTTTGTCGATTGCGGCTGGGGCACCGGCGGGTTCAAGGCGATTCCCGGCTCGGGCTGGGCGATGGCCGAACTGGTGGCCAAGGGCGAGCCGGGGCCGCTGGCTGCCGATTTCGGGCTGAACCGCTTCCGCGAGGGCCGTTTCATTGACGAAAGCGTCGCGGCCGGGGTGGCGCACTGATGGCACCGCAGATTTTTCTTTGTCATGCCCGTTCCGGGGGCACCGTCCGTATCGCGGATCGCGCAGCACCCGGGAACCGGGGCGTGCCGGGGCACGTTATCCTTCTGCAAAACACACAGAAGGATGATAACCCATGGCAGAACCGACCGGCACCGGCCTCAAAAGCTTTTTCATCGGCGTGCTGCTTGTCCTCGTTGTCGGGGCAGGCTGGTACATTTTCACCGGGGGCAAGATCCCCGCGGCTGATGAGCCGGAAATCCAGATCGACCTTCCCGACAAATAACTCCGGGCACGACCGCATGGCGCGCCCCCTGATGCAGGAGCGCGCGTCATGCTGACCCTCCAATGCCCCTATTGCGGCGTGACCGTTGAAGAAACCGAACTGGCCCCCGGCGGCGAGGCGCATCTGAAACGCTTTGGCCCGGGATCGTCGGATGACGATTTCGAAGCCTATATGTTTGCGCGCAAAAATCCCAAGGGGGTGCATTTCGAACGCTGGCGCCATGCCTATGGCTGCGGCAAGTGGTTTCTGGCCGCGCGCTGCACCGCCACGCTGGAGGTGTTCGGCACCTATCCGGCGCAAACCACCGAACCGCCCGCCGATCTGATCGCCAAAATCAAAGAAAAACGCCCCACCTGGGAGGGCTATAAATGAGCACCCGTCTGGCGAAAGGCGGTCGTCTGATCGACCGCGCTGTCCCCCTGAACTTCACCTTCAACGGCAAGCCGCTGCGCGGTTTCGCGGGCGACACGCTGGCCTCGGCGCTGTTGGGCGCGGGGCAGGTGATGCTGGGCCGCAGCTTCAAATATCACCGTCCGCGCGGGCTGGTGGCAAGCGGGGTCGAGGAACCCAACGCTTTGGTCGGTCTGGGCCGCAATGCACGGTTCGAACCCGACCAGCGCACCACCACGACCGAACTGTTCGAGGGCGCCGAGACCCGCAGCCAGAACCACTGGCCCAGCCTTGACTTCGACGTGGGCGAGATCAACGACAAGCTTTATAAATTCCTGCCTGCCGGGTTCTATTACAAGACCTTCATGTTCCCGCGCTTCGCCTGGAAACACCTGTTCGAGCCGATCGTGCGGCAGTCCGCAGGTCTGGGCGCGGTTCCGCGTGAGGCGGATGTTGACCGCTATGAACAGGCCTATGCCTATACCGACGTTCTGGTTGCGGGCGGCGGTGTGGCCGGTCTGGCCGCAGCCCTGCGCGCGGCCCGGACGGGCCAGCGCGTCATGGTGCTGGAACAAACCCCGCATTGGGGGGGGCGTGCGCCGGTCGATGGCGGCCAGATCGACGGACAAGACGCGGGCGCTTGGGTGAAGCACGCCGTGCAAGCCCTTGAAGCAATGGAAAATGTCACCCTGATGACGCGCACGATGCTGGCCGGTCTGCATGACCACGGCTATGCCATCGGCTATCAGTCGGTGGGTGATGCGACCCCGGGCGATGGCCGCCCGCGGCATCGGTTGTGGCGGATCCGTGCCGGACTGACGATCACGGCGACCGGCGCCATCGAACGCCCGCTGGCCTTTGCGGGCAACGATGTGCCGGGGGTCATGCTGGCGGGGGCAGTGCGCGATTACATCGTGAACTGGGCCGTCAGCCCCGGTGACCGCACGGTGATCGTGACCAATAATGACGACGCCTATCGCACCGCGCTGGCGGTGCTGGACGCCGGGTTGACGGTGGCCGCAGTGATCGACGCGCGCCCGCGCGCCGCAGGCCCCCTGGCGCAGATGGTGCGCGACCGGGGCGTGCGGGTTCTCGAAGGGCGCGGCATCGCCAAGGTGCATGGCCGCAAGGCGGTGACCGGCGTTGCGATTTGCGCGCAGGCGGGCGAGGGCGGTGTGATCGAACAGATCGCCTGCGATTGCGTCGCGATGTCGGGCGGCTGGTCGCCGGTGGTCCATCTGTGGAGCCATTGCGGCGGCAAGCTGACCTGGGATGCGGTGGGCGCGATGTTCCGCCCCGATGCCAGCCGTCCGCCGCTGGGCGATGCGGGCCAGCCGCTGGCGCAGGCGGTCGGCGCCGCCAATGGTCTGCTGACCCTGCCCGAGATCATGGCCGAAGCGGACCTGCCCGCAGTGGCCGAACCCGAGGCCCCGCTGGAACCGGTCTGGGCCATGCCCGCAGGCGCGAAAGAAGCGCTGAAGTTCAAATCCTTCCTCGATTATCAGAACGACGTGAAGGTCTCAGACGTGCAACTTGCCGCGCGCGAGGGCTATGAATCGGTCGAACACACCAAGCGCTATACCACGCTGGGGATGGCAACCGATCAGGGAAAGTTGAGCAATATCAACGGACTGGCGGTTCTGTCCGATGCGCTGGGGCAACCGATCCCGGCCACCGGCACCACCACCTTCCGTCCGCCCTACACCCCGATCAGCTTTGGCGCGATCTCGGCCGAGGCCCGCGGCGAGATCTTCCAACCGCTGCGCCGCACCTCGATGCATGCCTGGCACGAGGCGCATGGCGTGGCGTGGGAGCCGGTCGGCCTGTGGCGCCGCCCCTATACCTACCCGCGCACCGGCGAAAGTCACCGCACCGCGGTGAACCGCGAGATCACCAACACCCGCACCAATGTGGGGCTGCTGGATGCCTCGACGCTGGGCAAGATCGTGGTCAAGGGACCTGATGCCGGGCGGTTCCTGGACATGATGTATACCAACATGATGTCAACGCTGCCGGTGGGCAAATGCCGCTATGGGCTGATGTGCAATGACAACGGTTTCCTGATGGATGACGGCGTGGTCGTGCGCCTGTCCGAGGACAGCTGGCTGTGCCACACCACCAGCGGGGGCGCCGACCGGATCCACGGCCACATGGAAGACTGGCTGCAATGCGAGTGGTGGGATTGGAAGGTCTATACCGCCAACCTGACCGAGCAATTCGCCCAAGTGGCCGTGGTCGGTCCGAAAGCGCGGATGCTGCTGGAAAAACTGGGCGGCATGGATGTATCGGCCGAAGCGCTGCCGTTCATGACCTTCGCCGAGGGCACGCTTGGCGGCTTCCCGGTGCGGGTGTTCCGCATCAGCTTCTCGGGGGAACTCAGCTATGAAATCGCGGTGCCTGCGGCGCAGGGACTGGCCTTCTGGCAGGCGCTGCATGACGCGGGGGGCGAGTTCGGCGCGATGCCCTATGGCACCGAGGCGCTGCATGTGATGCGCGCCGAGAAGGGCTTCATCATGATCGGCGATGAAAGCGATGGCACGGTGATCCCGCAAGATCTGGGCCTGTCCTGGGCGATTTCCAAGAAGAAGGCCGATTACATCGGCAAGCGCGCCCAGGAACGCAGCCACATGACAGACCCCGATCGCTGGCAACTGGTGGGGCTGGAAACGCTGGATGGGTCGGTGCTGCCCGATGGCGTCTATGCGGTGGCCGATGGCTTCAACGCCAATGGCCAGCGCCATGTGCAAGGCCGCGTCACCTCGACCTAGTTCTCGCCCACGCTGAGGCGCGGCATCGCGATGGGGCTGGTGAAACACGGGCCCGCGCGGATGGGCGAAGTGCTGGATTTCCCCGGTGACAAGGGCGCGGTCCACAAGGCGCGGATCGTCGATCCGGTGTTCTACGACAAGGAAGGGAAGAAGCAGAATGTCTGATGCGGTCAGCGCCCTGAATGGGCAAACCCATGACGGCTTCGCCCGGGTGGCCGAGGCTGGTTTGCGTGGTATGGTCACGATCCGCGCGGATCTGGACAGCACGGCACTGGCTGCGGCGCTGGGGGCCTTGGGCCTGTCGGTGCCCGCCAAACGCCAGATCGTCAGTGCGGGCGACACATCGGTGGGCTGGATGGGCCCCGACGAATTGCTGCTGCTGTGTGACTATGCGCAGGCGCCGCACCTTTGCGCCGATCTGAGCGCAGCGCTGGCGGGGGAACACGCGCTGGTCGTCACGGTTTCGGATGCCCGCGCAATTTTCACCGTGCAGGGGGCGCGGGCCGATCAGGTGCTGCAAAAGCTGTGCCCGGTCGATTTCGCCACCCTGCCCGTAGGCGAGCTGCGCCGCACCCGCGCGGCCCAGATCGCCGCGGCGCTGTGGCGTTCGGGGCCGGATGAGCTCAGCCTTGTGTGCTTCCGCTCGGTCGCGGGCTACATGATCGGGCTTTTGGAAGTGTCCGCGCGCAAGGGCGGCGAAATTTTCTGACCGCGCACAGGCCTTGGGCCGGGCAGGGGGGAGCGCCCCTTGCGCCGGTTCCCGCCTGATCCGCACAGGGGCTTGCGCGGATGCGCCCTTGACCTCGGACCGTCGCGCGCTTCTATAGAAGGCAGCAACAGGACCCCTTCGAAAAGGATGCATATTATGGCTTTCGAACTTCCCGATCTTCCCTATGCCCATGACGCGCTGGCCGATCTTGGCATGTCGAAGGAAACGCTGGAATACCACCACGACCTGCACCACAAGGCCTATGTCGATAACGGCAACAAGCTGATCGCCGGGACCGAATGGGCCGACAAGACGGTCGAAGAGATCGTCAAAGGCACCTATGTGGCCGGTGCCGTGGCGCAAAACGGCATTTTCAACAATGCCTCGCAGCATTGGAACCATGCCCAGTTTTGGGAAATGATGGGCCCGGGTGGCAAGGTGATGCCGACCGAACTGGAAAAAGCGCTGGTTGAATCGTTCGGTTCGGTCGCGAAATTCAAGGAAGATTTCGCAGCCGCCGGTGCGGGTCAGTTCGGTTCGGGCTGGGCCTGGCTGGTGAAAGACACCGATGGCGCGCTGAAAGTCACCAAGACCGAGAATGGCGTGAACCCGCTGTGCTTTGGCCAGACCGCGCTTTTGGGCTGCGACGTGTGGGAACATTCCTACTACATCGACTTCCGCAACAAACGCCCGGCCTATCTGACCAACTTCCTGGACAAGCTGGTGAACTGGGAAAACGTCGCTGGCCGCATGTAAGCGCCGCTGCGACTTGAAATCTGGGCCCGTCGGAAAAATCCGGCGGGCCTTTGCTTTTGGGCTGCGACGCTTTGACCAAAACACTGGAAACCGGAGGCGGACGGGCTTACCTTTTTCATGGGCATGAGAAAGGAGGACGTCATGCTGTTTTCCAAAGCTGTGAGGTTTCTGATTGCCGATGAGGCGCGTGCGTTTCTGGTCGAGAATGTGGGCACCCCGAATGCGCCTGAATTGAAGGTTCTGGGCAGTCGCACTGCCGAGTCGGCGGTGGCCTATGCATCGCCGCCCGGGCGCGAGGGGGGCGGTGTCACGGGCCATGGCACGGCCTTCACGCAGGGCGACCCGGAACGTGTTGCGCAGGTTCAGTTCGCGCGGGTTCTGGTGGGGTTTCTGGGCGCGCATGGTGGCACCGGTTCGCTGGTTCTGGTTGCGCCGCCGCAGATGCTGGCCGCGCTGCGTGCCGAGATCCCCGCGGCGCTGTCCGCGCGGGTTGTTGCTGAACTCGACAAGACCCTGACGGGTCATCCGCTGCCCGAAATGGCGCGGGTGCTTGCTGCGGCGCTCGATCCCGTCTGAGCGGCACGAGGTCTTTCCTTTCCCCGCCGGATCGGGCAGCGTGGCGCGATCTGGCGGGGCCTTGGATCGCGCCTCGTCGCAAGCAAGGACTTCAGACAATGAGCGATACGGTCAAGGGCTTTTGGGCGATTGTCGCAGCATGTTCGGTCTGGGGTCTGTCGGGGATGTATTACAAGATGCTTGCGGATGTCCCACCGCTGGAGGTGCTGGCGCACCGCACCTTGTGGTCGCTGGTGTTTTTTGGTGCGGTATTGCTGGTGCAGCGGCGGCTGGGGGCCTTGGGGGCGGCGTTGCGGGGGCGCAATGTCGGCATTCTGGTGATTTCGGCATTGGTGATTTCGACCAACTGGTTCGGTTTTATCTGGTCTGTCCAAAAGGGCCACGCGGTCGAGGCGAGTCTGGGGTATTACATTTTCCCCCTGGTCGCGGTGGTGTTGGGGATGCTGGCCTTTGGCGAACGGTTGGACCGATTGCAGGGGGCTGCGGTGATCTTGGCGGCGCTGGCGGTGGCCGGGCTGACCTGGGGCTTGGGCGCGGCGCCTTGGATGGCGCTTCTGCTGGCGGGGACGTTTGGCGCCTATGGGCTGATCAAGAAGCGGCTGGATCTGGGGCCGGTGGTGTCGGTGACGGCCGAGGTGGCGCTTTTGGCGCCGTTCGCGCTGGGACTGTTGGTGGTGATGCATTACGGCGCCTTCGGGTTCGCGCCGGGGTCAGGGCATTTCGGCACCACGGCACGCGAAAGCGCGCTGCTGGCGTTTTCGGGGGTGCTGACCGGCGGGCCGTTGATGCTGTTTTCCTATGCCGCGCGTCGGGTGCGGATGGCGACTTTGGGGTTGGTGCAATACCTCAATCCGACGCTGCAATTCGGCGTCGCCGTGCTGGTCTTTGGTGAGCCTCTGACGCGGTGGCACGCGCTGGCCTTCCCGCTGATCTGGGCGGCGCTGGCGCTGTATTCGCTGGCCAGTCTGCGGCGCTGAGGGCGCGCCCTCAGGACATGGCGGTGGCCAGTTCGCGTTCCAGCGCGGCCACGTCTGGCGCCCAGATCAGCATTTCGTGCAGGCTGGCATCGGCAAAGCCTTCGGTCACGATATGATCCAGCATCGCGCGCAGGGGTTCCCAATATCCATCTGTATTCAGGATGAAAATCGGTTTCTGATGCAGGCCGATCTGGCGCCAGGTCAGCACTTCGAACAGCTCATCCAGGGATCCCGCGCCGCCGGGCAGCACCACGATCGCATCGGAATTCATGAACATCACCTTTTTGCGTTCATGCATGTTTTCGGTGACGACAAAGGTGGTCAGGTCGCGCTTGCCGACCTCCAGCGGGAACAGATGTTCGGGGATCACGCCGAAGGTCGCGCCGCTTGCGGTTTGTGCGCTGCGGGCGACCTCGCCCATCAGCCCGACATCGCCCGCACCGTAGACCAGCCGCCAGCCGCGCGCGGCCAGCATCGCGCCGGTGTCGCGTGCCGCCTGTGCATAGGCCGGGCGCGCTCCGGCGCGCGACCCGCAGTAAACGCAGACAGAGGGCTGAGACTTGGTCATCGGATGTCCTTTCATCGCGTCTGGTCGTCGCCGGCGGGCCACAATTGACGCGCGTCGATCAGCGAATTGTTGTTAGGTGATACTGGCTTGGCTAAGCTTGCTCAAGCGGCGCGGCGCAAGATCGCGTGATGGAAGGGATACAAGATGGAAAACGGCAAGGCGGAGGCCCCGGCCCAGACGGGGCCGGTGCAGACGGATCCGGTGCAAACAGGGCGCGCGGGGGGCGCGTTGCTGGGGGCGCTGGCGGCGCTGGGGGTGTTGGCAGTTGGTGCGGGTTATTGGGTATTGAGCGGCCCGCCCCCCGCACAGGCCCCTGCGCCTTTGGCCCAGCTGCCGACGTCGGAAGCACCGCCTGTGGCCGCCCCCACTTCCAATCCGGTCGCCGCGGCACCGGCTGCGACGGTGGCGCCTGGGGTCGAGTCGATCCCCGCCCCCGACGCAACTGCCCCCGATGCAACCGCCCGCTTCGATCAGTTTCGCGCCGCGCCCGATGGGGCGATCACGCTGGCGGGGCACGCCGAGCCGGGCGCGACGGTTGAAATTCTGCTTGATGGTCAGGTGGTGGATACGGTGCAGGCACTGCCCGGGGGCAGTTTCGCCTCGGTCGTGCTGGCGGGGCCTGCCGCCACCGCCCGTGCGCTCAGCGTCCGGGTGACCGGCGCCGACGGCGTCGCGCGCGATGGCGCCGAGGTGTTGACCGTGGCCCCCAATCCCGATGCCGTTGCACAGGCGGCCAGCGCCGCAGGTGCCGCCCCCGAGGCCGTGGCCGCGCAGGTCGCCCAGGCCGAAACCGCCGCTGCCGCGCCCGTCGTGGCCGATGCAACCGGCGCGCGGGTTCTGGCCGCCCCCAGTGCCGATCTGCTGATCGACACGCTGTCTTATGACGCGGCGGCGAATGTCGCGCTGAGCGGGCGCGGCGCGCCCGAGGGTGCCCTGCTGCGCGCCTATCTGAACGGGGCGCCCGTGGCCGAGGGGGCGGGTGCTGCAGATGGCAGCTGGCGCATGGTGTTGGCCGATGTGGCGGCGGGGCGCTATACGCTGCGCGTCGATGCGCTGGACGCCACGGGCAAGGTTCTGTCACGCGCCGAAACGCTGTTTGAACGCGTGGCCCCCGAGGTTCTGGCGCAGGCGCAGCCGACGTCGGTGGAACCGCCGGCATCCAAAGGCGTCCTCCCCACCGCCGAGACCCCCGCCACGGCCCCGACTGCGCGGATATTGACGGTGCAGCCGGGCAATACGCTCTGGGCGATCGCGCGCGATACCTATGGCGACGGGTTCCTGTATGTGCGGGTGTTCAGCGCCAATAAGGACCAGATCCGCAACCCGGATCTGATCTATCCCGGTCAGGTCTTTACCCTGCCAGAATAGGGCTGGACATCGCGTCCACAGGGCTTAGGTAATGCGATCCGGGCGGCGGGGCGAGGCCCGCGCCGCCTGATGCAATTTCAAACCTTGGAAAGGGCGCCAGATGCCGCCGTCACAAATCACGCAAGCGGGCAAGCTCGACCGGACCGAACGCTCGCGGGGCGCGCGCACGATCCGGCAGGTGGCGCCCTATCTGTGGCCCGAGGGCCAGCCCTGGGTAAAAAGACGCGTGGTGCTGGCGATGCTGGCGCTGGTGGTGGCCAAGGTGATCTCGGTCGGCACGCCATTTCTGTATAAGGCCGCCGTCGATGCCCTGGCGGGCGAGGCGCGCGACGAAGGCCTTCTGCTGGCGCTTGGCGCCGTGGCGCTGACCATTGCTTACGGGGTGGCGCGGCTGTCTTCGGTGGGCTTTGGCGAATTGCGCGATGCGCTGTTCGTGCGGGTGGCCCAACGCGCGTTGCGGCAACTGGCGCTGGAGACCTTCGAACACATCCACCGCCTGTCGATGCGCTATCATATCACCCGCAAGACCGGCGGGCTGAGCCGGATCATCGAACGGGGCGTGAAGGGTGTCGAATTCCTGCTGCGCTTCATGCTGTTCTCGGTCGGGCCGTTGATCCTGGAACTGACGATGGTGTCGATCCTGTTCGCGGTGCTGTTTGACTGGCGCTATGCGGCGGTCGTGGTGGTCACGATCTGGGCCTATGTCACCTTCACCTTCAAGGTGACCGAATGGCGCGTGGCGATCCGGCGCAAGATGAACGAGGCCGATACCGCCGCCAACCAGAAGGCGATCGACAGCCTGCTGAACTTCGAGACGGTGAAATATTTTGGCGCCGAAAAACGCGAGGCTGCGCGCTATGACGCCTCGATGGAAGGTTATGAGCAGATGGCGGTGAAAACCGGGCAGTCGCTGGCCTTCCTGAACTTCGGTCAAAGCGTGATCATCACCACGGGTCTGGTGATCGTGATGGTGATGGCGGCGATGGGGGTGCAAGTGGGCAAGCTGACGGTCGGCGATTTTGTCATGGTGCAGGCCTATATGATCCAGATCACGATGCCGCTGGGCTTTCTGGGCACGGTCTACCGCGAGATCCGGCAGGCGCTGGTCGATATGGGCGAGATGTTCGATTTGTTGCATCAACCGGCCGAGATCAGCGACAAACCCGGCGCCACCGTTTTGACTGTGCAAGGCGGCGAAGTGACGTTTGATGCGGTGAAATTCGCCTACGATCCGGCGCGCCCGATCCTCAAGGGGATTTCGCTGACGGTCCCGGCGGGGCAGACGGTGGCGCTGGTTGGCCCTTCGGGGTCGGGTAAATCCACCATCGGGCGTCTGATGTTCCGCTTCTACGAGGTCACCGGCGGCGCGATCCGTATCGACGGGCAAGACCTGCGCGACGTGACCCAGGACAGCCTGCATGCCGCGATCGGGGTGGTGCCGCAGGACACGGTGCTGTTCAACGACACGATCCGCTACAACATCGCCTATGGCCGCCCTGATGCGACTGAAGCCGAAATCATCGCCGCCGCCAAGGCCGCCAAGATCCATGACTTCGTGACGCATCTGCCCGAAGGCTATGAAACCTCGGTGGGCGAGCGCGGCCTGAAACTCTCGGGGGGCGAGAAACAGCGCGTCGGCATCGCCCGCACGCTGCTGAAGAACCCGCCGATCCTGCTGCTGGATGAGGCGACCTCGGCGCTGGATACGCAGACCGAACGCGACATCCAGGACAGTCTGAAAGCGATGGGGCAGGGCCGCACGGTGATCACCATCGCGCACCGGCTTTCGACGATTGCCGATGCCGACCGGATCGTGGTGCTGGAAAAAGGCGAGATCGTCGAAGAAGGCACGCATGAGACGCTGCTCGCGCGCGGCGGGCGCTACAGTGCGATGTGGGCGCGCCAGTCCGCCGAGGAAGAGGAAGAAGACGCCGCTTGATGTCCGGGGTGCGGAGCGGCTGCCGCTCCGCGCCTCTCACTCCGCGGCGCCGGTCTCGGTCAGATAGTGGCGCACCGCATCTTGCACATGGCGAAACCGGTCGCCGCCCAGATGCTTGCCACCATACCAGCGCGTGACCACGATCAGGTGGTTGTGCAGCCCGGCGCGCTCCAGCATCCGAATGATCACCATCCCAGCGCCGCTTTCGCCGTCATCCGATTTGACCGGCCCGGCCGCACCCAGAAACGCCCAGCTGTTATGCGTGGCCTTCGCGAATTTCTTGATCCGCTTCAAACCTGTCAGCAGCGCCTTCGCCTGCGCCTCATCTGCGCAGGGCGCGCCGGACACCGCATAGCGCGACCCGCGGTCGCTTATGATATCATCAAAAATCTGCATGGGGGCAGGGGTAAGGCTTTGCCGGGGGCTGTGCAAGCGGTGCGCCTGTAGGGGGCGCTGCCCCCCGCTACGCTCCCCCCGTGATATTTGAGCCAAGATGAAACCCGTGCGCTTTCACTTTGGTGCAAATATCACGGGGGTGAATGGCCGAAGGCCAGAGGGGGCGGCGCCCCCTGCGCGCTCAGCCCGCCTTGAAATGCTTGCCGAGTTTCAGCCCCTGTCCTTGATAGTTCGAGGCGATCCCCGCACCATACAGGCGCTCGGGCCGGTCGGCCATGCGGTCATAGACCAGACGGCCCACCACCTGCCCGTGTTCCAGCACGAAGGGCGCCTCGTGGCAGCGCACCTCCAGCACCCCGCGCGAACCTGCGCCACCTGCCGTGCCATGGCCGAATCCCGGATCGAAGAAGCCCGCGTAATGCACCCGGAATTCGCCGACCATCGCCAGATAGGGCGCCATTTCGGCGGCGAAATCCGGCGGGATTGTCACCGCTTCGCGCGACACGAGGATGTAGAACGCGCCGGGGTCGAGGATGATATGGCCGTCGCGGGTATGGATTTCTTCCCAGAATTCTGAAGCCGGGTAATGTGCGATCCGGTCCAGGTCGATCACCCCGGTATGCGGTTTCGCGCGATAGCCCACCAGATCACCCGTTGCAGGGCGCAGATCGACGGAAAACCCCAAACCATGATCAATCACCGCCTCGCCCGAGACCAGCGGCTCGGCCGAATGCAGGGCTTTCAGCTCGGCGTCACTCAGCGCCGCCTGGCCCGCGCGAAACCGGATCTGATTGAGCCGCATGCCCGGGCGCACCAACACCGAGAACGAGCGCGGGCAGATCTCGGCATACAGCGGGCCGCTATATCCTTCGGGGATTCGGTCGAATTCGGTGCCGCCATCGGTCACGACCCGGGTCAGCAGATCAAGTCGCCCGGTTGAGGATTTCGCATTGGCGATCGCGGTCAGCCCGGGCGGCAGCGCCAGCCCTTCCATCAACGGCACCAGATAGACGCAGCCCTTTTCCAGCACCGCGCCCGCAGACAGATCCATCCGGTGCATTTCGAAATCGGAGAGTTTCGCGTCAACCCGGGTGCCTTTGCCTGCCAGGAACGAGGCGCGGATGCGATAGGCCACAGTGCCCAGCCGCAGGTCCAGACTGGCAGGTTGGATCTGTTCGGCGGTGACGGGCGTTTGGGCGGTAATCTCGCCGCGGGCGATCATCGCCTTGAGGGCGGTATCAGGCAGCACACCCAGCGTCATCGGTCAACCTCCCAAGGGCAAGTGGCAGATACACGAACGCCCACCGCACAGAATGCGATGGGCGTTTGTGGTAATGGTCGGGCCGGAGAGATTCGAACTCTCGACCTTCCGCCCCCCAGACGGACGCGCTAACCAGGCTGCGCCACGGCCCGACGAGGCGCATATAGAGGCATTGCGCACGCGTGTGCAAGCGGCAAAACGCAACTTTTTTCGACAGGTGGCGTGTAGGGTTTTGCCCCCGGTTTGCTGGGCCTGTGGTGCCATGCGCGCAGCCATCAGCCCAGCGGCGTGCGTGGCGGCTGCTGCAGCCGGTTGCGCAGCATTTCCAGCCGGTCATAGGCGGCCAGAAGCCGGGCGCGATCGCCCACCGTCAGGGCCGCAGGCGACAGTGTGCGTAGCCGTTCGCTGAGCGGCATGGGTGCGCCGAAAGGGGGGCGGGGCGGTGTGGGCGCCGGATCGGAGTGTCCGACCATCAGGCTGACGATCTGCGCGACGGCGGCCTCGGGGTCGGGCTGCGGCGTGACATCTAGTGCCATCGGCGCCTCGTCCGGGGCGGGCGCGGGCGGAATGTCCTGTGCGCTCGGGTCGGATGCGCCCACGTCGGGGGCGGGGGGCAAATCTGCCGCCGTGGCGGACGATTCGCCCTCAGGTGCCAAGACTTGCGGTTCCGCGTCAAATGCCTGGGCGTCGGGCGGTTCGATCAGCGGCTCTGATTCGTGGGGGTCGTCAAACAACGAAGTCTGCCGCCAGCCGCTTTCGAGCGGCCCGGGCCGTTTGGCGGGCTGACGCGCGGGCGGGGCGGCGGTGGGCAGATCGTCGGGATCGGAGGGGAACAGCGTGACCACCTCTGCCGGCCGCGGGGCCTCGGCCTCGGGCCAGGCGGTATCCGGGTGCGGCGCGGTGGGCGCAGGTGGGGCCTCGGGCTCTGCCAACGGGGCTTCGGCTGCGGGGGCATCCGTGCCTTCGGCTTCTGGCCAGTCGGCCGGGTCTTCGGAAGGGGGGGCTGCGGGGGCGGGCGTTGCCGCCAGCAGCGCCGAGACCGCCCCGGCCACATCGCGCGCGGCCAGGGCTTCGGCAACGGCGTCCAGATCAAGGCCCGACAGTGCCATCACATGGCGCACGCCTTCGTCTTTCAGAATTTGCTGAACACCGCGGATCGCCAACCCCTGCTCGTGCAGCAGCCGCTTGATCCCGCCCAGGAGCGCGACATCGTCGGGCCGGTAGTATCGCCGCCCGCCCGCCCGTTTGACGGGTTTGACCTGCGGAAACCGGCTTTCCCAGAAGCGCAGCACATGGGTGGGCGTTTCCAGAATGTCCGCGACCTCGGAAATGGTGCGAAACGCATCGGCAGATTTCGACATCGCGCCGTCCTCGTCAGCTTGGGCCCGCAAAACGGGCCTCTCGGATCAGTGGCGTCGGGTGCGGCCCGGCCCCAGGCGGGGGCGGGTCAGTCCGCGTTTCCGGCAGCCACGCGGTCTTTCATCAGATGCGAGGGGCGGAACGACAGCACGCGGCGCGGAGAAATCGGCACTTCTTCGCCGGTTTTCGGGTTGCGCCCCATCCGCGAGGATTTCTCGCGCACCGAGAAGGTGCCAAAGGACGAGATTTTCACCGTCTCGCCCGCAGCCAGCGCGTCAGAGACATGCTGCAGCACGCTTTCGACCAGTTGCGCGGATTCGTTGCGCGACAGGCCCACCTCACGAAACACTGCTTCGCTCAGATCCATACGCGTCAAAGTTTTTTCGGCCATCATATCCCCCCGGACAGGTTTCGGCCACGATGGCGGGAATGACATTCCGAGTCAATATCAATGACTTGCGCGGCGCACTTGAGACGGCTTTCGGGGCCGCATTGGGCGGGTTTTGGGCGTCTTCTGCCCGGGTGAGCCTGGGGCGAACCGGGACTTTGAGTATTTTTGCCAAGAAGAAGGGCAAGCGGTGGCGCTTACCAGCGCAGAACCACCGCGCCCCATGCCAGACCGCCGCCGATGGCTTCGGTCACGATCAGGTCGCCGGTCTTGATCTGGCCGCGATCACGGCCCACCGAGAGGGCAAGGGGAATCGAGGCGGCCGAGGTGTTGCCGTGATCTTGCACGGTGACCACGACGTGATCCATCGGCACCTGCATCCGTTCGGCGGTGGCCGCGATGATCCGCAGGTTGGCCTGATGCGGCACGATCCAGTCCACTTCGCCGCCCGACAGGCCGATCTTGGCCAGTGCGGTATGCGCGGTTTCGGCCAGTTTTTGCACGGCATGTTTGAACACCGCATTGCCCTGCATCCGCAGATGGCCCGCGGTGCCGGTGCTTGAAACGCCGCCATCGACATACAGCAGTTCACGATAACGGCCATCGGAATGCAGATCGGTGGACAGGATGCCGCGGTCGGCGGTGTGACCCGGGCCGGTGGCGGCCTCCAGCACCAGCGCGCCCGCGCCGTCGCCGAACAGCACGCAAGTGCCGCGGTCGTCCCAATCCATGATCCGGCTGAAGGTTTCGGCGCCGATCACAAGGACCCGTTCGGCCTGACCCGAGATGATCAGCCCGTTGGCATTGGTCAGCGCGAAAATGAAACCGGCACAGACCGCCTGCACGTCATAGGCGTAGCCGCGGGTTGACCCGATACCGGCCTGCACCATGGTCGCGACTGACGGGAAAGTGAAATCCGGGGTCGAGGTCGCCACGATGATCGCGTCGATGTCATTGGCGGTCAGTTCGGCGTCCAGCAGCGCGGCTTGCGCGGCCTTGATCGCCAGCTGCGAGGTGGTTTCGCCTTCGGCCGCGAAGTGGCGCCGTTCAATCCCGGTGCGGGCGCGGATCCATTCGTCTGTCGTCTCCAGCCGCGATTCGAATTCTGCGTTTTCGACAATGCGTTCAGGCAGGTAGTGCCCCACACCGCGAACCACGGCTCTGATTTTCATTTTATGGTCTCGCTGGTTTCCATGGCGTGCGGGACATCCTGCCCCGAGACTGACGCAGAGGCAACCCGTGCGGCAAGTTTTGCCGCGAATCCCGATTGCGCCAGACGCACGGCCAGGTCGATTGCGGCGGCAACACCGGTGCCATCAGCCCCGCCATGGGATTTGACGACGGTGCCGTTCAGGCCCAGAAATACCCCGCCATTGGCGCGGCGCGGGTCGATTTTTGCCTTGAGCTGATTGAGCGGCCCCATCGCCAGCAGCGCGCCGATTTTCGCCAGAAGTGTGGCGGTGAAGGCCTCGCGCATCAGGCTGCCTGCGAATTTCGCAGTGCCTTCGCCGGTCTTCAGGGCGATATTTCCGGTGAACCCGTCGGTCACGATCACGTCAACCCGGTCCGAGGGCAGGTCATTGCCTTCGACAAAGCCGATGAATTCGAATTGCCCGGCTTCTTGCGCGCGGCCCATCATTTCATAGGCGGCCTTCAGTTCGGGCGTGCCCTTGTGTTCTTCGGTGCCGACATTGAGCAGGCCAACGCGCGGGCGCAGCACCCCCAGCGCATTGCGGGCGTAAGAGGTGCCCATCAGCGCATAGGTCAGCAGATCGGGCGCGTCGGCTTTCACATCGGCGCCCATGTCGAGCATCACATTGAACCCCGACGGGTTGCGCGAGGGCCAGAACGAGGCGATTGCCGGGCGATTGACGCCGGGCATTTTGCGCAACCGGATCATCGACACCGCCATCAACGCACCGGTATTGCCGCAGGAGACGGCGACCTCGGCCTCGTGGTCGCGCACCGATTCAATGGCTGACCACATCGAGGTGTTCTTGCCGTTGCGCATCACCTGCGCGGGTTTGTCCTGCATCGTCACCACATCGGTGGCGTGGCGCAGGGTGCAGCAGCCGCCCAGCTTGCGCGCGGCGATCAGGGGGGCGAGTTCGGATTCGGGGCCATGCACGACAAACCGCACCTGCGGCGCCTTGCGGGCCGCCAGAGCGATTCCATCCAGCACCGCCGCGGGGCCGCGGTCGCCGCCCATCGCGTCGATGGATATGACAATGGCGCCGGAAACTTCCGGCGCCGTAGCCATATCTTGGCCCTGCGTGTGCGCAGTCATGTCGATCTGGTCCTTAGCCTGCCCCGAGCGTGTCGGGTTGTCTTGCGGGTTGGGCATGACTGCGGGCATCGGGGCGACGGGCTTACGCCGCGTCGTCGTCCAGGTCGGCCTCGGCGGCTTGGGCCACCACTTCGCGGTCATCGTAGTGACCACACGCGCCACAAACGTGGTGCGGGCGCTTCAGCTCGCCACAGTTCGGGCATTCTGCGGGGTTCGCGGCAACAAGGGAGTCATGCGCACGGCGCATGTTGCGACGGGAACGCGTGACTCGGTTCTGCGGGACAGCCATGTCTCGACCTCGGGTGTTCGGGGGCGTTACAGCCCTGATTTTCCTGGAGTTTCGTCACTGGAGCCCGAGGGCAGACCGGGTGCGAACCCAAACTTTGAATGAGGCCGGGAACATACTGCGATTCTTGCGCGGCGCAAGCCCTATTCTGCGCTTTTTTCGCGGCCCGTTTTGGCGGTCCGCGCGCAGAGTCGGGGGCAGGTCAGTTCTTGTCCGTATCCTCGGCCCCGTCCTTATCCGCTTGTGTCCCGCCGAGCAATGTCTTTAGCCCGGCAAAGGGGCGAGTATCTGCATCGCGCAGCGGTGTAACCCCGGATTCGGCCGCCAGCGTCTGTTCCAGCGCGGCCCCCGCGGCGCGTGGAAACATCGGCAGCGCCAGCTCCAGCGCCTCCAGCGCCACCGCCGCAAGGTCGATCACCGATCCCAGCGCCTCGGTGGTGTCGTCTTCGGGCATTTCCGCCTCTTCGCCACTTGGCGCGGGCATCTGCGCCAGATAGCGGCGCACCACGGATTCGCGCAGATCGGTGGTAACAGGCGCCAGCGTTATCGCGCAGGGCTGCACCACGCGGGCGTTGAACTCGGCCTCCAGCAGCCAGTCGGAGCGGCCCTGCGGCGTCAACGTGCCTTTCAGCCGCAACCGGCGCAGCATCGAAATTCCGGCCCAGTCGGCAATCATTGCGCAGGTCGCACTATCGGGGGTGATGTCAAAGCGGTTCGGCTTGCGGCTGGCCAGATCGGCCACGCGCAACGGCTGGCTCCAGGGCAGGGGGGCAGTCGGATCGAAGGCGTGCTCACTCATGGCGGTCCTTTCGCGGCAGAGGGCCCCGGCGGCGCGCAATGCGCGGCAACGCGCTTGAGAGCCGGGCCGGGTTGTTGTAAGCGGGATAAAAGGCCAGAGCCTGCGAAGCAAGTGCCTGGGTGATCGACGAGGCCAGGGGATGGCAAGAGGGGGTATCAGGTGGCAAGCGGATCGGTGAGGCGCATGGCGCTGGCGATGGCACTTGGCGCGGCGCTTCTGGCGGCCGGCTGTTCGGCGATCTATCGCAATCATGGTTATGTTCCCGAAGATGCGGATCTGGCTCTGATCGAAGTTGGCAAAAGCACGCGCGAGGATGTGGGGGCTGCCGTGGGGCGGCCGTCGTCCTCGGGGCTGCTAGAAGGCTCGGGCTGGTATTATGTGGGCTCCAGCTGGAAATATTATGGCGCTTTGCCGCCCAAGGAAGTGGACCGTCAGGTCGTGGCAATCACCTTCACCGACAAGGGTGTGGTCGAGAATGTCGAACGCTTTGGGCTGGAAAACGGTCAGGTCGTGCCGTTGTCGCGGCGGATCACCACCACCAGTATTCGCGGCGTGAGCGTCATCGGTCAGTTGCTCGGCTCGCTCGGTCGGGTGTCGGCCTCGCAGATCGTGGATCGCTGATCTGGTGCGTCTGATCGCGCCGGACGGGCGCGGTCAGGGCGATTGTGTGGTCTCTGCGGCCGGATTGGGCTGCGGTTGTCGCGTTTGTTTTGCTTTCGCGGATTAGGGCTTTGGTCTACGATCAGGCAGATCAGACCAACGGGGTCACCGAAATGCTTACGCTCAGCAAAGGCCGTTATCGTGCGCGGCTTGCCGCGACGCCGCTGGACCTGCATGCCGCTCAGGCGTTGCGCTGGCGCAGCTTCATCGGCCTGCGGCGGGAGGCAGAGCCGGACAGAGGGGACGCAGGGGCCCCGGACGATGCCGCCGCAGTTCTGGATGCTGATGATTTCGACGCAATTTGCCGCCATATTCTGGTCGAGGAGCTGGCGACGGGGCGGTTGGTGTGCTGTTTTCGGATGCTGCCGCTGAAGGATGGCTCGGAAATCGGTCGCAGCTATGCGGCGCAATATTACGAACTGTCGGCGCTGCGCAGCTTTCGCGGGCGAATGGTCGAGATGGGGCGGTTCTGCATCGACCCCGACTGCCGCGACCCCGATATTTTGCGTGTGGCCTGGGCTGCGATGACCCGGTTTGTCGATGACGAAGGGGTCGAAATGCTGTTTGGCTGCTCGTCCTTCATGGGCACCGATTGGGAGGGCTATGCCGATGCGTTTGCGGTTCTGGCCGAACGTCATCTGGCGCCCAAACGCTGGCTGCCACGGGTGAAGGCGCCGCAGGTCGTGCGCTATGCGCGCGCTTTGATCGGGCGGCGGGGCGACCCGAAACAGGCGATGCTGCATATGCCGCCGCTGCTGCGGACCTATCTGTTGATGGGCGACTGGGTCAGCGACCACGCGGTGATTGACCGCGATCTGAACACGCTGCACGTTTTTACCGGGCTTGAAATCAAGGCGATTCCCCCGGCCCGGGCCCGCGCATTGCGGCTGGTGGCGGGCTGATTGTACGGGCGATAACTCACCCAGGTCGAGTTGGCGTCGCGGCAATCTTTCATAAAAACGGCAAAACTGTCAGAAAAAGCGAAGGTCGTAGGCGAATTGGCGCCCGCGATCAGAAAAGTGATGAATGGCTTCGCGCAAGGGTTGTGCGCGCCGCGCGGATCGTGATGAATACACAATAAAGAGCCTTAACGGCCAATAACAATAAATGAAGACCCAGAGACCGCCACGATGCCCGATCATAAAAGACTGAGATACAGGAATATCGTGATTGAAACGGTGACCTATGTGGGCATCGTTTTGGTATTTGCGGCCTTGGGCATGAGCTTGCAGCGCGTGGTTCGCCTGGAAAACAATGAAGAGCGGCGGGCAGAGCTGTTTCGGACCGAAGCCATCCTTGCCGAACGTTTGCAGGATGCGATCAACAGCAAGCATCTGTTCGCGCGCGGGCTGGCGGGCGCCATCTCGCTCCGGCCGGATATCTCGGACGCGGAATTCGCGAAATTCTGTACCGAAATCAAGACTGAAGACCCCTCTGTCGTGAATATGGCCTTCGTGAAAGACATGATTGTCACGCATGTCTATCCGATGGAACGCAATGCCCCCCTGATCGGACGGGATCTAAGAGCATTTCCACAGCAGGCCGCCATGATCGAAGAGATCGCGCGCACTGGAAAAACCGCGCTTGAAGGGCCGATCCCCCTGCTTCAGGGGGAGCCGGGCTATATTATCCGCGAACCCGTGTTCCTGGTGCCAAAGGATGGTCGCGAACCCGAATACTACGGGGTGGCATCGGTGGTTTTTACGGCGGAGTTGTTTTTGAATCAGCTCCGTCTGAGCGATTTCACGCAGAACTATGACATCGCGGTGCGCGCGGAAAATACCTTCGGCGAGGGTGGCATGGTTTTTGGTGACCCGGCAGTTTTCGAACGGGCGCCCGAAGCTCAGGTGCTGAACTTCCCCTCGGCGACCTGGACGTTTGCGGTAATGCCGATTGCCGGGCAAAACGTGACACCCATCGGGATCGAAAAGATCTGGAGCTGGATCGCGCTTGCCGCCATTGGGTCTCTGGTCACCGCCTATTATCTGCACCGGCTGCGGCGCGAAAACGCACGTAACCTGTCGCGGTTGCGCACTGCGTTCAATATCTTGCCGGTGGGTCTGGTTCTGTTTGATTCCCATGACCGGCTGGAGCTGTGCAATGAAGGCTACAGGTCCATTTACGGCAAGGCCTCAGAGGCGATGGTTCCGGGCGCCACCTTTGAAAGCATCCTG
>JAQTYE010000040.1 GCA_028749255.1 Paracoccaceae bacterium | reverse complement strand
ACCACGCGATCATGCCCCAGCTGATCCAGAAGATCACAGATCTGCGCGCAGCACAGCGCCACGGGATCGCCGTCATCGGGGAAAAGCGTATGGCCAAACCCCGGGCGTTCGACCGCGATCAGTTGCACGCCCAGCGTTTCTGCCGCCGCCCGCAGGGGGCCAAAGGCCGCAATCCCGAAAAAGGCGCCATGCAACAGCACAACAGGCAACCCGTCACGGGGGCCAAAGCGGTGCACCCCCACAACACCATGGCGCCCGTGAAACAGCTCGGCCCCGTGATGCATATCGACCGCCACCCCGGTCTTGCGCGGGCCCGCCGGACCATAGCCGTGCATCAGCGAAAGGGCATAGGCCGTCGAGACAAGCTGCGTTTGCGAATTCACCCCCATCTTGGCCATGATGGATTTGATTTGCTGGCGCACGGTGCTTTCTTTGCGCCCCAGCGCCGCGGCAATCCGTTCCACAGATTTGCCCTGCAACAGCCCCTCCAGAAGCTGCGCTTCGGACGGGATCAGGCCGATTGCTGTCGCCAGACACACCCGCAATTCGGGTGGAATGCCACGCCGGACTTCGGTCAGCACAAGCGACTCAGTGTCCGTCGTGGACTGGCCCAGCAGAAAAATCGTATCCCCCGACGGGGCCGCAATGGCCAGCGTGACGGGCCCGTCCGCCGCACGCCGCCCCTGTGCGAAACGCAAGGCGGCCTGCGGGGTCAGGGCAAGATCGGTGATCGGCGCCCCAAGCGCCAGATCCAGCCGCGTGGCCGCAGAGGCGTTCTGGCTAACCAGACGGCCCGCCTGATCGACAACCACCACCATCGGCCCGTCGCCTGCGGGGTGTTCGTCCATGCTTTGCAACAAGCGGGGCAGATCTTCCAGATGCGGCGCGAGCCGCGCGGCGCCGCCGGGATCCTCCAGCAGGGCCTCGATTTCATCGACGAGCTTGCGATGGTGGATATCAACCCGTTTCATCGGCAATCCGGTGCTCCTCAGGTGCCCGTCTGGCAGGGCGCAGGTCGTGTCTCTTTATGAGATGGCTGGAGACCCGCAGCGAACGATCTGCCGATCCATTCAAAGGGCTTTGTCGCGTTGCTCTTTCCCAAGGATACTGGCAGCCGACCCGTTTTCGCGCAAGCCGGAATGGCCGCCCCGCCGACCCGCTGCGGGGTCGGGCGGGGCGGCGGCGGTGTCGATCAGTTCGGCAAGGCGCCGCAGAACCCGCCAGCCGCCGTCACGCCGGAGCCCAGCGCAAAGACCGGCGGTGCGTGATAGGGGTTCGGCGGGCTGCGCATCAGGTCCGCCCCGATCAGGGCGACCAGCCCTGCCAGCGCCAGCGACGCGGTCAAACGACGGGTCATGTGCGTGCCTCCAATCCAACAAGGGGACGCAGGCGGATGCCGACAAAAGCCCCCGCGAAGGCCGCCACAAACCAGACCCAGCCATGCAGACTGCCGGTCGCGATGCCCGAAAAGAACGCGCCCACATTGCAACCAAACGCCAGCCGCGAGGAATAGCCCAGCAAAAGCCCCGCGATCACCGTCGCCACCCAGGCCCGCGCCGGATAGGATGGCAGCGGCTGGGCCAATCCGCCCCGACGCCAGGCCGCGACGCCAAAGGCCCCCGCGATCAGCCCGAAATCCGTCAGCGAGGTGTAATCGGTCAGCACGCTGGAGCGCAGCCGTTCGACCGATCCCGACGCCGCCCAAAAGGCCGATCCCGACAGATCCGCGCCAAGTGCCACCGCCCCTTTGGCCGCCCACAGCCCAAGACCGTAGACCACCCCCCAGGGCTGCCCCGCGACCACCAGATTGGCAATCGCCAGCGCCGCCAGAACCAGCGCCGCCACCAGATAGCGCGTCGGCACCCGCCGCGATCCCGGCTTGCCCAACGCCCAGAACAGGCCCGCCAGCAGCGCCAGCCCTGCCAGCGTGACCGCCAGCCCCGGGATGCCGCGCAGCGTCAGGATCGGCAATGCGCCAAGCCCGGTCCACCAGATCAGATGATAGGCCCCGGCAAAGCTGCCAATCGCGAAAAATGGCAAGGCCAGCAAACCAACCGGGTTGCCCGACCCCGCATTGACCAGCGTCCCCGAGCCACAGCCCAAAACGACCTGCATCGCCGCGCCAAACACGAAAGCGCCGCCAATCATCGCCCAGCCGATCGGGGCCTGCGCCCCGCTCAGCTCTTCCGGATGTGCGGTCAGCAACGGGATCGCCACGCAGGCGACCAGCGCGATTGCCAGAAACTGCGCCAGAATACCGGCCGGTTCGCGCCGCAAGATCATCGCACGCCACGGCCCGGCAAAGCCGAACCGCAACCCTTCGAGCGCGACGCCGAAGCCCAGACCGATGGCCAGCATCAGCCCGAACCGCGCGCCCGCAAACAGCGCGACGAGCCCAATGACGATCAGCGCCGCGCCGATCAACCCAGTCCGCGCCATGGTAACCTTTGGGGCGCGGATCGGGGCAAGCGAGGTGTCGCTCATCAGTTTCCGCCCGTGAGTTGCTGGATCAGATTGGCGATCAGCCCCGGCTGATTGGCCATTTCCCCATCGGTTTGCGAATATTCGACCATCGAGCCGGGATAAAGCTTCACATTCTCGATCCCTGCCAGTTCCGACAGCGCGAACCAGTCGGTCGCCGCCCAATGCCCGGTGTTGCAGAACGAAACCACCTCGTCTCCGGCTGCGATCCCGAGCCGCGCCTTGAGCGCGCCGACATCGGTGTCAGCGCCGATCGCGGTGGCACCGGGACGGAAGAATTCGGTGTAGGGCAGGCTTTCGGCGCCGGGCAGCGTGCCGGGACGGGCCGCCGCATCATGCGCCTTCTTGCCTTCGAAAAACGGCGTCGGGCGGGCGTCGATCAGCTTGGCCTGTTCGGCGCCGCCGACCACCCGGGTCACGGCGGCGGTATCGGCGGTCCAGGCATCATTCCAGCTGATCTGCAGCGCGCTTGGCGCGGGGGTCACCGCCTCGGTGGACAGCGGCAGCCCGGCATTCACCCAGGCCGTCGCCCCGCCATTGAGCACCGCCAGATCGGTGAAGCCCGAGCTTTTCAGCGTCCAGTAAACCCGCGCGGCCGCGCCAAAGTCGGTGTCGGTATCGCCCTGCGAGACGATGACCACCGGGCGCGACGGCTCCAGCCCGAGTGTTTCATAGGTCGCTTCCAGCTGGGCCACGGGCGGCACGGCGCCCGGATTTTCGGCAGGCCCACGGAATAGGCCATAGGGCGCAGACACCGCGCCCGCGATATGGCCCTGATCATAGCCCTTGGCGCGAATATCCAGAATGACCGGGTTTTGCGAGGTCTCGGCCGTGACCAGCTCGGCGGGCGCGATCAGCGGCCCGAAATCACCCGCCAAAGCGGTGGTGGCGCCAAGCGCCGCAAGGCCGGTCAGGAAAGTCAGAGTGATCCGTTGCATCAGGAATCCCTTCGAAAAGCGGTGTTTTGTTCTGAAATCCAGAAAAAATCGACCAACGCAAGGAACATGGCGCATTTCAAACCGAAGACAGAGAGAATTTTGTTTCTCCTCCCGCGCGCCCCAAGCAACACGCGCCCCGCCACTCTGACGCGAACAGACGGTCGGGCCGCCACAGCTGCGGCAGGGCGGAACGCGGTTCTTATTCGCGTCTGGCGCCCGCCCGGATCGTTTTGCCGCAAAACCCAAATCGACGTCACAATGGCGCGCGAAATGATTGCCAGCCGCCCCCCCTTCCCCATAGGATGATCTGTGGTGCGCCCGGCGCGCGCCCCGCCCCGGCGGCCCGCCAAGAGGACCCGATGCCGAATTCCGTTTCAACGCTTGCGGTCTTTCAGAACCGGACCTTCCGCATGTTGTGGATTGCCACGCTGGCCTCCAACTTTGGGGGGCTCGTGCAATCGGTCGGCGCCGCCTGGATGATGACCACGCTGACCTCTTCGCAAAGCATGGTGGCGCTGGTGCAGTCCTCGGTGACGCTGCCGATCATGATCTTTTCGCTGGCGGCGGGGGTGTTTGCGGACAATTTCGACCGCCGCAAGATCATGCTCTGGGCGCAAGGGTTCATGTGTCTGGTGTCGCTGGCGTTGGCCTTTCTGGCCTATGAAGCGCTGCTGACACCCTGGCTGTTGCTGGGCTTCACCTTCCTGCTGGGCTGTGGCACCGCGCTGCACAACCCGTCCTGGCAGGCATCGGTCGGCGATATCGTGACCCGCGACGAGCTGTCCGCGGCGGTGTCGGTCAACAGCATGGGCTTCAACATGATGCGCAGCGTCGGCCCGGCGGCGGGCGGCGCCATTGTCGCGCTGGCCGGGGCGGCGGCGGCCTTTGCGGTCAACGCGCTGAGCTATGTGGCGATCATTGCGGCACTGGTCGGCTGGCACCCGGCGCTGACACCCCGGCGATTGCCGCGCGAACCCTTCGGCAGCGCCTTCGCGGCAGGGCTGCGCTATGTCGCGCTGTCGCCCAATCTGACCCGGATCATCCTGCGCGGCTTTGTCTTTGGGTTGTCGGCGGTGGTGGTGCAAGCGCTTTTGCCGCTGGTGGTGCGTGACCGGCTGGCGGGGGACGCGTTTGTTTACGGCGCGCTTCTGGGGGCCTTCGGACTGGGCGCGGTCGGCGGCGCGCTGGCAAACAACAAGCTGCGCGCGCGGCTTCGCAACGAAATCATCACCCGGTTCGGGTTTCTGGGCTTTGCCGTCACCTGCCTTGTGCTGGGGTTCAGCACGCATTTGCTGCTGAGCGCGGTGTCCCTGTTGCTGGCCGGGTTCTGTTGGGTGATTTCATTATCGCTGTTCAACGTGACGATGCAGCTTTCGACCCCGCGCTGGGTGGTGGGGCGGGTTTTGGCACTGTATCAGACCGGGGTTTTCGGTGGCATGGCGGCGGGCAGCTGGCTTTGGGGGGCGCTGGCCCAAAGCGCCGGCCTGAACACCGCGCTGGGGATTGCCAGCATTGTTTTGCTGGTGGGGGTGGCCATCGGCTTTGTGGCCCCCTTGCCCGATTCCGAGGATCTGAACCTTGATCCGCTGAACCGTTTCACCGAACCACCGTTGCAGCTTGATATCACGCCGCGCAGCGGGCCGATCATGGTGATGGTCGATTACCAGATCGACCAGACCGACGTGCCCCAATTCCTGGATCTGATGAGCCAGCGTCGCCGGGTCCGCGTCCGTGACGGGGCGCAGCAATGGGCCCTGTTGCGCGATCTGGAAAACCCGGATCAATGGACCGAATCCTACCACGTCCCGACCTGGGTCGAATATATCCGCCACCACGAACGCCGGACCCAGGCCGACGCGGCGGTGTTTGACCAGCTTCGGCAATTGCACCGGGGCCCGGGGCCGTTGCGGGTCCACCGGATGATCGAACGACAGACGGTCACCGCTCAAGACGACATCCCGCGCCGGATGAAACCGGACTAGCCTGCTCTGCCGCGTGGGGAGTTGAACCGCGCAGGATCCCCGATCTTTGGATGGATTTCCGGTTGAGCTAAGCCACGACCTGCACCCGCTGATCGGTTTTGGTCGCGCTAGAGCAGACCTCGGCGGGTGAGGGTCCTCATATAGCAAGCCACATCGCGCCCCCAGGCAGGACAGTCCTGCGCGCTATGCGCGGCTGCCATCCAACGCGACGGGCGACGGCCTGCGGCGGACCATGCGGATGCTGGTCAGAATGGACGCCGCACGGATTGCGCGCGATCTTCAGGACATGGGGGCTCGGCACGCATCTCGTTTGCGACGGAAATGGGGATTTGATTCGTATCTGTTTTTACGAGTAGCGCGACCGCTCCACGGAGGCATAAGCCAATGGGGCCAAAATTTGAATGAGGCTGACTGATGACCAAGATCAATATCCGCTTGTTCTGGGGGTTTTGGGTTGTGGCGGCGGCATTGTGGCTGGTGCTGAACCCCGAAATATTCGCCGCGACCTCCGTCTTTGGCCTCCGCGCGCCGATGATGCAATTCAGCGGGGTGCTTGCCATCGCCGCGATGAGCGTCGCGATGATCCTGTCTCTGCGCCCGCGCTGGCTGGAGGTAAGGGTGGACGGGCTCGACAAGATGTATCGGCTCCACAAGTGGCTCGGCATCGGCGCGCTTGGGCTGGCGGTGTTCCACTGGCTTTGGTCTGAAGTGCCGAAATGGGCCATCGGGCTGGGGCTGCTGGAGCGCCCGGCGCGGGGCGCGCGGTCAGAGATCACCGACCCGATCCAGGAATTCCTTACCGGCTTTCGTGGCACGGCAGAGGGACTGGGCGAGTGGGCGTTTTACGGCATCGTCATCCTGCTGCTGATCGCGCTGATCAAGATGATCCCCTACACATATTTCCGATACAGCCACCGCTTGATGCCGGTCGTCTACCTCGTTTTGGTATTCCATTCCGTTATCCTGATGGACTACGCAATGTGGACAACCCCGCTTGGCGTTGCGCTGGTGCTCCTCATGCTGCCCGGAAGCTATGCCGCGTTGGTTTCGATATTCGGGCGGATCGGCGCCGGACTCCGTGTTCCCGGCGAGATCACCGAGATGCACAACTACCCCGGCGTGCACTCGCTTGAAACAGTGATCCGGCTCGGCAAGGGCTGGCAAGGCCATCAGGCCGGGCAATTCGCCTTTGTGACCTCCAGTGCGGTGGAAGGCGCGCATCCCTATACCATCGCGTCGGCCTGGTCCCCGAAAGACCCGCAAGTCACCTTCGTCTCGAAGGAGCTTGGCGATCACACCACCGGCCTTGTTGACCGTCTCAAGCTCGGCCAGAAGGTGACCGTGGAAGGCCCTTATGGTCGCTTTACCTTCGATGATGGCCTGCCGTGCCAGATCTGGATCGGCGCCGGTATCGGCATCACCCCCTTCCTCGCGCGGTTGAAGGAAATGGCGACGGTGAGCCCCGAGGGGGCGCGGCCCGAAATTCATCTGTTCCACACGACGCGAGAAGTGGACGAGGCGGCGCTTGAACGCATTGCCGAGGATGCCCGTGCGGCCAAGGTTCGGCTACATCTGCTGATTGATGCCCGAGATGGCAGATTGACCGGGCAGCGCATCCGTGACGCCGTCGGGAACTGGCGTGAGGCAAGCCTGTGGTTTTGCGGTCCCAGCAAGTTTGGCGCCGCGCTGCGGACGGATTTTGCCGCGCGGGGGTTCCCGACCGACGAGCGGTTCCACCAGGAACTGTTCGAATTGCGCTGAACACAAGGCCTCACTCGAAGGGGCAAGGGCCTGCCGAAGCGTCACGTTGATCCGTCCACGGCAGGCCGCGCACCCGACGCCCCACACCGTCAGGAGGGGGGACGTTCGGATCAGCCCGAAGACGACGGTCACGTCTCGCTTTGCCGACGTGGAGCGCCGGATTTACGCCGTGCCGCGTATGAACGGCACGAATGGGGTGTTTGATCGCGTTACGAGCCTTCAAAGACGGGCCGTGGTGCGCCGTTTTCGTCCAAAGCCACGAAGACAAAATCAGCATCCGTCACTTTTTCGGACTTCTCCGAAAACCGCGGGCGGGCCCAAGCGTCGATGTGAATGCGCATCGACGTGCGCCCCACCTTGCACAAGGTTGCATAGAGCGTCACCTCATCCCCGACCTTGACCGGGCGCAGGAACTGCATCGCCTCGACCGAAACCGTGGCGCCACGCCCCTGCGAAACACGGCCAGCCATGTTGCCCGCCGCCAGGTCCATCTGCGACATCAACCATCCGCCGAAAATATCGCCGGCCGGATTGGTGTCAGCAGGCATCGCGATGGTGCGGATCACCAGCACGCCTTCGTCCTGTTGTCGGCCGTGCGATCCGCGCTGTTGCCCGCGGGCGAGAGTGTTTGCCGTCTCGTCGCTCATGAAGGCCGCTCCCCCAGATAAACCGCGGCAGGCGCGGTTGGTATGATGTTTTTGCGAGACTATCGCCTCGGATCAATATCCGAAAGAGCGCCCGCACGTTCCAAAGCGACGATGCCGGGATTTAACGCCCCGCATCAACGGCTCAGGGCTGCTCCCGCTTGGCTGCATTGCCTCGTTGAACATGCCGCTAGACGGCTGGCTTGGCCCGGATGGAGCGCCGCCGCTTGGCTCTCTGGGCGTGTCATGCTACTCGCTGGGCATGTCCCAAGTCCCTCCCTCCGCCCCGGTCTGCGCCCTTGTGGAGGCGCTCGACCTTCCACCGCTGAAAGACGGCCCGCTGCGCGGCACGCGCTTCACGGTGAAGGACAATATCGACATCGCCGGGCATCGGACGTCCTACGGCAGCCCGTCCTGGCGCGACGCCCATCCCGCGCCGGTCCAGAACGCGCTTTGCGTCGATCAGCTTCTGGCCGCTGGGGCGCGTTGCGTGGGCAAGGCCATCGCGGATGAGTTCACCTATAGCCTCGATGGCGAGAACCCGTTCTTCGGCACGCCGCGCAACGCGCGGGCACCAGAGCGGATCCCGGGAGGATCGTCGAGCGGTTCGGCCGCCTCTGTCGCCAACGGGCTGGCCGATTTCTCGATTGGCACGGATTCCGGGGGCTCGGTGCGGGTTCCGGCGAGCCTGTGCGGGATCTGGGGTCTGCGCCCCTCGCTGCATCGCATTTCCGAGGCCGGGGTGCTGCCCTTCATGCCCAGCGTCAGCACGGTGGGCATCCTCGCCGCGAACCTGCCGCTGCTGGACGCGGTGGCGCGTGTCCTGCTGCGCAGTGGAACAAGGCCCGGGACGCCGCTGCGCCGCCTGCTGGTGCTGAGCGACGCGGTGGAGATTGCCACCCCCGCCGTGCAGACCCGACTATGGGCTGCGCTGGACGACATCGCCCGACGGACCGGCATTGCGGCCGAACCGATCCGCTTCGCGCAGATCGCCGGGGAAGATGTGCCGCTGAGCGATTGCAACCTGAAGGCCCTGCGCGATCTGCATACGGCGGAATTCCAAAGCACGATCGGCAACTGGATCGAAACCACCGGGCCCGAACTCGGCACGACTTTCTCGCTGGCCTATGGCAATGTGCGCCACTTCGACCGGATCGCGGCGCTGGACAGCCTCGCGCGATGCGAGCGGCTGTTTGAGCAGATCAACGCAGCGCTCCCCCCGGGGACCCTCATCTGCTTCCCAACCACGCCGTCCATCGCGCCACTGAAAGGCTCTCTCGACACGCTCGAGGCGGTGATGGGGTTTTACGATCCCACCATGACCATCACGGCGTTTTCCGGCGTCGCCCGCCTTCCCGAAATCTCGGCGCCGCTGATGACGGTCGAGGGTTGCCCGGTCGGCCTGTCTTTCGCCGCCGGGCATTATCAGGACGAAGCACTTCTTGTGGCGCTGTCTGAGGTTCTGGTGTCGCAAGATGCTTGAGATCTGATCCCCACCACCACCTGCGGACCTACATCGCGAAAGGAAAGGGCCGAGCGCGCCAATCATCCCTTCGCCGTCGCAGGCGGCGGTCGCGGACGTTCGCTGCAAGGTCATGAATGGCCGCTTCAGTCCTGAAGCCTTGAAACGACTTTTTTCGGAAACCGTCGGAATTCCGATTGACCAATGCCGATAACGGCGTAATTTTCGCCACACGTCAGGGGAGTCCCGCCGCGGGGACTGAGAGGCTGACAGGGGGAAACCCCGGTGATGCGACCCTTTGAACCTGACCCAGTTGAGACTGGCGTAGGAAGACCGAAGGGCAATCTTCCCCCAGCACAAAAGTGGGGCGGTCCTTTCGGGCCGCATTGGCCTGTTCGCGCATTTGTTTGGGCGGAGGGCCAGCGGCCGCTTTCTGCTTCATGTTCTTCTTGGGTCTTTTCGAGCAAGCTTGAGGAGACACAAATGAACAACACTGCCCCGACGATCACCACCGGCGCCCTGCCTGCTTCGTGCAAAACTCACATCGCAGGTCAGATCCACAACATCCGCGTGCCGCTGCGGGTGATCCAGCTCAGCGATGGCGACACGCTGTCGGTCTATGACAGTTCCGGCCCCTATACCGACCCAGCTGCGGCACCGGACATTCACAAAGGACTCTTGGCGCAGCGCGGCAACTGGCAACAGACGCGCGGCGATGTCGAGGCCTATGAGGGGCGCAGCATCACCGCTGCCGACAACGGCTTTGTCGAAGGAAACCGACTGGTGCCGGAATTCCCGGCCAAACGCACGCCGTGGCGGGCGAAAGGCGACCGCGCCATCACTCAGATGGCCTATGCGAAGGCCGGGATCGTCACCCCGGAAATGGAATATGTCGCCATCCGCGAAAATCAGGGGCGGATGGCGGCGTGGGAAGCGGTGCGCGACGGCGAAAGCTTCGGGGCGGAGCTTCCCGATCTGGTGACACCGGATTTCGTGCGCGCCGAGATTGCCGCAGGCCGGGCCATCATCCCCGCCAATATCAACCACCCGGAACTGGAGCCGATGGTCATCGGACGCAATTTCCTGGTGAAGATCAACGCCAATATCGGCAATTCGGCGGTGACCTCTTCGATGCAGGAAGAGGTGGAGAAAATGGTCTGGGCGATCCGCTGGGGCGCGGACACGGTGATGGATCTATCGACCGGGCGCAACATCCACAACATCCGCGAATGGATCATCCGCAACAGCCCGGTCCCGATCGGCACCGTGCCGCTGTATCAGGCGCTGGAAAAGGTCGGTGGTCGTGCCGAAGACCTGACTTGGGAGGTATTTCGCGACACGCTGATCGAGCAGGCCGAACAGGGGGTAGATTATTTCACTATCCACGCGGGCGTGCGGCTTCACATGATTCCGATGACCGCCAGACGGATGACGGGCATCGTCTCTCGCGGAGGCTCGATCATGGCCAAATGGTGCCTGCATCACCATCGCGAAAGCTTCCTTTACGAGCATTTCGAAGAGATCTGCGACATCGCCCGCGCCTATGACGTGTCATTCAGCCTTGGCGACGGTCTGCGTCCCGGCTCGATTGCCGATGCCAACGACGCGGCGCAGTTCGCCGAACTGGAGACGCTGGGCGAACTGACCAAGATCGCCTGGAGGAAAGATTGCCAGGTGATGATCGAGGGCCCCGGCCATGTGCCGATGCACAAGATCAAGGCCAATATGGACAAGCAGCTTGCCCATTGCGACGAGGCGCCGTTCTACACCCTCGGCCCGCTCACCACCGACATCGCGCCGGGCTATGATCACATCACCAGCGCCATCGGCGCGGCGATGATCGGATGGTATGGCACGGCGATGCTTTGCTACGTCACCCCGAAAGAACATCTTGGCCTGCCGGACCGCGATGATGTGAAGACCGGCGTCATAACCTACAAGATAGCCGCTCATGCCGCCGACCTTGCCAAAGGACATCCCGGCGCACAGGCGCGCGACGACGCGCTCTCCAAAGCCAGGTTTGAATTCCGCTGGGAAGATCAGTTCAATCTCGGGCTGGACCCGGATACGGCGCGGAAGATGCATGACGAGACGATGCCCGCGCAGGCGCATAAGCTCGCACATTTCTGTTCGATGTGCGGCCCGAAATTCTGCTCGATGCGCATTTCGCACGATATCCGCGCCGAGGCGGAAAGGAGCCAGGGCATGGCAGACATGGCGGAAAAATTCCGCGATGGCGGCGATCTCTACATGCCCGTCGATCATGTGGAGGTTGCTGAATGATGTTCTCGGTTCTTGGTGCCGGGGTGGCAGGGCTCTGCACGGCGACTGCACTGGCCGAACGTGGCGCAACGGTCGAGGTGATCGACACCGATCCCAACCCCACCGGCGCATCGTGGTATGCGGGCGGGATGCTCGCCCCTTTTTGCGAAGGTGAAGCCGCGTCCGATACCGTGGTCTCGCGCGGGCAGGCGGCGCGGGACTGGTGGGCGAAGCGAGTGCCCAATGTCCTGACGAACGGCACTCTGGTCGTTGCGCCCGGGCGGGACCGCAAAGAAATTGATCGGTTCGAGAAAGCCACGACAGGCGGGGTGCGCGTGGTTCCCGCAAGGCTTGAACCGGATCTTGGCAGCCGCTTTTCCGAAGGGCTGTTCTTCGCCGACGAAGCCCATCTTGATCCGCGCGCGGCGTGTCAGGCGCTCACCGTCCGGCTGCGCGATCTCGGCGCCGAGCTGCTGTTCGGGGGGCAGGCGGCCCCGCGCGGCCAGATCATTGATTGCCGGGGCCTTGCCGCACGCGATCTGCTGCCCGACCTGCGTGCCGTCCGCGGCGAGATGTTGTTTCTGGAAACTTCGGAGATCAGGCTCTCGCGCCCGGTGCGCCTGCTGCATCCACGCTTCCCCTGCTATGTGGTGCCGCGTGGAAACGGGCGTTTCATGGTCGGGGCCACGATGATCGAGAGCGACAATGATGGCCCGGTCACCGCGCGCGCGATGATGGAGCTTCTCTCTGCGGCCTATACGCTCCACCCGGCTTTTGCCGAGGCTGCCGTCATCGAAACCGGCGCCGGGCTGCGCCCCTCGCCGCCAGACAATCTGCCCTCTGTGCTCCATCGCGGTGACCGGATTTTCGTGACTGGCCTTTACCGCCACGGCTTTCTTATGGCGCCCTCTCTGGCAGAAGAGGTCGCCACCACGATTTTTCAGGAGGGGCATCATGCGTCTTGAGGTGAATGGATCATGGCTGGAGGTACAGGCTAGCACGCTTGCCATGCTGCTTGATGAACTGGGATTTGAGACCGCTTGTGTTGCCACCGCGCTGAACGGCGTTTTTGTTGCCAGACCTGCCCGCGCCGACACGCCATTGGCAGACGGGGCCAAAGTCGAAGTTCTGGCTCCGATGCAGGGGGGCTAAGAAAATGCTCTATGGTACAGGGCTGACTTCGCGCTTGCTGCTCGGCACGGCGCAATATTCCTCGCCCGCGATCCTTGCCCAAGCCGTTGCCGCTTCCGGGGCAGAGGTGATCACCGTGTCGCTCAGACGCGAAGGCTCAGGCGGCGCGGGGTTCCGTGAGCTGATCGCCGCCACCGGCTGTCGGATATTGCCCAACACGGCAGGATGCCACAGTGCGCAGGAGGCCATAACCACCGCCCAGATGGCGCGTGAACTGTTTCGCACGGAATGGATCAAGCTTGAAGTGATCGGCCACGCCGACACGCTTCAACCCGATCCTTTCGCGCTGGTTGAAGCCGCAAAAGAGCTCTGCGCCGACGGCTTCAAGGTCTTTCCCTATACGACCGAGGATCTGATCCTTGGCGAGAAGCTCATTGAGGCGGGCTGCGAAGTGCTGATGCCCTGGGGCGCACCGATCGGCTCCGGTCAGGGCCTACGCCACCGCGATGCGCTGCGTGCGATGCGGGCGCATTTCAAAGGCGTGCCGCTGATCATCGACGCCGGGATAGGTGCCCCCTCGCAAGCGGCCGAGGCAATGGAGATGGGCTTCGATGCCGTGCTTCTGAATACCGCGGTCGCCAAGGCGCGCGACCCCGTCGCCATGGCCTGCGCCTTCGGTCAGGCTGTTGAGGCCGGGCGGATGGCCCATAATGCGGGCCTCATGCCCCGGCGCGACATGGCTTTTCCCTCGACCCCGATCTTTGGCATGGCGGAGTTGGCGTGATGGAGCGGTTCTATCTGATCGTCGGCGATGTCCGCGAGCTTGAGCGTCTGGTGCCGCTCGGGGTGAAGCTTGTGCAGCTGCGCATCAAAGACCGGGTCGAAGCTGATATCCGTCACCAGATCGCGCGCGCCCGCGATGTCTGCGCGGCGCAAGGGACGCAACTCATCATCAATGATCATTGGCAGATCGCGCGCGACCTCGGCTGCGATTTCGTGCATCTTGGGCAGGAAGACATGGAGGGAGCCGATTTCGACGCCCTTCGCCAAGCGGGTGTCCGGTTCGGCCTTTCAACCCATGACGAAGCTGAACTCGACCGGGCATTGTCTTTCGCCCCGGCCTATGTTGCGCTCGGCCCGGTCTACCCGACGCTTCTGAAGAAGATGAAATGGGCGCCACAGGGGCTGGAGCGCATCACCCGCTGGAAGCAGCAGGCCGGGAACACGCCGCTCGTCGCCATTGGCGGGCTGACCCCCGAACGCCTTCCGGGGATCTTCGCCGCGGGTGCCGACAGCGCTGCGGTGGTGACCGATATTCAGCAGGCCGCAGATCCAGAGGCCCGCTGCCTCGAATGGATCGCGTCAACAAGGTGGTAACCGCATGAACCGATATGTGCGACAAGTCTGCCTGCCCGAGGTCGGACAGCAGGGGCAGGAACTCCTTTATGCGGCCAATGTCCTGGTGGTCGGGGCGGGGGGGCTCGGATCAACCGTGCTCCCCCTGCTGGCGGGCGCGGGCATCGGTCGCCTGCACATTGTCGACCCAGACAGGGTCGAGGAAAGCAACCTGCATCGGCAGGTTCTTTATCGGATGGCCGATATCGGCCATCCCAAGGTCGATGCCGCAGCCAAAGCTCTGGCTGCGCTCAACCCCGATTGCCGCATTGATCCTTTGGCGGTGCGGCTCGACCCGGCGCGCGCGCGCACCGAAATATCCCATGCCGATGTGGTGGTGGATGCGGCCGATTCATTCACCGTGACCTATGCGCTGTCAGACCTGTGCCACGAGATGCGAAAGCCTCTCATCAGCGCATCCGTGCTTGGGCGCACGGGGTATGTCGGCGGGTTTTGCGGCACTGCGCCGAGTTACCGAAGTGTCTTTCCCGACCTGCCCGTCGCGCTGCAGTCCTGTGCCAGTGGCGGGGTCATGGGGCCGGTTGTCGCCACCTTGGGGGCGATACAGGCCCAGATGGTTCTGTCCGCTCTTCTCAAACATAATCCCAGCCCGATGGGGCAGCTGATGTCGGTGGATATGCAGAGTTGGCGGCTGTCATCCTTTCGTTTCGACACCGCGGGGGAGCCCGAAACCCCTGTGCCAAGAGTGCTTGCGCGGGAGGAGATCACATCGCGGGACATCGTCATCGAACTCCGCGACGCGTGCGAAGCGCCCGAGCTGCCCCTGCGGCAGGCGCAACGCATAACTGCGGACGCCTTGGCAGGTTTTGTACCAGAAGCCGGTCGGCGTGTCGTGTTCAGCTGTGCCACTGGCCTGCGAGCCTGGCGCGCCGCAACAGATCTTGCGCGGCGGGCCGACAATACCGTGGCCATCCTTGCCTTGTCTGAATGACCGCGCCGGTACTCTTCATAGGTGGCATGGATTCGAGCGGTGGCGCGGGTCTTCTGAGGGATACGGCCACAGCCCATGACCTGCAGGTCTCCTATCGCGTCGCGGTGACCGCAGTCACCGCGCAGAGCGATGGGAAAGTCACCGCGATTCACCCCGTTCCGCCCGATATCGTTGCCGCGCAGATCGCAATTGCGGCTCAGGACGCCATCGGCGCCGTCAAAATCGGAATGCTGGGCAATCGGGCCATCGTTGAGGCCATTGCCGGGTCGCTTCCCAACGCCCCCGTCGTGCTTGATCCGGTTCTGGCCTCCAGCTCCGGCCACGCATTGCTCGACCCCGACGGCCGTGCCGCAATGCTGGAGCTGCTCTTGCCGCGCACATCCCTTCTGACCCCGAACCTTCCAGAATTCGGTATTCTGGCGAGGGCCCTTGGGCATGATCCGGCAGCAGAGGAAGAACGGGTCATCGAAACGCTTTTTGCGCGCGGCTGCGGCGCGGTGCTCGTCAAAGGAGGGCATACTGCACAAAGCGCGTCTTCTGATGATCGGCTTTACCACCCGGATGGTCGGATGAACACCTTCACTGCACCCCGCTTCCCCGTCAAACTACGCGGAACAGGCTGCCAGCTTGCCAGCGGCATTGCTGCATCACTCTCGCGCGGCACCTCTCTGGAGCAAGCGGTCTCTCACGCGAAGATGAACCTGACCGAACGTTTCGCCAAAATCGCCGTTCAAGCATGACGCCTCGACCGGCAGGAACGGGCCGCATCCGGCACTGAACGCCGATCAGCGCGACCACCCGCCTGATGGCAGGCCAGAACATTGGGCGCCATCTTGCTGCGGACGTTCTTTAGCCTCCGCGTCAGGAAATGGGTGTGCCTCCTCCAGGCCTTGATCGTGGAGAACGGGTGTTCGACCGTGCAGCGGTGACGGATCGGAAAATGCTGATATTCGTGGGTCCAGTAGCGGCCGACACGCAGCCCGTCTTCCTCGCGGGTGTAGCGGTAGGCCGGCTGCGGAGTGTCTCGCTCAGCCGTTCGACCGGCCGGCTTGGGCCGGATGCGCAGTTGGGTGCGCGACCCTGACTAGCGGCGGCATCATATGCCCTGTGCGACCCTCGCCTTCCGAGTCGTGCTGAGCTTCATGCCGGGAGAGACCAGCCTCTCCTCGGGGCCGATCCAGGCGTAGGCCAGAAGGCAGGGGTCCAGTTCGCCCGTGGTGATCCGGTGTTCAAGCCCCGGCCGGTTCAGAATGAGCGACCCGGATGCATGGACGGCGGCGTCATTCTCGGACCAGGCCCCGGCGACCGAGATGTAGCTTTCCTCGATCTCATGGTGACTATGCTGAGGATAGGTCGTGTTTGGCGCAAAAAGCACGAAGCCCAGCACCAGCTTCTCGGCCCGCACAGGGCCGCGCGGTCCCAGGATTTCGCAATAGGCATATTTCCGTGCCAGCGCCTTGGGCACCTTCTCGTATCCGTATTCCCAGGTAAGCTGATCCGTCACCCGCGACAGCGCACGGGTCACCCCCTGCACCGCGCCGCGCTCGCCAAGGTCGAGCGCCCGGCAGAGATGGGCCGTGACCGGCTTGGTTTCCGCAGGGCGCAGGCTGAGCTCGGGGTTTGCGTCGATGATCGAGGACAGGGCATCCCGCACGCGCTTGCGGTGCGCGCGGATCAGCCGGCTCCCTCCTGCAGACCCGTGTCGGTAGAGCGTATCGAATTCACGCAGCAGGTAATACCAGCCGGGGCAGTCCTGCAGGCGCAACGTCGCTGCGCCTGCTGCGGAATGTTGGTCCATTTCGCTCACCTCGGGGGCCTCACGCGGTAATCGGAACGACGATACGGCCACGCACGGCGCCGTCGAGGAATTTCGGCGCGGTGTCGATCACCTCGGCAAAGGGCACCTCGGTGATCATCTCCTCGAGCTTGCCAAGGTCTAGATCGCGCGCCAGCCGCGACCATGCCTCAAGCCGGTCGGGCTTGGGGCACATGACGCTGTCAACCCCGGCAAGCGTCACGCCGCGCAGGATGAAGGGCGCGACAGAGGCGGGCAGATCCATGCCTGCCGCCAGACCGCAGGTCGCGACGACACCGCGATATTTCATCATCGACAGCATATTCGCCAGCACGGTGCTACCCGCGACATCGACCCCCCCGGCCCAGCGTTCCTTGGCCAGCGGGCGGATCTTTCCGGTCAGTTCGGCGCGGTCGATCACCGAGGCCGCCCCGAGCCCGCGCAGATACTCCGCCTCGGCAGGCCGACCGGTCACCGCCACAACCTCATAGCCCCTGGCCGCAAGCAAGGCCGTGGCGACACTGCCGACGCCCCCCGCCGCGCCGCTGACGACGATCTCGCCCTTGTCGGGCGTTACCCCCTGCCGTTCCAGCGCCAACACGCAGAGCATCGCCGTGTAACCCGCTGTGCCGATCGCCGCCGCCTGGCGCAGATCAATCGCCGCGGGCAGCGGGACGAGCCAGTCGCCCTTGACCCGGGCCCGTTCGGCCAGCCCGCCCCAATGGGTCTCGCCCACGCCCCAACCGTTCAGCACGACCCGGTCGCCGGGTTTGAAATCAGGATGGCTGCTTTCGGCGACGGTGCCGGAGAAGTCGATGCCGGGCACCATCGGAAACCGGCGCACGACAGGGGAGGCCCCGGTGATCGCCAGGGCGTCCTTGTAGTTCATGGTCGAGTAGGCGACATCAACCAGAACGTCGCCTTCGGGCAGCTGCGCGTCCGGGACGTCTTTCACCGAAACGATTTGCGTCTCCTCGGGCTTTTCGATCAGGATTGCCTTCATCTTCGTATCCTTTCAGGTGTCTGTAGTCTCAGTTTCGATCAGGCGGAGGAAGGTGTCCGCAAAGCGGCGCAGGGGATCGGGGCGCAGCTCTAGCTTGGCGCGCAGAACGGCCCCCTCCCAGCCGATCCAGAAGGTCTCGGCCAGGGTCGAAGGGTCGTGATGCGGCACGATCGTGCCCTGTGCCTGCGCCAGGCTCAGCAGTCGCGTCGTGCGGGCCTGCCAGCCTTCCAGCACGGCCGTAAGCGCGGCGCGGAATTCGTCCGGGAGCGCGCCCATTTCCTGCCCGAGATTGCCGACAAGGCACCCCCGGCGGAACCCGTGCCGCGCCATCCCCGCCTCGGCCCGTTCGGTGAAGATGCGGAGCCGGTCGAGCGGCGCGTGCTTTTCGTCCAGAAAGGCCCGGTCGATCTGCGTGGTAAAATAGGCGTCGTAGGCCGCGACAAGCGCGAGGCCGAAATCGGCCTTGCCATGGAAGTGGTGGTAGAAGCTGCCCTTGGGCACACCAGCCGCCTTGAGGATCTCGTCGATCCCGACCGAGGAATACCCCTTTTCTGTGAGGTGCTCGAGACCGGCGCGGATCAGCTTCTGGCGCGCCTCGGACGCATCCGGCGCGCCGCGCGGACGGCCACGGCGGGGCTTCTGGTTGGCAGGCTGAAGGGGGGCAGTTTGGGTCATAGGCGAATTAATAGACGATTCAGTCTAATAAATCAATATCTACTTGATCAGGGTGTTCAAGCTGAGCGGCCAGGCTCTGCCGGTCACAATGACCTTGCAGCAAACCCGTGCCTCTGTAGGTGTGGTCGCGGGCGCCAGGTCGATCACCGCAGTGATCCTGCCTGAGCGACAGCGTTCCGGGGGGGGAAGAAATGAACGCTGCCTGCGTTTCGGGGCCGACCAAGGCGCCACCTGCAACTTGTGCAGCGAATGACCGAAGGTCCGCATCGGCGGCCCCATCCGCTCAGATCAGGAAGCCGCCGTCCGAATCGTCGCCCGCTTCTTCCATCAGCCGATCCATGTTCGGCACGGTGACGTGGCGCTTGCCTTCCAGCTCGATCACCCCATCGCGTTTGAGCGCCGAAATCTGGCGCGACACGGTTTCCAGCGTCAGCCCCAGATAATCGGCCATCGCCTCGCGCGTCAGCGGCAGATCGAAGGTCATCCGCCCCGCCGGCGCGCGGAGCTTGATCGAGGCATCGCGCCGCGCCACAATCGACAAGAGCGAGGCGATTTTTTCACGCGCGGTCTTGCGGCCCAAAAGCAGCATCCATTCGCGCGCCGCATCCAGTTCATCCAGCGTCATCTGCAACAAACGCTGCGCGATATGGGGCGTGCGCTCCATCATCTCTTCAAACGGTTTGCGCCGGAAACAGCACATCAGAATGTCAGTCGTGGCGGTGACGTTATAGGCTGCGGCCTCGCGTCCCGGGCGGCCCACAAAATCCGACGGCAGCAACAGCCCGACCATCTGGGTGCGCCCGTCTTCAAGCGTTTGGGTTAACGTCGCGATGCCCGTGACCACCGAGGCCACAAAATCCATCTTGTCACCGGCCCAGATCACCGTCTGGCCCGCCTCGAAACTGCGATAATATTTGATCTCTTCAAGCAGCTCGAGTTCATCAGTTTCACAACGCGCACAAACGGCACGATGGCGGATCGGGCAGTCTCCGCATTGCAGCGATACCGGGTGCACGTCGTCGTGAGCCATCTGCATTTCTTGATTTGTGTCAAATTCTGTTGCGCGTCCTATCGCTAAAGATACGCGCATGAAACAGGAATCGCAACTCACCCGGCTCGGGCTTTTCGATGCACGGGTTCCCCGCTATACCAGCTACCCCACCGCTCCCCATTTCTCGACCGAAGTGGGGCCACAGCAATTTGCCGAATGGATCGAGGCGATCCCGGCGGGGTCCAGCATTTCCCTTTACATGCATGTGCCGTTTTGCCGGCGGCTGTGCTGGTTTTGCGCCTGCCGCACGCAGGGCACGCAAAGCGACGAACCCGTGCGCGCCTATTCCGAGGTGCTGCTGGCCGAGCTGAAAATGCTGCGTGCACGGCTGGCCCCGGGGGTGACGCTGTCGCGGCTGCATTGGGGCGGCGGCACGCCCACCTTGATGCCCGCCGACATGATGCGCCGGGTGGCGGCGGCGGTGTTCGAGGCCGTGCCGATGGGCGAAGGCGCCGAATTCTCGGTGGAAATCGACCCGAATGAAATTGACGATGCGCGAATGGACGCGCTGGCCAAAAGCGGCATGAACCGTGCCTCGATCGGGGTGCAGGATTTCGATCCGCAGATTCAAAGCGTGATCGGCCGTGATCAAAGCTATGAAATCACCCGTGCCGCCGTCGATATGATCCGCGCGCGCGGCGTGGCCAGCCTGAACGCCGATATCTTGTATGGCTTGCCACATCAGACCAATCGCAAGATCGCTGAAAGCGTGCAAAAGCTGCTGTCGCTCGGGCCTGACCGCGTGGCGCTTTATGGCTATGCGCATGTGCCGTGGATGGCGCGGCGGCAGACGCTGATCCCCTCGGATCACCTGCCGACCCCGCAAGAACGGCTGGCGCTGTTTGAAACGGCGCGCAAGCTGTTCGTGGCCGATGGCTATGATGAAATCGGCATCGACCATTTCGCGCTGCCCACCGACGGGCTGTCGAAGGCGCTGAAGGCCGGTCAGCTGCGGCGCAATTTCCAAGGCTATACCGACGATCAGGCCACGGCACTGGTGGGGATGGGTGCAAGCTCGATCTCGCGCTTCCCGCAGGGCTATGCGCAAAACGCCCCGGCCACCGGTGCCCATACCGGCGCGATCCGCGAGGGTCGTTTCTCGACCTCTCGCGGCCATGTCTTCAGTGCGGACGACAGGTTGCGGGCCCGGCTGATCGAAGCCCTGATGTGCGATTTCAAGGTCTCGACCGACGAGCTGGTGCGTGATTTCGGGGCGAAAACCACCGATCTGGCGACAATGTTCGCTCAATGCGCGGCGAAGTTCGAGGATATGGTGCAGGTCACCACCGAAGGGCTGGAGATCCCCGAAAAGGGCCGTCCGCTGACGCGGATGATCGCCCGGCATTTCGACACCTACGATCTGTCAAAATCGGGCCACAGCTCGGCGATCTGAGGCCCCTGCCCGGTCGCATTCCATACCGTCCCCGTCGGAGCCTCCGGCGGGGATATTTTCGCTTTGTTGCAACGAAGGGCCTTCAACACAGCAAAAATATCCACCGCCGCATGGGGCGCGCGCTCAGGCCGGGCGCCCGGCGTTTTCCACAAAGTCAATCAACTGCGGCAGGCAATGGCTGTGCAGATCGTAATGCGCGATGATGTCGTGCCGCGCGGTGCGGCGCAGGGAGATGAATTTATCAGGGTCTGCCAGCGCCTCGGTCAGTTTTGCCGACCAGGCGGGGATGTCGAAGAAATCCACCAACTGGCCGTTTGCGCCCGGGCGGATCACCTCGCGCACCGGGGCGGTGTCCGAGGCCACGACATGACACCCCGCCGCCATCGCCTCCATCAACGACCAGCTGAGCACAAAGGGGTAGGTCAGATAGGCATGCACCCGGCTGACCTGCAAAAGGCTCAGGAAGGTCGGATAGGGCACGCGCCCCAGAAAATGCACGCGGTTCAGATCCAGCCGATCACGCACCTCGTCCAGAAAGATCTGCTTCCAGCTTTTGTCACCCTTGGGTGGCGCGCCGTAGCTTTGGCCTTCGTCGCCGACAATCACCACATGGGCATTCGGGCGCGCGGCCAGCACATCGGGCAGCGCACGCATGAAACTGTGATACCCGCGGTAGGGTTCAAGCGAGCGGTTGACGAAGCTGATCACCTCGTCGCCCGGACGGAAGCTGAGCGTGGTGCCGGGAATATCCAGCCGCGCCTGCGGGTTCGGGCGAACGATGTCTGTATTCACCCCGTCATGGCAGACGGTGATTTTCGCGCGCAGTTCGGGCGGGAAGGTCGCGGCCTGGAATTCGGTGGGCGACAGCCCCGCATCGGCCTGCACCATCGCCTGGATCAGATGCGCCGCGCGCGCGGTGGTCGAAATCCGGCTTTCCAGCGCGGGACGGGCGAATTCCGGGTCGAAATCAGTATCAAGCCCGGTGGTGCGATACATCAGTTCAGCGTAGACGAGCAGCTTCGCCTCGGGCCAGATTTCCCGCAGGAACAGCGTCTCGCCCCAGCCGGAATGGCCGAAAATCACATCGGGCACATACCCCAGCGTATCGCGCATCTGACGCGCGGCCAGCGCCGCTTTCAGCCCGCGCTCACTGCATTCGGCGTAAAGGCGGCTCAGCCGCGGCTCGATACTGACCTCGGCGGGTTTGCGGTATTTCATCACCTTCACCGGCGAGGGCCGCTGGTTGGTTTCGGCGGTCAGCGCCATCACCTGATGGCCGCGCGCCTCCCGCGCCGGGGCCAGATGCGGGAACTGGCCGGGAACATTCTGATGCACGAAAAGGATTTTCCAACGGTTCCCCCCAGCGCCGCACTCAGCAGGGCGCGGGTGTAGTCGGTCTGCGGCGCGGTGAAGATCTGCTCGGCCGGGCCTGCCTCGACCACATCGCCGCGCTTCATCACCATCACCTTATGCGCCAGCGCCCGCACCACCCGCAGATCGTGGCTGATGAACAGATAGGCCAGCCCGTGGCGGCGCTGCAGATCGCGCAGCAGATCGACGATCTGCACCTGCACCGTCATATCCAGCGCCGAGGTCGGTTCGTCCAGCACCACCACCTTGGGTCGCAGGATCATCGCGCGCGCAATCGCGATGCGCTGGCGCTGGCCACCTGAAAATTCATGCGGATAGCGGGCCATCGCGGCGGGATCGAGCCCGACTTCGACCATGATCTCGGCCACCATATCGCGGCGGTTGCGCCCCGGATCGACGCCATGCACGGTCAGGCCCTCGCCGATGATCTGCTCGATCGTCATGCGCGGGCTGAGGCTGCCGAACGGGTCCTGAAAGACGATCTGCATGTCACGGCGCAGGCGGCGCAGGTCGCGCGCCGACCATTTCGAAATATCACAGCCCTCGTAGAAAATCGGCCCTTCAGAGGCGATCAGCCGCATGATCGCCAGCGCCAGCGTGGTCTTGCCAGACCCGCTTTCGCCAACGATACCAAGGGTTTCCCCCGCCCGAACCGACAGCGAAGCGGCATTGACCGCCTTGACATGCCCCACCACCTTGCGCAGCAAACCGCGCTGCACCGGAAACCAGATCCGCAGATCTTCGGTGCGCACCAGTTCGGGCGCATCCGCCGCCACCGGATCCGCGCGGCCCTTGGGTTCGGCGGCCAGCAGTTTGCGGGTATAGGGGTGCTGCGGGTTGGCAAAAATCTGTTCTGCCGGGCCTTGTTCGACGATCTCGCCGTTCTGCATCACGCAGACCCGGTCGGCGATGCGCCGCACCACGCCCAGATCGTGGCTGATGAACAACAGGCTCATCCCCAGATCGCGTTTCAGATCGGCCAGCAATTCCAGGATCTGCGCCTGAATCGTCACATCCAGCGCGGTCGTGGGTTCATCCGCGATCAGCAGTTCGGGCCCATTGGCCAGCGCCATCGCGATCATCACCCGTTGGCGTTGCCCGCCCGACAGCTGATGCGGGTAATCGGCCAGCCGGGTTTCGGGGTTCTGGATGCCAACCTTGTCCAGCAGCTCGATGATCCGGGCGCGGGCGGCGTCACCGCTCAGGCCCTGATGCAGCCCCAGGCTTTCGCCGATCTGTCGCTCGATCGTGTGCAGCGGGTTGAGCGAGGTCATCGGTTCCTGAAAGATGAAACTGATGTCATTGCCACGCACCGCGCGCAGGTCGGGCTCGGGCGCGCCGATCATCTCTCGCCCGTCATAGGTGACCGAGCCTTGCAGGATCGCGTTCGACCCCAGCAGCGCCACGGTGGACAGCGCGGTGACCGATTTGCCCGATCCGCTTTCGCCGACCAGCGCCACGGTTTCCCCCTTGTTCACGGTGAAGCTGACACCCTTCACGGCAGGGATGATCTGGCCGTCCTGCCGGAATGAAATATGCAGATCGGTGACGTTCAGAACCGCGCTCATTTGAACACCTTTCGGGGGTCGAACGCATCGCGCACGCCTTCAAACA
>JAQTYE010000039.1 GCA_028749255.1 Paracoccaceae bacterium | reverse complement strand
TGCTGGCCAGCAAGGCCGAGGTGATGGCCGGTCATGTGCTGCCCGCGCCCTATGTCGTGAAACCGAATAGCGAAGGCTCGTCGGTCGGCGTCTATATCGTCACCGATGGCGCCAATGCGCCGCCGCAGTTGTCGGACGCGATGCCAGATGTGGTGATGGTCGAAACCTATGCCCCGGGGCGTGAACTGACCTGCTCCGTGTTGGATGACCGGGCGTTGTGTGTGACCGAGATCGTGACCTCGGGCTGGTATGACTATGCCGCGAAATACACCGTCGGCGGGTCCAGCCATGTTTGCCCCGCGCAACTGCCCGATGATATCACCGCAGCCTGCCTGGATTATGCGCTGCGTGCGCATCGGGCGCTGGGGTGCCGGGGGTTGTCGCGCACCGATTTCCGCTGGGATGACACGCGCGGGCTGGACGGGTTGATCTTGCTGGAAACCAACACCCAGCCGGGAATGACGCCGACGTCGCTGTCGCCCGAACAGGCGGGCATCGTGGGACTGTCCTTCCCTGAACTCTGCGCCTGGATCGTGGAGGATGCCTCATGCGACCGCTGAGCGCCGAGCCGCGTTATTTGCAACCGGGGCAGCGCCAGACACTGGTGCAACCGCGCACGGGCGGGTTGCGGCGCGACCCGGCGCCGTCGCGGCTGGCATTCCGGCTGCAACGGCTGTGGCTGACGCCGGTGGTGCGCGCATTGACGCGGATCGGCGTGCCGGTTTTTATCGTGGTGCTGGGGCTGGGGCTGTGGCTTGGCGACGATGGCCGTCGCGCCGATCTGATCCAACGCTATGAAGATGTTAAGGCCGCGGTGCAGAACCGCCCTGAATTCATGGTCAGCCTGCTGAAGATCGAAGGCGCCTCGCCCGAGGTGGATGCCGCGATCCGTGCGATGCTGCCGGTGCGGTTGCCGGCATCAAGCTTTGCGATCGACCTGAAAGATTATCGCGCGATGATCGGGCGGCTGGACGCTGTGGCCGATGTCAGTCTGGTGATCCGCCCCGGCGGGATGCTGGAGGCGCAGGTGACCGAACGGGTGCCCGCCGTTTTGTGGCGCACCGAAACCGGGATCGAGATGCTGGATGCCACCGGGCACCGTGTCGCCACGCTGCTGGCACGCGAGGCGCGGGCCGATCTGCCGTTGATCGCGGGCGAAGGCGCCGAAAACGCCGTGCCCGAGGCGCTGGAGATTCTGGCGGCCGCTGGGCCGATCTTGCCGCGCGCGCGCGGGTTGGTGCGGGTCGGCGCGCGGCGCTGGGATCTGGTGCTGGATCGCGATCAGCGGATCATGCTGCCCGAGACAAACCCGGTGCGCGCGGTCGAACGCACGCTGGCGCTGGATGCTGCCGAAGACCTGCTCGACCGCGATTTCACTCATCTCGATCTGCGTAATCAGGACCGTCCGACGATCCGTCTGTCAGATCACGCGCTCGAGGCGTTGCATGCGCCCTCGGGGCAAACGACCAAAGCGAAGGCTGGCCCATGACCGATCTTTATCAGGCCCAACGGGCGATGCGACACATGCGCAAGGCGGCGATGCAGCGGGGCGTGATTGCGCTGCTGGATATCGGCACCTCTAAAATCGCCTGTCTGGTATTGCGATTTGACGGGGGCGAGGCGCTGGCCGAAGAAAATGTGGGCCCACTGGCCGGGCAATCCGCGTTCCGGGTGATCGGTGCGGCCACGACCCGTTCGCGCGGGGTGCGGTTTGGCGAAATCGACGCCATGGCCGAGACCGAGCGCGCCATTCGCACCGCAGTGCAGGCGGCGCAGAAGATGGCCAATACCCGCGTTGATCACGTCATCGCCTGTTTCGCGGGGGCTGAGCCGCGGTCTTACGGGCTGGATGGCGAGACCGAGGTGCAGGGCAATCACGTTGATGAGCAGGATGTCGCGCGGGTGTTGGCAAGCTGCGAAATGCCGCCGGTGGGGCAGGGGCGCGAGGTGCTGCACGCCCATCCGGTGAACTTCGCGCTGGATCATCGTTCGGGCCTGGGCGATCCGCGCGGCCATGTCGGCAAGCGGCTGGCGGTCGATATGCATCTGCTGACGGTCGAGGCGACGGCGATCCAGAACCTGGTTTATTGCATCCGGCGTTGTGACCTTGAACTCGCCGGGATTGCCAGCTCGGCTTATGTCTCGGGGATTTCCAGCCTGGTCGAGGACGAGCAGGAATTGGGTGCGGCCTGCATCGACATGGGCGGCGGTGCGACCGGCGTCTCGGTGTTCATGAAAAAGCACATGATTTTTTCGGATGCGGTGCGGCTGGGCGGCGACAACGTCACCCGCGACATCGCGGCGGGGTTGCAGGTGCCGATGGCCGTGGCCGAGCGGATCAAGACATTCCACGGTGGTGTGCATGCCACCGGGATGGATGACCGCGAGCGGATCGAGCTGGCGGGCAATTCCGGCGATTGGGAAAAAGATCGTCGTCAGGTCAGCCGCGCCGAGCTGATCGGCATCATGCGCCCGCGGGTCGAGGAAATTCTGGAAGATGTGCGTGCGCTGCTGGATGCGGCGGGGTTTGAACATCTGCCCAGTCAGCAGATCGTGCTGACTGGCGGGGCCAGCCAGATCCCCGGGCTGGACGGGCTGGCGGCGCGGATTTTGGGGCAGAATGTGCGCCTGGGGCGGCCGCTGCGGGTGCAGGGCCTGCCGCAGGCCGCGACAGGCGCGGGCTTTGCCAGTGTCGTCGGGCTGGCGCTGTTTGCCGCCCATCCGCAGGACGAATGGTGGGATTTCGAGATCCCGGCTGAACGGTTGGGCGGGCGGTCGTTCAAACGCGCGGTCCGCTGGTTTCGCGATAACTGGTAAACGCTAGGGCTAAGTGTGGCCCGATTCGTTTCCACCAGATGATGGCGCATGCGCGAAATGCCGCTGACTGCGGTAATCCCATCGCCATATTTTGTGTGAGACCTGTGTTTTTTAGGTGACGTTCTCGGGATTCACAGGTAGAATCGGCCTAATTTCGGGGTATTCGGCCGGGACAGGGCCGTTCAAAAAACACAGGCGGAAACCAATGACCTTGAATCTGATGATGTCGGATCACGAAGAGCTCAAGCCGCGGATCACCGTGTTCGGCGTTGGCGGGGCCGGGGGCAATGCGGTCAACAACATGATCGAGCAGGCGCTGGAAGGCGTCGAGTTCGTCGTGGCGAACACCGATGCGCAGGCGCTGCAGCAGTCGAAATCGCAGGCTCGCATCCAGATGGGCGTCAAGGTCACCGAAGGTTTGGGCGCGGGGGCGCGTCCGTCGGTCGGTGCCGCCGCTGCCGAAGAGACCATCGAAGAAATCGTCGATCATCTGGCGGGCGCGCATATGTGCTTCATCACCGCTGGTATGGGCGGCGGCACCGGCACCGGCGCCGCGCCGATCATCGCGCAAGCCGCGCGTGAGTTGGGCGTGCTGACCGTCGGCGTCGTGACCAAGCCGTTCCAGTTCGAAGGCTCCAAGCGTATGCGTCAGGCCGATGAGGGCATCGAGGCGCTGCAAAAGGTTGTCGATACGCTGATCATCATTCCGAACCAGAACCTGTTCCGCCTGGCGAATGAAAAGACCACCTTCACCGAAGCCTTCGCGATGGCTGATGACGTGCTGTATCAGGGCGTCAAAGGGGTGACCGACCTGATGGTGCGCCCCGGCCTGATCAACCTCGACTTCGCGGATGTGCGCGCTGTCATGGACGAGATGGGCAAGGCGATGATGGGCACCGGCGAAGCGCAGGGCGACGACCGCGCCGTGCAGGCCGCTGAAAAGGCCATTGCCAACCCGCTGCTGGATGAAATCAGCCTGCGCGGTGCCAAAGGCGTGCTGATCAACATCACCGGCGGCTATGATCTGACCCTGTTCGAACTGGACGAAGCCGCGAACCGGATCCGTGAAGAGGTGGACCCGGAAGCAAACATCATCGTTGGTTCGACCCTTGATCCGAGCATGGAAGGCATGATGCGCGTTTCGGTCGTGGCGACCGGCATCGACGCCGCGCCCGCCAGTGCCGAACTGCCGGTGCCGCGCCGTTCGCTGGCCGAACCGCTGAAACCGGTCGAAGCGCCCAAGCCCGCGCTGACCGTGACCTCGGCCCAGCCGGTGATGGCGCAGGCCGCGCCGCAGCAACCGACGCACCAGCAAGCCGCAGCACCGCAGCCCGCTGCCGCTGAGCGCAGCTTGTTTGACGCGCCCGCACCGCAGCCCGCCTATCAGGCGCCGGTGCAGCAGGCCGCCGACGATCTGCCGCCGCCCGCCTATCAACCGCGCCCTGCCGCGCGCGACGTGCATGTCGATGAAGAGGCCGGTGCCTTCGTGGCGCCGCGTCCGCGCGCGCCCGGCACGCCCTCGCCCGAGGCGCTGGCGCGCCTGCAGGCCGCCGTCAGCAAGGCCCCGGCCACTGCACAGCAGCAACGCCCGGTTGCCCAGCCGATGGCCGCGCAGCGCCCGTCTGCTGCCCCGCAGCCGCAGGCCGAAAAGCCGCGCTTTGGCATCAATTCGCTGATCAACCGGATGACTGGTCACGCCGAAGCCGCGGGTCATGCCCCGGCCGCCGCACAGCCGCGCGCTGCCGCACCGCAGCATCAGGTCTATGAGGACGAAGCCGATGCCGATCAGGATCGGATCGAAATTCCGGCTTTCCTGCGTCGGCAAGCGAACTAAGGGGTTCACAAAAGCAATTCGAAGGGCTGGGGAAACCCGGCCCTTTTTCTTTTGTTTCCAAGGGGTTGTCTGCGGTTAGGCGAGGACTTGCCGCGGCATGCGGCTTTTGTTTCAGTCCGTTACAAAGAGTGAGTTGTGATGCGCGCCGCGCTTGCCTAACTGATGCTGCGGACCCAGCATGATGCTGAAATGGTTAACATCCCGTTACCAAAATCAGGATCGGGCAGGGGCCGTGTAAAGAAAGGGTATGGGCGTGCAAACGACTCTTGGATCATCGGTTACTTTCAACGACGTGGGCCTGCATTCCGGCGCCCCGGTGCGCATGACCGTTCATCCTGCCCCCTCTGATCACGGAATTGTCTTTCGCCGCACCGATGTGCACGGTGTGAACCCGCGGATTCCCGCGCTGTGGAATCATGTGACGCCGTCAAAACTGTGCACGCTGATCGAGAATGCCGATGGCGTTTCGGTCTCGACCATCGAACATATCATGGCGGCGTTGACGGGCGTCGGCGTTCACAATGCGCTGATCGAAATCGACGGTCCCGAAGTGCCGATCCTGGATGGTTCGTCTGCCCCCTTCGTGCGCGGCATGCGCGCGGCTGGCCTGCGGACTTTGGGCGGGGCGTTGCGCGCGATCCGCGTGCTGAAACCCGTAGAAGTGCGCGAGGGTGAGGCGGTGGCCCGTCTGGAACCCGCGCCCGCGCTGGAAATCGACTTTGCCATCGACTTCACCGACGCCGCGATCGGCAAGCAGGAAAAACGTCTGAATATGGCCAACGGCGCCTTTGTGCGTGAGTTGATGGACAGCCGCACCTTCTGCCGCCAAGCCGATGTGGAGTATATGCGCGCCAATGGTTTGGCGCTGGGTGGCACCTATGAAAACGCCGTCGTCGTTGATGGCGACAAGGTGCTGTCGCCCGGTGGCCTGCGTCATGCCGATGAAGCCGTGCGCCACAAGATGCTGGATGCGCTGGGGGATCTGGCGCTGGCGGGGGCACCGATTCTGGGCCGGTATACCGGCAACCGCGCCGGGCATGCGATGACCAACCGTCTGCTGCGCGCCCTGTTCGCCGATGACAGTGCCTGGGAATGGCAGGCCTGCACGCCGGCGCAGGCCTATAGCCTGCCGGGCGCGGGCGTATGCCGCCCCTCGGTGGCGGCCCGTTAAAGGGCGCGACAGTTAAACCCGGTTCAAAGCAGCGAAAGGCGTTTTGCGCCCCGGATTTTTCTGTGCTAGGACGGGCGAAGCAGCCGCCCATCGGGGTGGAACGGACGTTGCACCGGGCGCGGAAGCCCGGGCAGAATTGGGATAGGGCAGGGCATGGCGCGCGGCAGATCAGCGGCTTTAGGGCTCAAAAGTCTTGTGCTGGTGGCGACTCTCGCGGCCTGCAGCAGTGGCGGCAGTAAAAAACCGCAGTTAGACAACTTCACCGCAGAAGAGATTTACAAGCGCGGTGAATACGAGCTGGAAGTCAGCAGCCCGCGCAAGCCGGAGCAGGCGCTGTATTACTTCTCGGAAGTTGAACGGCTGTATCCTTATTCCGAATGGGCCAAACGCGCCCTGATCATGGAGGCCTTTGCCCAGCACAAGGCCCGTGACTACGAATCCGCTCGCGCCTCGGCGCAGCGCTTCATCGACACCTATCCCGGGGATGAAGACGCGGCCTATGCGAAATACCTGCTGGCACTCAGCTATTACGACCAGATCGACGAGGTTGGCCGCGATCAGGGCCTGACTTTCCAGGCGCTGCAAGCGCTGCGCGATGTGATCGAACAATACCCCGACAGCGATTATGCGCGCTCGGCGATGCTGAAATTCGACCTGGCTTTTGATCACCTCGCGGCCAAGGAAATGGAAATCGGGCGGTATTACCTCAAGCAGGGTCATTATACTGCCGCGATCAACCGCTTCCGCGTGGTGGTCGAGCAGTTCCAGACCACCGCCCACACGCCCGAGGCGCTGATGCGGTTGACCGAGGCCTATCTGGCGCTTGGTATCACCGACGAGGCACAGACGGCGGCGGCAATTCTGGGCCATAACTTCCAGTCTTCGCCGTTCTACGACGATGCCTATGCTCTGTTGAAAAAACAGGGGTTGAAGCCTGAATCCAAAGGCAACAACTGGCTGACGAAAATTTACCGTCAGGTGATCAAGGGCGAGTGGCTCTAAGCGGGGCCGGTGCCCACGGGATTGGACGCCATGCTGCGCACGCTTGAAATTCGCGATATGCTGATCATTGACCGGCTGGAGCTTGAGTTCCAGCCGGGCCTGAACGTGCTGACCGGCGAAACCGGGGCGGGCAAGTCTATCTTGCTTGATTGTCTGGGGTTTGTGCTGGGGTGGCGCGGGCGGGCCGAACTGGTCCGGCGTGGTGCTGATCAGGGCGAGGTCACCGCGGTCTTCGATCTGCCTGCGGGCCATCCTGCGCATGGGCTGCTGGCCGAGGCCGGGCTGCCCGGCGGGTCCGAACTGATCTTGCGCCGCACCAATGCCGCCGACGGGCGCAAGACCGCCTATATCAACGACCGCCGCGCCTCGGGCGACGTGCTGCGCGCGCTGTCGGCGACGCTGGTTGAACTGCACGGTCAGCAAGACGATGGTGGCTTGCTGAATGCACGTGGTCACCGGGCGCTGCTGGATGCGTTCGCCGATCACCCCGCGTTGCTGGACGCGACACGCCGCACCTGGGCTGACCGCACTGCGGCGCTGAAAGCGCTGGCCAAGGCCCGCGCGGCGCTGGATGCGGTGAAAAGCGAAGAGGAATTTCTGCGTCACGCAGTAGCGGAGCTGGATGCGCTGGACCCCAAGCCCGGAGAAGAGGCGTCTTTGGATGCCGAACGCCGGTTGATGCAGGGCGCCGAACGTATTCGCAGCGATGTGACGCGCGCGTTGCAGGCGCTTGGTCCCGAAGGCGCCGAAGGTGCGATGCGCGATGCCGACCGCTGGCTGCAAGGCGCGGCAGATCGGGCCGAGGGGCGGCTGGATGCACCGCTGACCGCGCTGGAACGCGCGTTGATCGAATTGGGCGAGGCGGCGCAGGGCGTCGAGACCGCGCTGGATGCCCTCAGTTTCGATCCGCGCGCGCTGGAGGCCTGCGAAGAGCGGCTGTTCGCGATCCGGGCGCTGGCGCGCAAGCATGGCGTGCTGCCTGACGATCTGGGCGGTTTTGCCGAGGGGTTGCGCGCGCGCCTGACGGCGCTGGATGCGGGCGAAGGAAATATCGCGGCATTGCGTGCCGCGCTGACCCAGGCCGAGGCCGCCTTCACCGCCGCCGCCGCCACGCTCAGCGCGGCACGACACGAGGCCGCTGGTCGGCTCGATACTGCGATGGCGGCGGAACTGGCGCCGTTGAAGATGGAACGCGCGGTCTTTGCGACCCAGATCACCGGGGGCGAACCGGGGCCCGACGGCGTGGACGGCGTGGCCTTTACCGTGGCCACCAATCCAGGTGCGCCGTCTGGCCCTTTGAACAAGATCGCCTCGGGGGGAGAATTGTCACGGTTCCTGCTGGCGCTGAAGGTGGTGCTTGCGCGGGGCGCCGATGCGCTGGTGCTGATTTTCGACGAAATCGACCGCGGTGTCGGTGGCGCTACCGCCGATGCGGTCGGGCGGCGCCTGGCGCGGCTGGCCGGTGGCGCGCAGGTTCTGGTCGTCACCCACAGCCCGCAGGTCGCGGCGCGCGGCGGACATCATTTCCGGGTGCAAAAATCGGTCGCGGACGGCATGACCACTTCGGAAGTCGTGGCGCTCAGTGCGCCCGAGCGCCGTGACGAAATCGCCCGGATGATTTCGGGCGCGGAAATCACCGCCGCCGCCCGCGCGGCTGCCGACGAACTGCTGGCAGGCTAAGGGTGCAGGGGCCTTGCCCCTCTTCGGCTGCGCCGAATTCACCCCAGGATATTTCGTCCAAGTCGAAGGCCTGTCGAGTTGGCTGAAATATCCCGGGGGGAGGGCGTAGCCCGGAGGGCAGCGCTCCCTTAGGCCTCGACCACGAATTGCGCCGCGACGATTTGCCAGCCCCCGGTGGTCAGCGCTAGCGTGGCGCAAAATACCGCGCCGATCCGTCCCGCGTCCGAGCCGTCGGCATGCACGATCCCGGTCAGGACGAAGCGCTGGATCAGCACGCAGGCTTCTGCGCCGACAGGGCGGATCCGGGTTTTTCCGGTGACCAGACGCGCGCGGGCAAAAGCGCCCGCCAGTTCACCCGCCAGTACCTCGGCAATTTCCGCGCGGCCTTCGGCCATGCCACCGGTCAGGCTTAGGAAATCGGCGTCTTCGGCAAAAAACGCGGCCAGCGCGCGGGCGTCATGTGCGCCCCAGGCCACGGCAAAGGCGCGCGGCAGATCAGCAGGATCGTTCAGTGTCATGTGCCCTCTCCGGGTTGCGGCACCAGTTTGCCGGGGTTCAGGATGCCTTGCGGGTCCAGGGCGGCCTTGATCGCCCCCATCACCTGCCAACCCGCCCCGTGTTCGGCGGCCATCAATCCGCGCTTGCCCAGCCCGATGCCATGTTCGCCGGTGATCGTGCCGCCCATCGCCAGCGCGCGCTCGGCCATTTTCCTTGCCACCTGCTTGGCGCGTTTGAACTCATCGGCGTCGTCGCGGTCCAGCAACAGGATTGCGTGGAAATTGCCATCTCCAACATGGCCCAGGATCGGTCCGGTCAGGTCGGCCGCGGCAATATCGGCGCGGGTTTCGGCCACCGCCTCGGCCAGTCGCGAGATCGGCACACAGATATCGGTGACCAATCCCATGCAGCCGGGTCGTGCCGCGAGGCAGGCGGTATAGGCGGCGTGACGCATTTTCCACAGCCGGTTGCGGTCTTCGGTGCTGGTCGCCCATTGGAAATCGGCGCCGCCCATTTCGGCCACCACCTCGCCGAAGCGACGGCTGTCCTCGGCCACGCCCGCCTCCGAGCCGTGGAACTCGATCAACAGATGCGGCTTTTCGGGCATATGCGCATCATTCGCTGCGTTGAAGACCTGTGCCACGGTTTCGTCGACGAATTCGATCCGGGCCATCGGAATGCCCATCTGGATCGTCATCTGCACGGTGTCCACCGCAGCCTCCAGCGTGTCGAAGGCGCAGACGGCAGAGCTGACCGCCTCGGGTTGGCCATGCAGGCGCAGGGTCAGTTCGGTGATGATGCCCAGCGTGCCCTCGGACCCCAGCAACAGCGCGGTCAGGTCATAGCCGCTGGCCGATTTCGCCGCCCGCGATCCGGTGCGAATGATCCGGCCATCGGCCAGAACGACCTCGAGCGCTGCGACATTATCACGCATCGAGCCATAGCGCACCGTCGTGGTGCCCGAGGCGCGCGTGGCCGCCATGCCGCCGAGGCTGGCGTTCGCGCCCGGATCGACGGGAAAGAACAACCCCGTGGCACGCAGATCGTGGTTCAGTGCCTCGCGGGTAACGCCGGGCTGCACCACCACCAGACGGTCGTCGGCGAGCACATCAAGCACCGCGTTCATCCGGCTGGTATTCAGGCACAATCCGCCCTGCGAGGCCAGCGCGTGGCCTTCCAGCGAGGTCCCCGTTCCCCATGCCACCAAGGGCATATGATGCGCCGCGCAGATCTTGACGATGGCGCTGACCTCGGCGGTGGTTTCGGGCCAGGCCACCGCATCGGGGGGCGTCGGCGCGAACCAGGTTTCGGACTGGCCGTGCAAATCGCGTTCGGCCTGCGTGCGGCTCAGCCGCGCCCCCAGCAAGCTGGCAAGTTCGGCAAGTGCCTGTTCATGAGCCATTGGTGTCTCCATCGGTTTGCCCAAGTTCTAGGCGCTTGTTGCGGCAGGGAAAAGAGCCGCAGGTAATTCCGGCGACTTGTTGCTAATCAAGGTTGCAAATGCGCATGTGCTTTATGGACCCTTCATGGAACAGTGCCACAGATGATGCGCTGATCCGTAGAAACTAAGGAGTATTCAGATGATTTTCGAAAACCGGATGTGGGAGGAGCTGCAACCGGGAATGAGTGCAGAACTGAAACGTCTTTGCACCGCCGATGATTTCTATGTGTTTGCCGCGGCGTCGGGGAACCACAATCCCGTCCATTTGGCGGCAGAGGACGGCGATGGGGATGGCGTACGGGAGGCCGTCGCCCCGGGGATGTATGTGGCCGCGCTGATTACGGCGGTCCTGGGCAATGTTTTGCCGGGTCCGGGCACGCTCTATCGGGCGCAAAGTCTGGTGTTCCATGCCCGCGCCAAGGCCGGCGAAGAGATTTGCGCGCGGGTCACGGTGACCGAAAAGCTGCCCAATAATGTGGTGCGTCTGTCGGCCGAGGTGCGGCGCGTGGGGGATGATGCGCTGATCGTCGAAGGCACCGCCGAGGTCGAGGCGCCCAAACGGCACATGCGCTTTGACGCGCTGGAGGTGCCGGGGCTGATTTCCCAACGCCACCGGCATTTCGAGGCGTTGCTGGAACAGGCCGAGAAACTGCCCTCGTTGAATACCGCGATTGTCTGCCCCGAAGCGGATCATGCGCTGGATGGGGCCCTGATCGCGGCCGAGCATGGCATCATTACGCCGATCCTGATCGGCCACCCGGACAAGATCGCGCAAGCGGCGAAAGACGTGGGGAAATCGCTGGAGGGCTATGAACTGATTCCGGCGCTGAGCGCGCGCGAAGCGGCGCGGATCGCGGTGGATCTGGTGCATCAGGGCCGGGCGCAGGCGATCATGAAGGGCCATCTGCACACCGATGATCTGCTTAAGCCGATGCTCGACAAGGTGACCGGGTTGCGGATCGGGCGCCGGTTCACCCATATCTTCGTGATGGACGTGCCCGGCGTCAGCCATCCGCTGCTGGTGACCGATGCGGCGATCAACATCGCGCCGGATCTGGAAACCAAGATGGACATCGTGCAAAACGCAATTGATCTGGCGATTTCCATCGGTATCGCGGTGCCCAAGGTCGGCGTTCTGTCGGCGGTGGAAACGGTGAACCCGGCGATCCCCTCGTCGATTGACGCGGCGCTGCTGTCGAAAATGGCCGAGCGCGGGCAGATCAAGGGCGGTGTGGTGGATGGCCCGCTGGCAATGGATAACGCGGTCGATATAGGTGCCGCGCGCACCAAGGGCCTGCGCGGCGAAGTCGCCGGTCATGCCGAGGTTCTGGTGGTTCCGGGCATTGACGCGGGCAATATGCTGGCCAAACAACTGGCTTATATCAGCCATGCCGAAGGTGCCGGTCTGGTGCTGGGCGCCAGTGTCCCGGTGATCCTGAACTCGCGTTCCGACAGCTCGATGGCACGTCTGGCCTCGGCGGCGGTGGCGGCGATCCACCACAACCGGGTGAACGGGGGCAAAAAATGACCCGCGCGATCCTGACACTGAACTCGGGCAGCTCCTCTCTCAAGATGGGGCTGTTCGACGAAAACCTGGAAACCCTGGCGATGGGCCACGTTGACCGGATCGGGCGGCGCGAGGCGGCGATGAAAATTCGCGATGCCGCCGGGCGCGACCTGCCGATGCCGGACACCGCACCTGCGGCCTTCGCCACCAACGGCGCGGCGCTGAAGACCGCGCTCGAGGTGTTCGAGGCCGATTTCCCCGGGCTCGAGGTCGTGGCGGTGGGGCACCGTGTCGTGCATGGCGGGGTGAACCATGCCGCCCCGATCCGGCTGACCGAGGCGCTGATGAAAGAACTGGCGCAGCTGGCCCCCTTCGCGCCGCTGCACCAGCCGCATAACCTTGCAGGCGTGCGCGCCGCAGTCGATGCGTTTCCGGGGGTGCCCAATATCGCCTGTTTCGACACCGCGTTTCACCGCAACCACCCGTTCGTGAACGACACGTTCGCATTGCCGCGCAGCTATTACGAAAAGGGCGTGCGGCGGTATGGGTTCCATGGGCTGAGCTATGAATTCATCGCGGGTGAACTGGCGGCCAGCGATCCCGCGCTGCATGCGGGCCGGGTGGTGGTGGCGCATCTGGGGTCGGGCGCGTCGATGTGCGCGCTGCGCGGTGGGCAGTCGATTGCCTCGTCGATGGGGTTCTCGGCGCTTGACGGCTTGCCAATGGGCACCCGCACCGGGCAGCTGGACCCGGGCGTTTTGCTGTATCTGATGGATCAAGAAGGCATGTCGAGTCACGAGATCACCGATCTTCTGTACAAGAAATCGGGACTTTTGGGGATGTCGGGCGTGTCGAATGACATGCGCACGCTGGAAGAATCCGACAACCCGCATGCCGCCGAGGCGATTGACTACTTCACCTTCCGCATCCGGCGCGAGCTGGGCGCACTGGCGGCGGCCTTGGGCGGGCTTGATGGCGTCGTGTTCTGTGGTGGGATCGGCGAAAATTCGGCCCATATCCGTGCCCGCGTCTGCGAGGGGATGGACTGGTTCGGTGTCAGCTTGGACCCCGCGAAAAATGCCGCCAACGACCGCCATATCGGTGCCGGCAAGGTCGAGGTGATGGTGATTCCCACCAATGAGGAAATCGTCATCGCGCGCGCGGCCAAGGCGTTCATGGACGCCTAGACCACGCGTGGTCGAAGATGGAAAACGCCTCCGGCGGGAGTATTTTGGCCAGGAAGAAGGGAGGAAGCTCCCGATTCCTCCTGGTGCAAATACTCCCGCCGGAGGCGTTTTTGCAGACGCTCAGAGCGGCGCGCAGGCCGCTGCCAGCCAGGCCCGCGCAGGCGCGCTCAGATGCGGGGCGATGCGGGTTTCGACCTCGGCGTGATAGGCGTTCAGCCAGGCGCGTTCGGCCGGGCCCAAAAGTGCCGCGTCGATCAGGCGGCGGTCGATCGGCACCCAGGTCAGGGTGCGAAACGCCAGTTGATCGCGGCCATCGCCAAGGCTGGGGGCCGTTTCCACCAGCACCAGATTTTCGATGCGGATACCAAAGGCGCCTTCGCGGTAATAGCCTGGCTCGTTTGACAGGATCATCCCGGGCTGCAACGGCACCTCGGAGACGCGTGAAATGCGCGCCGGGCCTTCATGCACGCACAGCGCCGCGCCCACGCCATGGCCGGTGCCATGGTCGTAATCCTGCCCCGCCATCCACAGGGGCGCGCGGGCCAGCGCATCAAGATCGCGCCCGGCCAGCCCCCGCGGCCAGCGGGCGCGGCTGATCGTGATCATGCCCTGCAGGACCCGGGTGAAGGGCGCGCGGGCGTCATCGGGCACCGGGCCGACGGCGACAGTGCGGGTGATGTCGGTGGTGCCATCGACATATTGCCCGCCGGAATCGACCAGCAAAATCTCGCCCGGGGTGACGCGGCGGTTGCTGGCCTCGGTCACGCGGTAATGCACGATGGCGCCGTTGGGCCCCGCGCCGCAGATTGTGTCAAAGCTGATTTCGGTCAGCGCATTGGTGGCGCGCCGGAACCCTTCCAGCGCGGTGACCACGGCGATTTCGGTCAGCTGGCCTTTCGGGGCCTCAGCATCGAGCCAGGTCAGAAATTCGACCATCGCCACAGCATCGCGGTGATGTGCGGCCTCCATCCCGGCCACTTCGGCAGGGGTCTTGCAGGCCTTGGGCAGGATACAGGGATCTTCGGCCCAAAGGATTTCGATGCCCTCTTCGGTCAGCTCATAGGCAACCTGCAAGGGCGCCGAGGCGGGATCGACCTGCACCGGGCCGGTCAGGCTGCGCAGGCCGGGGGCAAAGCCCGTCATCGGACGCAGGGTGATATCGGCGCCCAGATGTGCGCGTAGTTCGGGGCTGAACTTGGCGGGGTCTGCGTAAAGCGTCAGGTGGCCCGTGTCGTGCAGCACGGCAAAACCCTGCACCAGCGGATTGCGGGGAATGTCGGCGCCGCGGATGTTCAACAGCCAGCAGATCGAATCGGGCAGGGTCAGCACCGCGGCACGCGCGCCGCGCGTGCGCAGGGCGGCGGCCAGACGCGCGCGCTTGGTTCCGCTGTCTTCGCCTGCGAATTCCGGCGGATGAATGCGCGCGGGGGCCTGCGGCGGGGCCGGGCGGTCGGGCCAGACCGCATCGACCAGATTGGCCGAGGGGATCAGGACCACGCCAGATCCGGTCAGGGCGGTCTCTATGTCCGCGATTTCCTTGCGGGTGTGCAGCCAGGGGTCAAACCCCACGCGGCCGCCATGGGGCAGGGCGTCGCGCAACCAGGGGCCGGGCTTGACCTCGGGCCAGTTCACCGGAGTGAACGCTGCCGGGGCGATCTGTGCGCGCACCTGCACCCGGTAGCGACCATCGACAAAGACCCCGGCGCGATCCATCAGTGCGATGCAGAACCCCGCCGATCCGGTGAACCCGGTCAGCCATTCCAGACGCGCATCGCAATCGGCGACATATTCGCCCTGATGCGCATCGGCGCGCGGCACGATGAAGCCCGAAAGCCCCAGCTGTTCCATCGACGCGCGCAGCGCGGCCAGCCGGGGCGGTCCGCTTTGCGGCTCGGTACGTGCGGTGAAATCCTGAAACATTACATCGCCTTGCGGATGCCCAGAATGCGGGCGCGGGCGCGCGGATCGCTGTCAAACAGGCCGGCCAGCTGTTCGGTCATCGCGCCAGCCAGTTGTTCAACATCGGTGATCGTCACGGCATGCTGGTAATAGCGCGTCACGTCATGGCCGATGCCGATCGCAATCAGTTCCACCGCGCGGCGCTTTTCAACCATGGCGATCACGTCGCGCAGGTGTTTTTCCAGATAAATCGCGGGGTTGACCGACAGCGTGCTGTCATCCACCGGCGCGCCATCGGAAATCACCATCAGGATCTTCCGGGCCTCGGGGCGGGCCATCATGCGCTTGTGCGCCCATTCCAGCGCCTCGCCGTCGATGTTTTCCTTCAGCAGGCCTTCCTTCATCATCAGGCCAAGGTTTGCCCGCACGCGCCGCCAGGGCGAATCCGCACGTTTATAGACGATGTGACGCAGGTCGTTCAGGCGGCCGGGTTGCTGCGGGCGGCCATCGGCCAGCCATTTTTCGCGGCTCTGCCCGCCTTTCCAGGCGCGGGTGGTGAAGCCCAGGATCTCGACCTTGACCGAGCAACGTTCCAGTGTGCGGGCCAGAACATCGGCGCAGATCGCGGCAATCGAAATCGGGCGACCGCGCATCGACCCGGAATTGTCGATCAACAGCGTCACCACCGTGTCGCGGAATTCGGTGTCTTTTTCGACCTTGAAGCTGAGCGGGGTGGTCGGGTTGGCGACCACACGGGCCAGACGGCCAGCGTCAAGCATGCCTTCCTCGCGGTCGAATTCCCAGCTGCGGTTTTGTTGCGCCTGCAAACGGCGCTGCAGTTTGTTGGCCAGACGCGAAACGGCGCCTTTCAGTGGCTCCAGCTGCTGATCCAGATAGGCGCGCAGCCGTTCGAGTTCGGCCGGTTCGGCCAGATCTTCGGCGGCGATTTCTTCGTCGAAATCCGTGGTGAAGACGACATAATTCGGGTCGGCCAGCGAATGCGGCGGGGGCGGTGGTGGCTCCAGCGGCGCATCGGCCTGCGGCATGTCCACCTCTTCGCCCATCTCCTGATCGGCGAGGTCGTCCATGCTGACGCTGGTTTGCGACTGGTCTTGTTGTTCTTCCTGGCTGCGTTCGGGGCTGGCTTCGGATTCCTGATCCTCGCCCTCGTCGCGGCTTTGCTCGTCGCCCGCCTCGGGGTCGTTCTCGGCGTCTTCGGCGTCGCTCTCGTCGTTCAGTTCTTCATCCGGGTCATCGCCCAGCTGATCGGCATAGCCCAGATCGGCGATCACCTTGCGGGCCATGCGCGCGAAGGCGGCCTGATCGGCCAGAATATGGCCGATGTTTTCCAGATCATCGCCTGCGGTTTGTTCCATGAACGGGCGCCACAGATCGAGCACATTGGCCGCCGCGGGCGGCAGTTTGCGCCCGGTCGCCATTTCGCGCACCAGATAGCCCGCCGCCACCGCCAGAGGGGCATCTTGCTGGTTGCGGATCTGGGCATAGCCCTTGCGGGTGGCCTCGTGTTCGATTTTCGCGTCGATATTGCTGAGCGTGCCGGGCATGTCGCGCGCGCCCAAGGCCTCGCAGCGGGCGGTTTCCATCGCCTCATACAGGCTGCGCGCCATCTCGCCACTGGGGGCGTAGCGTGCGGCCATCGCCTCGTTATGGTGGCGTTTGCGCAGGGCCAGCGCATCGCCCGTGCCACGGGCCAGCAGCACTTCGTCGCGGGTCATCCGACGGCTGACCTGCGGCAGGCGCATGGTGTCACCCGACATCCCCGAGGGGTCAACCGAATAGCTGACCGTCATATCGGGCGCATCGGCCAGCGTTTTGGTGGCCTCGGCGAGGGCTTTTTTGAAGGGATCGGCGGGGTTGTCGAGGGGCTTGCTCATGCAGAATGTAAAGCACTGCCCGGCGCGCGCTTCAAGCGCCGCTTTTGTTCCCGATACAAGCTGGCTATTCGAGCACGGTTTGTGTGCGTAACTGCCCATAAGTTTCGGAACGCTTGTGAATATTGTGCGTTATTGTTGGGTATCCGCAAAGGAGGACATGATGACTCAACCGCTGAAAATCGCTCTTATCCTCAGTTCGACCCGTCCGACCCGACTGGCCGACAAGCCCGCGCAATGGTTTCTTGAATTTGCGCAGAAAAATCGCCCCGATATGAGCTATGAACTGCTTGATCTGCGCGATTTCGACCTGCCGTTCTTTGACGAGGTCGCTTCGAACGCCTGGGCGCCGTCGCAATCCGCAGCCGCCGTTGCCTGGCAGAAAAAGCTGGCCGAATTCGACGGCTACATCTTTGTCACGGCCGAATATAACCATTCGATCACCGGCGCGCTGAAGAACGCGCTGGATCAGTCCTATGTCGAATGGGCGAAAAAGCCGATGGGCGCGGTGGGCTATGGCGGCGTTGGTGCGGCGCGGGCGATTGAACACCTGCGCGCCATCGCGGTCGAGTTGCAGATGGTTCCGGTGCGCAATGCCGTCCATATCGGCGGTGGCGATTTCATGGCCATCTCGCCGATGGGGCAGGACGCGCCGATGTCTGAAATCGAGGGCCATCTTGCCGGATCGGCCAAGGCACTGCTGGACGACATCGCCTGGTGGGGCGCTGCAACCAAGGCCGCGCGCGGCTGATCGCAACGAAAAACGGCGCTCGAACCGAGCGCCGTTTTGCTGTGGTCCTGCGGTCGGGCTTAGCGGCCCGCCATCACCGCCGCCGATTCCGGCAGTTCCTCGTCGAACAGGCGCTGATAGAATTCGGCCACGGTCTGGCGCTCCAACTCGTCGCATTTGTTCAGAAAGGTCAGCCGGAAGGCATAACCGACATTGTTGAAGATCCGGGCGTTTTGCGCCCAAGCGATGACAGTGCGGGGCGACATGACGGTGGACAGATCGCCGTTCATGAAGGCGGTCCGGGTCAAATCGGCCACGGTCACCATCTGGCCGATGGTCTTGCGCCCGGCTTCGGTGTTGTAGGCGGGGTTTTTCGACAAGACGATGGCGCTTTCGGCATCATGGCTGAGGTAGTTCAGCGTGGCGACCAGCGACCAGCGGTCCATCTGGCCCTGGTTGATCTGCTGGGTGCCGTGATACAGGCCCGTCGTGTCGCCCAGACCCACGGTGTTGGCGGTCGCGAACAGACGGAAATAGGGGTTCGGCGTGATCACTTCGTTCTGATCCAGCAGCGTCAGCTTGCCGTCGGCTTCCAGAACCCGCTGAATCACGAACATCACGTCGGCGCGGCCCGCATCGTATTCGTCGAACACGATCGCGGTCGGGTTGCGCAGCGCCCAGGGCAAAATGCCTTCGTGGAACACGGTGACCTGTTTGCCATCGACCAGCTTGATCGCGTCCTTGCCGATCAGGTCGATCCGGCTGACGTGGCTATCCAGGTTGACACGCACGCAAGGCCAGTTCAGCCGTGCAGCGATTTGTTCGATATGCGTCGATTTGCCCGTGCCGTGATACCCCTGGATCATCACCCGGCGGTTATAGGCAAAGCCCGCAAGGATCGCCAAAGTCGTGTCGCGGTCGAATTTGTAGGTCGAATCCAGATCCGGCACGCGCTCGCTATGCTCGGCAAAGCCCTTGATCTTCATGTCACTGTCGATGCCGAACACGTCACGGACATCAATATCTTCGGTGGGCTTGGCGTTCATCTCGAGCATGGCTTGCGTCCTTGTCCTTCGTCGTCTGGATTTGTGGACCATCGCCGGGGGCCGCGCAAGGGGGCGGATTGTGCGGGTTACAGCCGAAGAGGGCGTGCACGGTTGCGTGATGCACCGTGATGCGACGTGATTGCACCTTCCGCAACTTTACCGTTCGGGCGCCCGTCTTCCCTGTAACCCGCCAATTGGGGCGGGCAGGCTGATTTGGGAGAAAAAGCCATGACCATGAAAACGACTCTGACCGGCGCCTTTGTTTTGACCGCGTTCCTGGGCTCTGCCGCGATGGCAGGCGAAAACCCGATGGTGGGCGGGGCCGCGATGTATGACAGCAAAAACATCGTCGAGAATGCGGTGAATTCCGCCGATCACACGACGCTCGTGGCCGCGGTGCAGGCCGCCGGTCTGGTCGAGACCCTGTCGGGTCCGGGCCCCTTCACCGTTTTCGCGCCGACCAATGCGGCCTTTGCCGCGCTGCCCGAAGGCACGGTCGAGACCCTGCTGAAGCCGGAAAACAAAGAGACGCTGACCAAGATTCTGACCTGCCATGTCGTCGGCGCTGATGTGATGTCCGACGCGCTGGTCAAGATGATCGCCGATGATGGCGGCGCGCATCCGATCCCGACGCTGGGCGGCTGCACGCTGACCGGCATGGTCAAGGATGGCAAGGTGATGATCGAGGATGAAAACGGCACGATGGCCACGGTGACCATCGCCGACGTCAAGCAGTCGAACGGCGTGATTCATGTGATCGACGCGGTCCTGACGCCCAAGATGTAAACGGTGGGCAGCACCGAGTGGGGCTTGGTCCCGAGACTTGTGACTGTGTAACCAAGGCTGCGCCCCTGGATCCGTGTAATCCGGGGGCGTTTTTTGCTGCGGCGCGCTGGCGCATCCGGGATGCGTCACCTTGCCCCCGGGCCGCGCGCCCTTTACCGTGGCGACAACGGTAAAAAGGTGTGGCGATGAGCGGTTTACTTGCGCTTCTGGACGACGTGGCGGGGATCGCCAAGATCGCGGCGGCCAGCGTGGATGATGTGGCGGGGCAGGCGGCCAAGGCGGGCGCCAAGGCCGCAGGCGCGCTGATCGACGATGCCGCCGTCACGCCGAAATATGTGCATGGCTTTGCCGCCGCGCGCGAATTGCCCATTGTCGGCAAGATCGCGCTGGGGTCGATCCGCAACAAGCTGGTGTTTTTGCTGCCCGCGGCACTGCTGCTGTCGGCATTTGCGCCTTGGGCGGTGACACCCTTGTTGATGCTGGGCGGCGCCTATTTGTGTTTCGAGGGTGCCGAGAAAGTCTGGCATCTGTTCCATCCCGCCGCCCCCTATGCCGATGGTCATGTCGAAACTGCGGGCGACCCCGGCCATCTGGAGGCCGAGAAAGTCTCGGGCGCGGTGAAAACCGATTTCATCCTGTCGGCCGAGATCATGACGATCGCGCTGGCGGCGCTGCCGTCGGGCCAGCCCGTCTGGATGCAGGCGATGGCGCTGGCAATCGTGGCGGTGGGGATCACTGCCGCCGTCTATGGCGGCGTTGCCCTGATTGTGAAAGCCGATGATGTCGGGCTGTGGCTGGCCCGCGTCGGGCGGCTGTCGGCCACGCGTGCGCTGGGGCGCGGCATCGTCGCGGTGATGCCGGGGTTTCTGAGCGCGCTGATGGTCGTGGGCACGGCGGCGATGATCTGGGTCGGCGGCTCGATCTTGCTGCATGGGGCCGCAGAACTCGGCTGGCACGCACCCTATGACTGGATCCACCATCAGGCCGAGGCGGCAGCCCACGTCCTGCCACAAGCCGCGGGGCTTGTGGGCTGGTCCGTCACCGCGTTTTTTGACGGGCTGTTCGGGTTGGCGTTCGGGGTTGCGCTGATCCCGGTGGTCGCAAAACTTATCGACCCGCTGATCGCTGCGCTGAGTGGCAAACGCGGCGCCAATCATTAAGGGGCATCGCGCCCCGCCTTTTTCCCTATGCCCCGCGCAAAGCGGTTGCCGCGCCGCGAGGTGTGCGTTTGCGGCCATGCCTGGCGAATAACTCACAAAAATTTGACGTGCGGTATTTTTGTGCACTCCGGGTGTGCTAGGTTGCCCGCCAATATCGAACGGTTAATTCGCGGAGGTGGGGATGTTTGGTTTCAATACGCGACGGACGCAGGTGTTGTTCTGGGTTCGTCATGTGCTTTGTACGAGTGTGGGTGTTCTGTTTCTGTCCTTGCTGACGGCCGTCTCGGCCTCGGCCGTGGTGACCGAACCGCCGACAGTCGGCACCGGCGGCACGCTAGGTGTTCTGGCGGGTGATCCCTGGACGGTTTGCCGGGCCGATACCAGCACGGCATGGCTTTCGGCCAATGTCGGCGGCACCTATAATGCGGAGGCGATCTGTCAAAGCCTTGGCTATTCCGAAGTCGATGCGAAGGGGGGCACCTGCGGTACTGTCTGCGGCTATTGCGGCACGGTGGGGCAGGAAACCTATGATGACAGTGGCGGGGCGATCACCTCGTTGTCGAGCACCGTCAACTGGCGCTGCGCCGGGGCCACGTTTGTCCCGGATACCGAAGGGCCGACCGTCACGCTTGACCCCGTGTCGGGCACCTATATGCCGGGCGATACCGTGGTGCTGACCGCGCATCTGTCCGAACCGATCACTAGCTACCTGAACCAGAATTTCATCGGCACCAACGCTACGCAAGTCGGCGCGGGCAACTATTCCGAACCGGATCTGACCTTTAATGTCTTCGTGCAGATCGTTGCGGGTGGCGCGGCCACGGTGCAACTGGGCGCGGGTTATTTCATCGACGCCGCGGATAACGCGTCTGCGGCCTCGAATGTGGTCAGCATTACGGTGTTGGACACGGTCGACGAAACCCAGGACATGCGCGCCGATTTCGCGCTGCGTCGGGCTGCAAACCTGATCCGCAACCAACCCGATCTGACCGGCATGCTGCGCGGGCAGGGGGGGGAGCGCCAGTGCCGATACCACCCGTGGGCAGGGCCAGTTTTTGCTGTCCACCCCCGGCGGGCAGCCGGTCTGGGCGCATCTGACGGGCAACTGGACGCGCTCGGGTTCGGTCGAGGATGAATATTTCCTTGGCGCGGTTGGCGCGCATGCCAACCTGTCCCCGGATCTGATCGTCGGCGGCATGGTGCAGTTTGACCACGCCCGTTCGACAGATGGCGCGGCGATGATCGAGGGCGACGGCTGGCTTGTCGGGCCGTACATGGTTGCCCGGCTGGGGGCGCAGCCGCTGTTTTTCGAGGCAAGCCTGCTGTATGGCGATTCCAGCAACCGGATTTCGCCGGATGGCACCTATACTGATCGTTTTGACGCGAAACGCGCGCTGGCGCAGATCAAGCTGAGCGGTGAAATGACGCGCGGGGCGGTCACCCTGATGCCGCATCTGGGGGTGAGCCACGCGGTCGAACGGCAGGATGGCTACACCGACGGGTTGGGGCAGGTGATCGCGAAGCAGACGGTCCGTCTGACCGAACTGCGCTATGGTCTGGATTTCAGCCTGCCTCTGGCGGTGTCGAGCGGCACGATGGATCTGACCGGCGGGCTGAGCGGGATCTATGCCGACGTGGGGGGCGACGCTGCCGACAGCGCCTTTGCCGCCGCCTATGAGGGCAATCGCGCGATGCTGGAGCTCGGTTTGGCGCGGCATTTCGCCAGCGGCGCGGATCTGAGCTTTGGCAGCTATTATGACGGGATCGGCGTGGACGATTTCGAAAGCTGGGGCCTGAAGCTGAGTTACAGCACCCAGTTCTGATCTGATCCGAAAAAACAGACGGGGCGAGGGGGAAACCCTTCGCCCCGTTTTCTTTGGGGGGTGCGGTGCGCGGTCGCCCGGGCAGCAGGCCTTATTTGAAGTTGCGGCTTTCCTTCAGTTGATCCCAGGCCCAGACCACCTCTTGCAGCATTTCTTCCTGACTGCGGTCCCCGCCGTTCATGTCGGGGTGCAGCACCTTGATCAGCGCCTTATAGCTTTTGCGGATGTCGGCCTTGCTCATGTGGTCGCGCGCATCCAGAATCTCCAGCGCCTTGCGCTCGGTCGGCGGCAACTTGCGCCCGACCACAACGCGGCCGGGGTTTTGCGTGGCGTTCTGACCCAGCAATTCCATCGGGTCGGAAATCCCGTGCCGCGACCAGCCGAGCTTTTCATCATTGGCGCGGTTGAACGGTTTGGTGGGGCGTTCCCACACGGTGGCATTGTCCAGAAACGCCTGAAATTCCTCTTCCGACTGGCCTTGGAAGTAGTTCCAGTTCAGGTTGTATTCGCGCACATGGTCCTTGCAGAACCAGAAATAGTCATCCAGCACCTTGGGGCTTTTGGGCGCGCGGTATTGTCCGGGTTCTTCGCAGCCCTGCTTGTCGCAGATCCGCGTTGAGGTCTCAAACGCGCCCGACATGCCGCGTTTGCCCTTCTGGCGGCGCTTCTTGTCAGCGGCAGCCGAGATGTTGAAACCGAAGGGGTCGCTCTTGCTCATGCGGGCCTCTCATTGTCTTTCGCGCTCTGTCGCGTGGGGGAACGGCGGGGCGTTTGACGACCCCACCGACTCGGGTCAGGCAGTTTAGGCTATTTCGCGTGACAAGGAAGGGGGCGGGGGGACGCGCGGCGTAAAAATACCGATGCGCCGATCCCGTATGGCCGCGCACACCGTCAGCGGCGCCGCGGATAGCCGAGGTCTAGACTTCGTCGTCTCCGGCCGGGCCCAGACGCGGGGATTTTCCTTCGGGGGCATGGATGGACAGTTTCCGCGCGCGCTTTTCCGCAGCGCTTGCCGTTTCCATCGGGGATTGCGCAGCGGCGTCGGGGGCCGTCTCGCCCGTCGCGGCGCCGCGCAGGCGGCGGAACACCAGCAGATTGTGGAATACCGTGGTTTTCGAGGTCAGCCCGCTGCGTTCTTCGGCGGGCAGCGTTTCGGCACGCCAATATTCCCAGCCATCCCGCGCAAGCGTGTTCATCACCCCGCTCAGCGTGTGGGCGAACCGCTCGACTCCGGTTTTCAGGCCACGATCCTTTTCGCCCTTCACGGGCGCGGGGATCACCTTATAGTCGTACTCATGCATTGCGTCACCTCGCTTTGAGGGGTTCATACCCGATGCGCCGTTTGGGTCAAGCAACGAAGGGGTGAGTGGCGTTGCGGCGCACCCCTTGGAAAACTTGACATTCCGCTTGAAATTTGCCGCATCCGGGCGCATGTATCGCGCGCCCGCAAAAATTCAGCGGGTGGCATATACTGGAGTGACCATGGCCAAGGAAGAAATGCTCGAATTCCCCGGCGTCGTGAAGGAACTCCTGCCGAATGCGACGTTCAGGGTCGAGCTGGAAAACGGCCATGAGATCATCGCGCATATGGCAGGAAAGATGCGTAAAAACCGCATCCGCGTTCTGGCAGCCGACAAGGTGCAGGTGGAAATGAACACCTACGACCTCTCGAAAGGCCGCATCAACTATCGCTTCAAGTGAAGCTGATCGCGTGCAACTGATCCTGGGATCAGCCAGCCCCCGGCGGCGTGAACTTC
>JAQTYE010000200.1 GCA_028749255.1 Paracoccaceae bacterium | reverse complement strand
GTGGTTGACGCGGCTGGGCGGTGCGCTGTTCGGGTTCTGGGGGGCGCTGGTGCTGGTGTCTTTCGCGGCATCCGTCGGGGCGACGCTGGCCTTTTGGGTGGCGCGGTATCTGGCGCGCGACTGGGTGCGCGGGCGGCTTGGTGCACGCGCGGCCCGGATCGAGGCGGGACTGGCGCGTGACGGGGCGTTTTACCTGGTTTCGCTGCGGCTGATTCCGGTGGTGCCGTTCTTTGCGGTCAATCTGGCCTTCGGGCTGACGCCGATGCGGGCGGCCACGTTCTATGGCGTCAGTCAGCTGGGTATGCTGCCGGGCACGGCGGCCTATGTGTTTGCGGGCACGCAACTGGCGCAGATCGACAGCCTGTCGGGCATTCTGTCGCCGGGAGTCGTGGCTGCGCTGGTGGCGCTGGGGCTGTTGCCCTGGGGTGCGCGCGGGGCGCTTGCGCTGATCGCGGCGGCCCGGCGGCGGGCACGCTGGCCCCGGCCCGAGAAATTTGACCGCAATCTGGTGGTGATTGGCGCCGGCGCCGCGGGATTGGTGGCGTCTTATGTCGCGGCGGCGGCGCGGGCGCGCGTCACGCTGATCACCGAAGGGCCGATGGGCGGCGATTGTCTGAACACCGGCTGCGTGCCGTCAAAGGCGCTGATCGCCAGCGGCAAGGCGGCGGCTACGGCGCGGGCGGCGCATCGGCTGGGCGTATCGGCGGCGGCGCAGGTCGATTTTCCTGCGGTGATGGCGCGGCTGCGGGGCGTGATCGAGGCGATTGCGCCCAATGATTCCGAGGAACGCTATCGTGGCCTGGGGGTCGAGGTGATCCGGGGCCATGCCCGGTTGATCGACCCTTATACGGTCGCGGTGAACGGCACGCGGCTGACCACGCGGGCGGTGGTTCTGGCCACCGGGGCGGCGCCGGTGATCCCGCCGATTGCGGGGATTGAGGGGGCAAACCCGCTGACCTCGGAAACGCTGTGGGATCATCTTGCGGGGCTGGATACGCCGCCCGAAAACCTGTTGGTGCTGGGCGGCGGGCCGATTGGCTGTGAACTGGCGCAGGCCTTGGCGCGGTTGGGGGCCGGGGTCACGCTGCTGGAATCCGGGCCGCGCCTGTTGCCACGCGAGGAACCCGAGGCCAGCGATCTGGTCGCCGCCAGCCTGCAAGCCGATGGCGTGCGGCTGATCCTGAACCGCCGGGCCGAACGCTTCGAAGCGGCGCAGGCGGTGCTGGATGATGGCACGCGTCTGGGGTTTGGCACGCTGTTGGTGGCGGTCGGGCGGCGCGCACGGCTGCAGGATCTGGGGCTTGAAACCTTGGGCATTCCGGCGGATCGGGTTGTTGAAACCGGCACCTATCTGGACACGCTACACCCCAATATCTTTGCCGCGGGCGATCTGGCGGGGCCTGCGCAGCTGACCAATGCGGCGGGGCATCAGGGCTGGATCGCGGCTGCCAATGCGCTGGCAGCACCGTTCTGGCGGTTTCGCGCCGGGGCGGCGCCGATCCCCTCGGCGGTCTTCACGGGTCCCGAGGTGGCGCGCGTCGGTCTGACCGTGGCCGAGGCCGCCGCGCAGGGGCTGGCGGTTGAGGTCACCCGCTATCCGCTGGCCGATCTGGACCGTGCGATTGCGGAAGGCACGACCACCGGCATTGTGCAGATCTTGACCACGCAGGGCCGCGACCGGATTGTGGGCGCGACGGTGGTGGGCGCGCAGGCCGGGGAAATCGTGGCGGAATTTGCACTGGCGATGCGGCACGGGCTGGGCCTGAACAAGATCCTGTCCACGCCGCATATCTATCCCAGCTGGTCCGAGGCCACCAAAAACGCTGCCGGGCGCTGGAAACAGGCCCGCGTCAGCCCGCATCTGCTGGACTGGGCCGAACGGTTCCACGAATGGAGGCGCGGATGATCGACGCTGCTATCCTGCCCTTTCAGCGCGCGATTCTGGCGGCGCCTGCGCAGGCGTTGGTCGCGCGGGGGGTGCGCGCCGATCAGGTTACGCTGGCGGGGTTTGCACTGGGGGTGCTGGCGCTGCCTGCGCTTTGGGCGGGGCAATGGACGTTGGCCTTGGCGCTGATCGTGCTGAACCGTCTGGCCGATGGGTTGGATGGCGCGATTGCACGGATCGTCGGGCCGACGGATCGGGGCGCTTTTCTGGATATTGCGCTCGATTTTCTGTTCTACGCGCTGGTGCCTCTGGGCTTTGCGTTGGCGGACCCCGCGCGCAATGCGCTGCCTGCCGCCGTGTTGATCGCGGCGTTTGTGGGCACCGGCTCCAGCTTTCTGGCCTTTGCCAGTATCGCGGCGAAACGCGGGTTGCAGGCGGGTGCCTATCCGGCCAAGGGCATTTATTATCTGGGCGGGTTGACCGAGGGCGCCGAGACCATCGCGATCTTCGTGGCGATGTGCCTGTGGCCCGTGGCCTTCCCCGCGCTGGCGCTGCTGTTTGCCGCCGCGTGCCTACTGACCACCCTGACCCGCTGGCTGATCGGCTGGCGCGCTTTTGCTGAAAGGTAACTCATGCGTCTTTTGCTTGCTGCGCTTTTGCTTGGCGCCAGCCCCGCGCTGGCCGACTGGTCCGATACCCTCGCCGAGGCGCGCGGCCAGACCGTTTACTGGCACGCCTGGGGCGGCGATCCGCGCACCAATGATTTCATCGCCTGGGCCAGCACCCAGACCGAGGCGCGCTATGGCGTGAAAATCGAACAGGTCAAACTGACCGACACCGCCGAGGCGGTTGCCCGGGTTCTGGCCGAGCAGGCGGCGGGGCAGGACACCGGTGGCGCGGTCGATCTGATCTGGATCAACGGGCCGAATTTTCTGGCGATGAAAGAGGCCGGGCTGCTGCACGGACCGTTTGTGGCCGATCTGCCCAATGCGCGCTTTGTCGATCTTGGCCCGGGTGCCCCGGCTTCGGTCGATTTCACAGTGCCGGTCGAGGGGTATGAAAGCCCCTGGCGGCTGGCGAAATTCGTCTTTGCCCATGATGCGGGGCGGGTGCCGGATGTGCCCGCGACGATGGCGGGGTTTGTGGACTGGGCCGCCGCGCATCCGGGGCGGATGACCCACCCGAACCCGGCCAATTTCATGGGGGCAAGTTTCCTGAAACAGGCGCTGGTGGAGCTTGCGCCCGACCCCGCCGTGTTGGCGCAGCCGGTGACCGATGCGGCCTTTGCCGCGCAGACCGCGCCCCTGTGGGCCTGGTATGATGCGCTGCGCCCGAACCTGTGGCGTCAGGGCACGGCCTTCCCCGAAAACGAAAGCGTGCAGGCGCAGCTGCTGGCCGATGGCGAGGTTGACGTGGCGATGTTCTTTGATCCTGCCGCGCCCGCCGCGCTGATCGGACAGGGCATCCTGCCCGAGACCGTGCGCGTCTTTGTCCCCAAGGGGGGAAGCATCGGCAACATTTCCTTTGTGGCGATCCCGTTCAACGCGGCCCATCGCGCGGGGGCCGAGGTTGTGGCCGATTTCCTGCTCGATCCGGCGACGCAGGCACATATGCAGGATGTCACTGTCCTGGGCAGCTATGCGGTGCTGGATCCGGCGCGGCTGGATGCGCAGGCGCAGGCGCTGTTTGATGCGCTGCCCACCGCGCCCGCCTTGCCTGCGCTGGCGGATCTGGGCCCGACTCTGCCTGAGCCGCATGCCAGCTGGATGACCCGCCTGACCGCGGACTGGGCGGCGCGCACCACACCGTGACCGGGCTGCGCGCGGCCCTTTTGCTGCTGATCGGCGCGCCGGTGTCGCTGGGCGCCATGCTGACCACGCTGGCGGCCTTTGGCTGGCAGCCGGGGGTGGGCGGGCATGTGTCGCAGGCGGGGTTTGCGCAGGCCCTGGCGGTCCCGGGAATCGCGACAAGCCTATGGCTGACGCTGGCCACCGGGGTTGGGGCCACGCTGATCGCGCTGGCGCTGTCGGTGCCGGTGTCGGGCTGGCTGATCGGGCGGGACTGGGCCGCGCGCGGGCTGGCGCCGTTGTTGGCGGTGCCGCATGCGGCGCTGGCGCTCGGGGTGGCGTTTCTGCTGGCGCCCTCGGGGTGGATCGCGCGTCTGATCGCTGTGCCGATGGGCTGGAGCATGCCGCCTGCCTGGCCCTTGCCGGGCGATCCTTGGGGGGCGGCGCTGATCCTTGGGCTGGTGTTGAAAGAGCTGCCATTTTTGCTGCTGGTCACACTGGCCGCGGCGGCCACGCGTGATGTGGCGGCGGACATGGCGGTCGGGCGCAGTCTGGGCTATGCGCCGGGGCGGGTCTGGGCGCGGCTGATCTGGCCGCAGCTTTACCCGGCGCTGCGCCTGCCGTTGTTTATCACCCTGTCGTTTGCGTTGTCTGTCGTGGATATGGCGCTGATCCTTGGCCCCTCGCATCCGCCCACACTGGCGGTGCAGATCCTGCGGCTGCTGATGGCGCCGGATCTGGCGCTGCGGGTCCCTGCATCCGCGCTGGCGCTGATCTTGCTGGGGCTGATCGGTGGCGTCGTGATGCTGTGGATCGGGACCGAGCGAGCGGTGGCCGCGCTGGGACGCCGCGCCATTCGGGCCGGGCGGCGTGGGCGTGCAGGGCCGCCGCTGGCACCGGGCATTGCGGCGCTGGGTGCGGGCCTCCCGGTGCTGGCGCTGGCGGGATTGGCGCTGTGGTCTGTGGCCGGGCGCTGGTCGTTTCCGCAGCTGTGGCCCGCAACCCTGAGCCTGACACGCTGGGCCCGTGTCGATTGGGGCGTGGGCGCAACAACGCTGGGCCTTGGTGTGACAGTCACTGTTCTGGCGCTGATGCTGGCCGTCGCTGTGTTGGAGACCGAGGATCGCGCTCGCCGCCGTCTGGGTCTGGGCGTGCTGATCGTGCTGCCACTCTTGTTGCCGCAGATCGGGTTCTTGCAGGGGCTGACCAGCGGCTTTCTTGTGCTGGGCCTGCCGCCCGGCCCGTTGGCGGTGATCTGGGCCGAAGGGCTGTTCGTGTTTCCCTATGTGCTGCTGGCGCTGGCGGGGCCGTGGCGGGCGCTGGATCCCGCGCAGTTGCAGGCGGCGGCGAGCCTTGGCGCGGGGCCGTGGCGCATTCTGTGGCGGATCAGGCTGCCGCTGATGGTGCGCCCTCTGATGAGTGCTGCGGCGATTGGCTTTGCGGTTTCGGTCGCGCAATACTTGGCGGTTCTGTTGCCCGGCGCAGGGCGTGTGGCCGTTCTGGCAACCGAGGCGGTGACGCTCAGCTCCGGGGCGGATCGGCGATTGGCGGCGGTGTACGGGCTGCTGCTGGCCGCGTTGCCGCTGCTGGGGTTTGCGGCGGCGCTGAGCGTGCCGGACTGGCGCGGGCGTGATCAACGGAGGGCGGGTGATGGCGCTTGAGCTGTCCTGCGTCACGATCACCGTACCGGGCGCGGGGGCGCCGATGTTTGCGCCCCTTGACCTGCGCATCGCGTCGGGCGAGGTGCTGGGGCTGAGCGCCCCTTCCGGCGCGGGCAAGTCAAGCTTGCTGGCCGCCATCGCCGGGCATCTGCCACGCGGATTCGCGGTGCAGGGTCAGATCACCTTGAACGGGCGCGACCTGCGGAT
>JAQTYE010000199.1 GCA_028749255.1 Paracoccaceae bacterium | reverse complement strand
GTTGCGCTGCATTTACGGGCGGGAATTGATCGGATGAGCGTGGAAATCGGGCAGGATCAGAGTGCAACTACCGAGTCGGACGCCGCCCCCGGCAGCAGCACGATGTCCGATCTGGGGCGCCGACTGCGCGACACCCGCAAGGCCAAGAAAAAGACGCTGCGGGTTCTGGCCGAAGAGGTTGGCTGTTCGCCCTCGATGCTGTCGAAGATTGAAAACGATCAGGCCGCGCCCTCGTTGCGCACACTGCACCGGATTTTGGCCGCGCTGGACACCTCGATCGTGCATCTGTTCGCGGGCGAGGCGCACCATGACGAGATCAGCCTGATGCGCGCCGACGACCGCCCCTCGGTCCGGGTCAGCCATGCCGCAGACGGCGCCGCGATCTTGCTTGAACGGCTGACGCCCACCTTCCCCGAGCTGATGCTGGACGCCAATATCCACACGCTGGAGCCCGGCGCCGACAGTGGCGGCGACATTCAGCACGCGGGACAAGAGGTGGGCTATGTGCTGCAGGGCCGGGCCGAGCTGATCGTGGCGGGCAAAAGCCACTTCCTGGGGCCGGGCGACAGTTTCTTTTTCGCCTCGAACCTGCCGCATCGTTACCGCAACATTGACCCGGGCGTGACCCGGATCCTGTGGGTGGCGACCCCCGCCACCTTCTGAGCGGGGCGGGGCAATGCCATCCGCCCTGCCCGCCTGCCGCCTGTGTCAGCCCTGCGTCCGGGCCTTGCGCCGTGCCTCTTCGGCGGCGATGGCGCGGTCGATTTCGGTGCGATCAGTGACGCCCGAGAAATTCGCCCGCGTCGGCATCGCGTCCGCCACGATCAGATAGCGTTCATGTGCAACGTCATACAATCTGCGCAGCTCGGCCAGCGGATCGGGGTGGTCATCGGCGCGAATGTCGATCCAGGGGTAATCTTCGCTGCGATGGATCCGCAGCGCCGCCGATTGCTTGCCGCGCTTGTCGCCACCTGCCGCCTCGCCGGCCTCCATCGCGCCCAACAGCCGCTCGGCAAAGGGCAGATAGGGGTGATCGAGGTAACAGGCCAGCGTGTCGGCAATCACCCGTTCGTTGGCCAGCATGTTGCCCGCGACCGAGACGCCCTCGGCCTGGACCTGCCCGCACCAATCGATGCAGGCCGCCCCGGTATGCGCCGCGATCCGGCCCTGCGCGTCGATCATGTGGATCTGGCGCTGCGCCTGACCGTGATCGCGCGCGACCAGATCGGCGATCACCGCCTCGGGCGCCTCGCCCGTGGCCAGACGATCCGCCGCCTCCATCCCCCAGAGCGGGCTGATGAAGGCCTGCGTGGCGACGGCGCATTGGCCGCCCCGAATATGGGGCAGCAGCGACCCCACCGCGAAGAACCGCGTGGCGACGGCAATCCCGAAATTGCCGGTCTGCGGGTCGCGCGCAACAATGGACCAGGTCATCTTATTTTCTCCTTATCGGCCAATGGCATAGGCTTGCATCAGGCGCGGCGTCGCCGCCGCCCGCAGCAGACCTGACGGGTCGCGTTGCGCCGCGGTCAGGCGGCCTACGGTCCAGGGCTCGGCGACCTCGATCTGATGACCGCGTGCGCGCAGATCGGCAATCACCGCCGCGCCGAAATTCGGCTCCAGCATCAGATGGCCCGGGCGGGTGCCGCGCGGATAGAACGAAGCCTGATTATGCGCGGTGTGGAACAGCGGCGCGTCAATGGCGGCTTGCAGGTTCGCCGTATGATGCACCAGCCGCAGGAAGAAGATCAGCTGCCACTGGTCCTGCTGATCGCCACCGGGCGTGCCAAAGGCCAGCGCCGCGCCATCGCTGCGCAGCCCGATCGAGGGCGTCAGCGTGGTGCGCGGGCGCCGCCCCGGCGCCAGCGAGGTCGGCAGCCCTTCGTCCAGCCAGAACATCTGCGCGCGGCTGTTCAGCGGCATCCCCAGCCCCGGCACCACCGGCGAGGATTGCAGCCACCCGCCCGAAGGCGTGGCCGACACCATATTGCCCCAACGGTCGATGACATCCAGATGCACCGTGTCGCCGCGCTTTTCGGTCAGATGCGCCATCGTGGGTTCGCCCGCGCCCGCGCCCGCCTCTTGCGCGGTCCGGGTGGCCGCGCGCGCAATCGCGGCATCGGCCCAGGCCTCGTATCCCGGCACCCGGCCGGGGCGCTGTTCCAGCGAGGCGGTTGGCCCGATCAGCGCACGGCGCGTCGCGGCATAGTCGCGCGACAGCAGAACCTCCATCGGGATTTCCGTGAAATCGGGGTCGCCGTAATAGGCTTCGCGGTCGGCCATCACCAGTTTCAACGTCTCGGTGATGGTATGCACAAACTCGGCGCCGTTCGGGTCCATCGTCTCGATCCCGGTGCCTTCCAGAATCCGCAAGGCTTGCAGCAGGATCGGCCCCTGCCCCCAGGGCCCGGTTTTATACACCGTCCAGTCGCCATAATCGACGGAAAGCGGGCGTTCATAGGTGGCGCTCCAGTCCGCCATGTCCTGCCCGGTCAACACGCCCTTGCGACGCCCGCCCGCCGCATCCATCACGCAGGCCTCCTTCATCCAGGCGTCAATCGCCTCGGCCACGAAACCTTGCGAGAACGCCCTGCGGGCCGCGTCGATCTGCGCCTCGCGGCCGGTGACGGTTTCCCCCTCGGCCAGCAGACGGCGCCAGGTCGCGGCCAGATCGGGGTTGGCAAACAGCGCGCCCGGCTGCGGCACCGCATTGCCAGGCAGCCAGGTCGCGGCCGAAGTCGGCCATTCCTCGCGGAAGAAATCGGCCAGCCCGGCGATGGTGGCCGAGACGCGCGGCAGCATCGGGTGACCGGCCTCGGCGTAATGGATCGCGGGTTCCAGAACCTCGCGCAGTCTCAGGCTGCCATGGTCGCGCAACAGCAGCATCCAGCCATCAAACGCCCCCGGCGTCACCGTCGCCAACAGGCCAGAGCCCGGGATCATATCCAGCCCCTCGGCGCGGTAATGCGCGATGGTGGCGCCCGCCGGGGCCACGCCCTGCCCGCAGATCACCGTGGGCTCGGTATCGCCCGCCGCGCGGAAGATCACCGGCAGATCGCCCAAGGGACCATTCAGATGCGGTTCGACCACATTCAGAACAAGCCCCATGGCCACCGCCGCATCAAAGGCGTTTCCACCCTTTTCCAGCAGGCTCATGCCCACTGCCGAGGCAATCCAGTGGGTCGAGGTGGCAACCCCGAAAGTCCCGGCGATTTCGGGCCGTGTGGTGAACGTCATGATGGTCCTTCCGTCTTTCTGTCTGTCCCGCCCGGTTCGGCGCGGCATGTCATGCAAAGTGTCAGCTGTCGCGCGGGTCCAGCGCATCGCGCAGCCCGTCGCCCAGCAAGTTGAAGCCCAGCACCACAAGGAAAATCGCGATGCCCGGCCACAGCGCAATCCAGGGCGCCTGTTCGAGGAAATTTTTCGCCACGTTCAGCATCGAGCCCCAGGACGGTGCTGGCGGTTGCTGCCCAAGGCCAAGGAACGACAGCGACGCCTCGGCGATGATTGCGGTGGCAACCGTCAACGTCGCCTGCACCAGCAGCGGCGGAAAGATATTGGGCAGGATGTAGCGCCAGATGATCGCCATGTGAGTCAGGCCAATGGCGCGGGCGCTTTCGATGTAATCCTCGGTCATCACGCTCATCGTCTGAGCGCGGGCCAGCCGCACGAACACCGGCATCGCCGACAAGCCGATGGCGATCATCGCATTGCTGAGCGACGGCCCCAGAAACGCCGCCAGCGCAATGGCGAGGATCAGGAAGGGCGCAGCCAGCAGCGCCTCGGTGCCACGGCTGATCACCGCATCGGTCCAGCCCCGTGCATAGCCCGCCGCAACCCCCAGCGGAATGCCGATTGCCAGCGCAATGGCGACCGAGACCACCCCCGCCAACAACGAGGCCTGCGCCCCCCAGACCATCCGCGCCAGAACGTCACGACCGATTTCATCGGTGCCCAGAAGATGCGCGCCCGAAGGGGCCTTGCGCACCGCCATCCAGTCGGTCTCCATCGGGCCGGGCAGCGGCAGCACCGGCGCCAAAACCGCGACCAGCGCGAAAAAACCCACCAGAACCGCGCCCAGAAGGGCCGAAGGATTTCTGCGCAGCTTGCGCCAGACCCGGCTGCGGGGCTTGCGGGACGGCGGCATTGTGTCGGTCAGTGTGGTCATTGCTCGTCTCTCATGCGCGGGTTGAGAATGCGATAGATGGCATCGGCCAGAATATTCATCGCGATGAAGGCCACGGCGGTGCACAGCACGATCCCCTGAACCACCGCGTAATCGCGGTTGAACACGGCATCGACGACCAGCTTGCCAAAGCCCGGAATGGTGAAGATCTGCTCGGTCAGCACGGCGCCGGCCAGCAATTCACCAAACAGCAGCGTCGTCACCGTGATGATCGGCACCAGCGCATTGCGCAGCGCGTGTTTGATGACGACGACACGTTCGCTCAGGCCCTTGGCGCGCGCGGTGCGCACGTAGTCCGAGCGCAGCACCCCCAGCATCGCGGACCGGGTGTGGCGCATCAGCGTGGCGGCGAGCCCAGTGCCCAACACGAAGGCGGGCATGATCATCGTCTTGATCGACTGCCCCAGGTCCTCAAACGGCGAGACATAGCCCGAGGCGGGCAGCAGCCCCCATTTCACCGACACCAGCAAAATCAGCATGATGCCCAGCCAAAAATTCGGGATCGACAGGCCCGACAGCGCCACCAGATTGGCGCCCCAGTCGATCAGGCTGCCCTTGCGATAGGCCGAAATCACCCCGGTCGGCACCCCGATCACCAGCGCGATGATCAGCGCCATCACGGCCAACTGGATCGTCACCGGCAGCTTTTCCCCGATCAGTGTCAGCACCGGCTGCTGGGTGCGCAGTGAAATCCCCAGATCGCCCTGCAACGCGCCCCCGATCCACGACAAATACTGTCGGTAAAGCGGATCGCTCAGATGGTATTTCGCGCGCAGGAATTCCAGCACTTCGGGGTCACGTTCTTCGCCCGCCATCGCCAGAACCGGATCGCCCGGAAGCAGCTTTTGCAAGGCAAAGACGAAGACCGAAATCAGCAGGATCGTCGGAATGGCGATCAACAGGCGGCGGAGGAAAAAACCGATCATGGGGGTGCTTCCGGCAGGGTCAGGCAGGTCCGGCGCAGGCGCGCGCCGGACCCTGGGTTCAGATCATTCGGCGGCGCTGACGCCTTGCAGACGGATCATCCCGTCGGGATAGGGCACAAAGCCGCTCAGCTTGTTGTTCAGCGCCCAGATCCAGGCCTGGTGATACAGATAGATCAGCGGCAGCTCGTCCATCAGCACATCTTGCGCGGCGTCATAGGCGGCTTTGCGCGCGGCGGTGTCGGTGGTGGTCCGCGCGGTATCCAGCAACGCATCGACCGCCGGATCGCAGAACTTGGCGTCGTTGATCCCGCCCTTGCAGGTCACGAACTGATGCAGGTTGCCATCCGGGTCAACCCGGCCCGACCAGCCGACCTGACTGGCGACATAATCGCCCGCGGTCTGATCTTTCAGCAGCGTGGCAAATTCCTTGGCGGTCAGGGTGATGTTGATG
>JAQTYE010000038.1 GCA_028749255.1 Paracoccaceae bacterium | reverse complement strand
CGATCTGTTCGACGCGGTCGAGATCGTTTCGGACAAGAGCGCCGAAACCTATCGCACCGTCTTCACCCGCCACGGATCGGGGGCGGAACGGGGGCTGATGGTCGGGAATTCGTTGAAATCCGATGTTTTACCGATGATCGAGGCGGGCGGCTGGGGCGTGCATGTGCCCCATGCCCTGACCTGGGCGCTGGAACATGCCGAAGCCCCGCAGGCGCACCCGCGCTTTGCCGAACTGCCTGATCTGGAGGCCCTGCCTGCGCTGATCGCCCGGATCACCTGATCCGCGCCGGGCGCTGCATGCAAGGCGCCTCCGGCGGGAGAGTATTTGCACCAAGAAGAAACCGCGGCATTTCTTCCTGGAAAAAATACTCCCGCCGGAGGCCGCCGCTCCTGCCCGACCGCCCACAACCCATGGCAGGGATGACCGACAGGCCCACGACATATTGGGTAGTGCATGAATGTCGCAATGAAACACGTTGAAATTATACGGTTTTCAGACGTGGCATTGCGTGTTACGCTTCGCTGATAAGCCCCACTAAAAATAATCGGGGCGAGAGGCAGTATAAGGGTAAGAACCGTGACCACGCTCGCGCGCTGGGTCCGTTATGGGCTATTCGCACTCGGTTTGTTGATCGCACCGCTGGCCGCGTCCGCCGCGCCCTATGCGGCGCTGGTGATGGATGCGCGCACCGGCGAGGTGCTGTATTCCAAGAACGCCGACACCCGATTGCACCCGGCCTCTCTGACCAAGATGATGACCCTGTATATCGCGTTCACCGCGATCGAACGCGGCGAGATCAGCCTTGATTCGATGGTCACCGTTTCCGCCAATGCCGCCAGTCAGCCGCCCTCGCGGCTGGGACTGCGGACCGGCCAGAAAATTGCGCTGCGCTATCTGATCCGCGCCGCGGCAATCAAATCGGCCAATGATGCGGCAGCGGCGATTGGCGATGCGCTTGGCGGCGACGAGGCACGTTTTGCGGCCCGAATGAACCAGACCGCCAAAGCGCTGGGAATGCGCAACACCACGTTTCGCAACGCCAACGGCCTGACCCGCGAAGGCCATCTGTCAACCGCGCGCGACATGACCTTGCTGGGACGTCGGCTGTTTTACGATTTCCCGCAATATTACAACATCTTCTCGCGGCGCACGGCGGATGCGGGGATGGCCAAGGTGTCAAACACCAACCGCCGGTTTCTGGATGCCTATGAGGGCGCCGACGGGATCAAGACGGGCTACACCGTGCCCGCGGGGTTCAACCTGACGGCCTCGGCGCAGCGCGGGGGCAAGCGGATCATCGCGACGATGTTCGGCGGCACCTCGACCGCGCAGCGCAATGCCAAAGTGGCCGAATTGCTGGATCTGGGCTTTGCCCGCGCGCCGGGCCGCGTGCAGGAACAGCGCCCCGAACCGCCGCAACTGCTGGCGCAGGCCGACCCGGAAGAGCGCGCCGATCCGGTGGCAACGGCAGCGGCCAGTTCGGGCACCGGCGCGAAAACCATTCGCGTATCGGGCGCGCCCAACCGCAGCCCGCGCCCCGCACCGCGCCCCGGCGTGGCCAAACATGACGCCGATGCGATCGCGCTGGCGCTGGCGGCGGCGGTGAAAACCGCGCCCGATGCGGCCCCCGATGTCGTGGCCAGTGCCGAAACCGAGGTCGAGGCCGCCGTCGAGACGATGACCGATGTGGTGGCCGTGGCCGCCCCTGCGACGGCCACCAGCCCGCGCCCGGTGCCCGCACCACGCAACAGCTTCGTTCAGGCCAGCGCGCCGCAGCCAGAGACGTTGGAACTGGCGGCGATCCCCGACGCCTTTGACGAGAGCGTGTCCGAAGGCGATGCAAGCCCGGTCGAGCCCGTCTTTGCGCAAAGCACCGAACCGCAACCCGAAACCTTGGCGATGACCAAGGCCACGCCCGAAACCATGGTTCTGGCGGCCCTGACGCCGCCTGCCCCCGCGCCGCAAAAACAGCGGCAGGTGGTGGCACGGGCATCCAGCTCGGGCGGCCGCAACTGGGGCATCAGCCTGGGGAAATACAACTCGCAATATGCCGCGGAACGCGCCCTGTTGCAGACTGCGCTGATGGAAAGCGACACGCTGGGCGATGCGTTGCGCAAGGTGGCCACCCGCAAGACCGGCTACGAGGCGAACTTCGTGGGCATGACGCATGAGCGTGCCGAACTGGCCTGCGCCCGGCTGTTGGCACGGTCGGACGACTGCACGGTATTCGGGCCGTAACGCCCCCTGCCCCACCAAATGCACAACGCCCCCGGAAATCCGGGGGCGTTTTCATTTCAAGCCTTGGGATGATCGTCGTATTCATCCGACAATATCCGCTCTCCATCGCCCTTGGGGTCTTCGTATTGGCGCGATTTCAGCGACCAGAAGAAGGCGACAAGGCCGACCCCGCCCAGAAACAGCGAAATCGGGATCAGATAGGTCAGAACGGACATCGGTTTGCTCTCGTCAGGGCCGCGGCGCTTATTTCAACCGCAGCGAATTCAGCGACACCGTAATCGAGGATGCCGACATCGCCAAGGCCGCAGCCAAGGGCGTCGCCAGACCGATCAGCGCAATCGGCACGGCAATGGCGTTATACAGGATCGAGATGCCGAAGTTCTGTTTGATCCGGCGCCGCGCCTGCACGGCAATGCCCACCGCATCGGCAACCGGCGACAGATCCTGACCCAGCAGCACGATATCGGACGCCGTGCGCGCCGCATCCAGCGCCGAGGCCGGCGAAACCGAAACATGCGCCGCCGTCAGCGCCGCCGTGTCGTTGAGTCCGTCGCCCACCATCAGAACCCGCGCGCCCTGCGCGGTCAGATCGGCCACCAGCGCGGCCTTTTCCTGCGGCAGCGCCCCTGCGTGCCACTCGGCAATGCCCAGACGTTGCGCCAGCGCGGCCACAGCGCCTTCGACATCGCCGGAGACCAGCAACACGCGCTTGCCCTGCGCGATCAGCGCCGCCACGGCGACTTCGGCGCCCGGGCGCAGACTGTCGGCAAAGCGCAGCGTGATCGGGGCCTGCGCGCCGATTTTCAGATGGGTCGCGGTCGAGTTGCCCGGCGCGGCGCCGATCCAGTCGGCCCGGCCCAGACGCGCAATCTGCCCCTGCCAGCGGCCTTCGACCCCATAGCCGGGAACTTCGCGCAGATCGTCCAGCGTCGCCGGGGCACAACCGACCGCCACCGTCCCTTCGGCCAGCGCACGCGCCAGCGGATGCGACGACCCTGCGGCAAGGGCCGCGGCCACCGCCAGATCCTGCGCGCTCAGATCGCCCAGGTTTTCCGGCTTCGGCGTGCCCATGGTCAGCGTGCCGGTCTTGTCAAAGACCACGGTATCAACTTCGGCCAGACGTTCCAGCGCGGTGCCATCCTTGATCAGAAGCCCCTTGCGGAACAGCCGCCCCGAGGCCGCCGTGACCACCGCAGGCACCGCCAGCCCCAGCGCACAGGGGCAGGTGATGATCAGAACGGCGGCAGAAATATTGATCGCAAACCGCAGATCGCCGCCGGTCAGCCACATCCAGACGCCAAAGGCGGTGAAGCTGAGCAGATGCACGATCGGCGCATAGGCGCGCGCGGCACGTTCGGCCAACGAGGTATATTTGGTCTTGGCGCTTTCGGCCATTGCGACCAGATCGGCCATCCGGTGCAACGAACTATCCTTGCCCGCCGCCGTGACGCGCAGGGTCAGCGGCCCGGTCAGATTGACCTCGCCCGCCGACAGCATCGCGCCGGGGCCGACATAGACCGGCAGGGTTTCCCCCGTCAGCAACGAACGGTCGGTTTCCGAGCTGCCCAGCGTGACCTCGCCATCCGCCGGGATCCGACCGCCGGGGCGCACCCGGATCAGATCACCGGGGCGCAGATCGCCGACCGGCACCACCACCTCGGCCCCGTCACGCAGCACGGTGGCGCGCGGCACTTCCAGCGCGGCCAGTTCTTCGGCCGCGGAACGTGCCACGGCGCGGGTGCGGTAATCCAGATAGCGACCAACCAGCAGAAAGAAGGTCAGCATCACGGCGGCATCGAAATAGGCGTGATGGCCGTGCTTGATGGTTTCAAAGACCGAAATCGCCGAAGCCAGAATGATCGCCAGCGAAATCGGAACATCCATGCCCAGACGCCCGCCGCGCAACGCGCCCCAGGCCGAGACAAAGAACGGCTGCCCCGCGAAAATCACCGTAGGCAGCGCGATGGCCGCCGAAATCCAGTGGAACAGATCGCGGGTCGCGGCCTCGGCCCCTGACCAGACGGCAATCGACAACAGCATGATGTTCATCATCGCGAACCCGGCCACGCCGATCCGCATCAGCAGATCGCGGCCGCGTTTGTCGGTTTCGGTGGCCGACAACATGCCCGCGTCCAGCTCGTGCGCCTCATAGCCGATCCGGTCGAGCGCGGCGATCAGCGGCGCGGATTCGACCCCGTGTTCGGCATCGACCGACACACGCTTCAGCGTCAGGTTGACCCGTGCCGAACGCACACCGGGCTGGCGCGCCAATTCGCGTTCGACATCGGTGATGCAAACCGCGCAATGCGCGGTGGGCAGTGACAGCATCAGCCGCGCGCCCTTGATATCGCCCGATTTCGCCATTTGTTCCGCTGATGGCGCGGCCAGGCAGGCCGGGCACGCCGAGGCCGAGACATGGTCCTCAAAGGCTTCGGAGGCGGCAGAGGCGGCGCCGATCGCGGGCGAAACCGTCATCGTCTCAGCCCTTTACGTTCAGATCCAGCCGTTGGCGAAACGCGGTGCCATCGCTGGCCTTCGCCTCCAGATGGATCAACCAGGCCCCCGAGGCCAGCTGAACCGGCGCGATGAACAATCCGCCCTTATAGCTGAAATCGGGTTCGACATCGTCGCGCACATGGGTCGTGCGCCCGACCGTTGCATGCAGGTCGGCGACACGGGCAGGCAGACCCGCCCGGTCGCGAATCAGGATCGTCAACACGCCGTCCTCGTAGCTGGGTTCAACCACCCAGCCCAAGGCCTCCTGCGCCGCGCGATCACCGTCAAAGCTTTGCGACGCGACGTAGGAGTTTTTCACCTCAAGTCCGGGAAAGGTGCCAATGGCCTTGAAAGCCATGAACAGATTGACCGCGATGATGATGCCAAAGGCACCGACGGCAACCAACAGCACCTTCCGGCCGGTGAGGGGTTTCGACATGGTTCAGTGATCCTCTTTGCCGTTGAAGACGGTCTCGACCGAAACCCGCCCCGTGCCGTTCACATCCTCGACCCAGACCCGCAGTTCGGTGCGGTCTTCATGCGCCAATTTGCTGTCGGCGTCAGCCTCAATATAGAGGCGCTGGGTCAAAGTTTCATCAGCAGGCGCGGTCACAAGATTGGCCTCTTGCCCTTCGATGATCAAGTGCAGGCCTTTGACCGCCTGATCCCCATGCTCACCCAAAACCGTGATACGGAACGAGGTGTCTTTGCCCGCCTTGTTGCGCAGGCGCATGGTGTAGATGTTACGGATCGAGCCATCCCCTTGCACGACATACAGCGGATCACGCGCAGGGGTAATGTTGAACTCGATGGGCGAGCGCATGAAGAGCGCGGCGACCAACGCGATACCAACAGCCGACCACAGCGTGAAATACAGGATCGTGCGCGGACGCAGGATGTGTTTCCACACGCTGATAACGGGTTTACCGGCACGCTCGTTCGGTTCGTCCTTCAGCGCCATATAGGCGATCAGGCCACGCGGTTTGCCGATCTTGTCCATCATCTCGTCGCAGGCGTCGATGCACAGACCGCAGGTGATGCATTCGAGCTGCTGCCCGTTGCGGATGTCGATGCCCATCGGGCAGACGTTGAAGCAGGCCATGCAGTCAATGCAATCGCCCTGCCCTTCGGGCGTCAGACCCTTGTGCAGCTTGCCACGCGGTTCGCCGCGCCATTCCCGATAGCCGATGGTGATCGTGTCTTCGTCCATCATCGCGGCCTGAATCCGCGGCCACGGGCAGGCGTAGATGCAGATCTGTTCGCGTGCGAACCCACCAAAGGCAAAGGTGGTGGCGGTGGCGACGATGATGGTGGTGTAAGCCACGAAAGAGGCGTCACCCGTGAAAAGATCACGCAGCAGCGTGGGCGCGTCGGTGAAATAGAACACCCAAGCACCGCCCGTCGCCAGGCCGATCAACATCCACAGCGTCCATTTCGTCAGGCGTTTGCGGATCTTTTCGGCATCCCATTTTTGGCGGAACAGGCGGATACGGGCGTTGCGGTCCCCTTCGACCCAACGTTCGACCAGAACGAACAGGTCGGTCCAGACGGTCTGCGGGCAGGCATAGCCACACCACACCCGGCCAAGCGCCGAGGTGAACAGGAACAGCCCAAGCCCGGCCATGATCAACAGGCCCGCAACGAAATAGAATTCGTGCGGCCAGATTTCGATCATGAAGAAGAAGAAGCGGCGGTTGGCCAGATCCAGCAGAACGGCCTGATCGGGCAGCGCGGGGCCACGATCCCAACGGATCCAAGGTGTGATGTAATAGATGCCAAGCATCAGGGCCATCAGCACCCATTTGAGAGAGCGGAAATTCCCTTTCACTCGGCGCGGAAACACGGGTTCGCGCGCGGCGTAAAGGGGGGCGGGTTCGCTGGGTTCGGTCGAGCTCACGGTTCTCTCCGTTGGCTATAAGTTCTGCAAATTGGGTCTCTTCTGGTATGGCCTGACAGAAAAGACTTTGACATGCGTCAAAAAGACAGATTTCTGATACACGTATTGGGAAGAGGTCCGGTAGGCGCGTTATGGGGCCGACCCTAAGGCCCAGTTCCTAAGAAAAACACCGGCGCCCCCAGGAAACGCGCGAACAGGACGGGGCGCCGGTGCTACCCGGGGGGCTGCAGGTTGCGCTGCAGTCCCCCGAATATCTTTTACTCACCGCCACCAAGGCCGTGGACGTAGGACGCCACCGACCGGATTTCGGCTTCGGACAGACGCGGCTCACCGCCTTCGGGCGTGAAGCTCCACGAAGGCATCACGCCGAAGCGCGCATTGGTGACCGTTTCGGTCAGGGTCTTGACGTCGCCGCCATAGAGCCAGATCGCGTCAGTCAGGTTCGGCGCGCCCTGTGCACGGTCGCCGGTGCCGTCTTCCATGTTGCATGCCGCACAGTTATCGGCGAACACCACAGCACCTTCGGCCTCGAGAGCAGCATCATATTCCTGCCCCGAGATTTTACGCACGTGCTGAACGACCTGGTCGATCTGCGCCGGTTCGAGCAACTCGTCACGACCGAAAGCAGGCATCTGCGAGAAACGCGCATCGCCGTCTTCGGTGTTACGGATGCCGTGCTGGACGGTGGTGTAGATGTCCTCGATGGACCCACCCCAGAGCCAGTCACTGTCCAGCAGGTTCGGATAGCCCAGGCCAGCATTGCCGCCCGCGCCCGACCCGTGGCACTGCGCACACCAGGTACGGAACACGGCCGCACCGGCGTTACGAGTGTAGTCGGCCAGTTCCGGGTCGCCCGCGATCGCGGTCAGATCGGCCGCCACCAACTTGGCTTCGACGCCTTCGTTGGCCTTGGCATAGCGGTCGATTTCGACCGCCACCGCAGCCCGTGTCGAGGAATGCAGCAGACCGGGGGTCGCGCCGTCCTTGAAGATCGGCCATGCGGGCATGGCGATCGTATAGCCCACGCCCCACACGATGCAGGCGTAGAAGGTCCACAGCCACCAGCGCGGCAGCGGGTTGTTGTATTCAGAAATGCCGTCCCACGAGTGACCCGTCGTCTCGACTTCCTGTTTTTTCGTCGGTTTTTTGCTCATATCCACGCCTCCTTACAACGTGGCGCCGTCGTCACGGCAACTGCCTTCGCAGTCACCCTGACAGGCGGGTTTGTCATCATGCCGGAAGGGGATGCTGGCCGTATCCTCATGGGTTTTCCGCGACCCGGGCCGGAAAGCCCAGATAACGACACCGATGAAGGTAGCGAACAGCGCGAGCATAACCCAGCTATCCGCAAACTCACGCAGGATATGGTAGTCCATCCCCGCCCTCCTTAGCGACTTGCCACGGGTTCGAAGGTCGAGAAATCAACCATCGTGCCGAGAACCTGAAGATAGGCAACCAGTGCATCCATTTCCGAGATGCCGGGTTTGCCGTCGAAATTGCGCACGTTGACCTTTGCGTCGTAACGCGTTTGCAGGCCTTCGTAATCGCCATCGGGATCCACCTGGGCGGCAAAGTCCGCTTTGGCGTTCTCGATCATCTCCGAGGTGTAGGGCACACCCACCAAGGCGTCGGTTTTCAGACGATCCTCGATGTATTCGGGCGCGATCATGCGGTTGCTGAGGAACCCGTATTTCGGCATCACCGATTCCGGCACGACCGATTGCGGGTTCGTCAGGTGGTCCACATGCCACGCATCCGAATAGCGGTTGCCGACGCGGGCGAGGTCAGGCCCCGTCCGCTTCGATCCCCACTGGAACGGGTGGTCATACATCGACTCTGCTGCGAGCGAGTAGTGACCGTAACGTTCCACCTCATCGCGCATCGGGCGGATCATCTGCGAGTGGCAGACGTAGCAGCCTTCGCGCACATAGATGTCGCGGCCCGTCAGTTCGAGCGGGGTGTAGGGACGCACGCCTTCAACTTTCTCGATGGTATTTTCGAGGTAGAAGAGCGGTGCAATCTCGACGATCCCGCCGACGGTCACGACGGCGAACGAGAAGATCAGCAGCAGCGTCGCGTTTTTCTCGATGACGCTGTGTTTATCAAGAAGTGCCATTCTCACTGATCTCCTTATTCAGCCGGGACAGCAGCCACCGAAGCCGCCGCGACCCGCGGTTGCTTGGCAACAGTTGCCCAGAGGTTGTAGGCCATGATCAGCGCGCCGGTGAGATACATCACACCACCCAGGCCCCGCACCACATACATCGGGTGTTTGGCGGCCACGGTGTCTGCAAATGCGTTCACGAGGAAGCCCTGGCTGTCCACTTCGCGCCACATCAGGCCTTCCATGATACCGGTCACCCACATCGAGGCGGCGTAAAGCACGATCCCGATGGTGGCGAGCCAGAAGTGCCAGCTGACCAGTTTGAGCGAGTAGAGACGCTCACGCGCCCACAGGCGCGGCACGAGGAAGTAAAGCGCACCGAAGGTGATCATGCCGTTCCAGCCCAAAGCGCCGGAGTGGACGTGACCGATGGTCCAGTCGGTGTAGTGCGACAGCGAGTTCACGGCTTTGATCGACATCATCGGACCTTCGAAGGTCGACATGCCGTAGAAGCCGACCGACACCACCATCATACGGATGATCGGGTCGGTGCGCAGCTTGTCCCAGGCGCCCGAAAGCGTCATCAGACCGTTGATCATGCCACCCCAGGACGGCATCCACAGGATGATCGACATCACCATGCCCAGCGTGCCGGCCCAGTCGGGCAGCGCGGTGTAGTGCAGGTGGTGCGGGCCAGCCCAGATGTACAGGAAGATCAGCGCCCAGAAGTGCACGATCGACAGTTTGTACGAATAGACCGGACGTTCGGCTTGTTTCGGCACGAAGTAGTACATCATGCCCAGGAAGCCCGCAGTCAGGAAGAAGCCCACTGCGTTGTGGCCATACCACCACTGGGTCATCGCATCCTGCACGCCCGAGAACACCTGAACCGACTTCGACCCGAAGATCGAGACCGGAACCGCCAGGTTGTTGACCAGGTGCAGCATCGCGATGGTCACGATGAACGACAGGTAGAACCAGTTGGCCACATAGATGTGGGGCTCTTTGCGTTTGATGATCGTGCCCAGGAAGGTGACCAGATAGGCGACCCAAACGATGGTCAGCCAGTGGTCAACATACCATTCCGGCTCGGCATATTCTTTCGACTGCGTTGCGCCGAGAATATAGCCCGAAGCCGCCAGAACGATGAACAGGTTGTAGCCCCAGAACACGAACCAGCCAAGGCCGCCACCGAAGAGACGCGCCGCCGAGGTGCGCTGCACCACATAGAACGACGAGGCGATCAGCGCGTTGCCACCAAAGGCGAAAATCACCGCCGAGGTGTGCAGCGGGCGCAGTTTCCCGAAGTTCAGATACCCTTGCGCCCATTCGAAGTTGAGAGCGGGGAATGCCAGCTGGAATGCGATGATCACCGCGACCAGAAAGCCCACAACGCCCCAAAGGGTCGTTGCGATAACCCCGGCGCGAACCACGCCGTCGTTATACTCAGTTTGCGGGGCCGCAGGGGCCCCCATGGTGCGAAGCACCCAGATGAATGCGATAGCGGCGGCCAGCATGACCTCGATCGCATTCACCATATATGCAAGATCGCGCGCGTAGTTGGCTGCGATTGCGGCAAGCACCGCAACCAACCCCAGCGCGATCAGCTTAATGTAATCCCACATGTTGTGCGTCCCTTCGTCTTGTCTGTTCCTCTGTCCCGGGTCCGACTCGGACTCCGGGCAGTGGGTTCATGACTGTAGCCCTTGTGGTCTCAGGGTATGCCTGATGCATTGATCTGCATCAAATCCTTGGCACCGGGGTGAGTTCATTCGCCGCAGGTGCAAAGGCACAAATATCAAGCCATTGATCACCGTCAAGTCAAACCCCATATGGTCCGCCGCCAAAAAAATCCCCGGGGGGGCTTGCCCTTCCACCCCGCAAAACCAGATAGTGCGCCTGCGTCAGATTGATCCGCGTCAAAGCGCGGGGTGATCGGCTGACGTAATCTGCACCTCGGACTTACTTGGCGGAGGATCGGCCATGGCCTACAAATCCATTCTGACGATTGTAACGGATGCTGCCGCCGCGAAGGCGCAGCTCGATACCGCTGTGGCGATGGCCCGGCGCGAAGATGCGCATCTTGATGTGCTGTGTATGGGCGTGGATCGCACGCAGACTGGTTATTATTACGCGGGGGCCACGGCCTTCGTGCAGCAAGAAACGCTCGACCGCGCGCAAGAAGACGCGAAAGAGATCGAAGAGGCGGTGCGTGCCCGTCTGGCCAACGAAGATATTCGTTGGGCCTCGGAAACGCTGGTGGTGCAGATCGGCGCGATTGCCACGATTGTTGGCATGCGCGCACGCTTTGCCGATCTGGTCGTGATGGGGCGTCCCTATGCCAAGGGGCGCGGCCAAGAGATTGAGGCGGTGATCGAATCGGCCCTGTTCGAAGGTCAGGTGCCGGTGCTGATCGTGCCCGATGGCTATGACGGCGTGGTCGCGGCGCGGCGTGTCGTGGTGGCGTGGAACCAGTCGAGCGAAGCGCTCAGCGCCATTCGCAAGGCGCTGCCGGTGCTGAAAGCCGCCGATCTGGTGGACATTACCGTGATCGACCCGCCGACGCATGGGCCCGAGCGCTCGGACCCGGGCGGTCAGTTGAGCCAGATGCTGGCGCGTCATGGCGTGCATGCCGAGGTCTCGGTCCTGGCGAAAACCATGCCGCGGGTGTCGGATGTGCTCAACCGTCACGTGCGCGAAAGCAACGCCGACCTGGTGGTGATGGGGGCCTATGGCCACTCGCGCTTCCGCGAGGCGATCTTGGGCGGCGCCACGCGCCACATGCTCGAAATGGCCGAAGTGCCGGTGCTTATGGCGCATTGATCGCCTGATCCCGCAGGAGGAGGAACGGCGCCCCCAGGGGCGCCGTTCGCGTATGAACGGCAGCTTCGGGCCGAGGCTGTGTGGGAAACGCGTTCGAGCATGGCGGTCTGCGGAACGATGTTCTCCCGCAGGCGGGTCTGAAAAGTTCGTTCTGATGCGGATCGCCACGGGCTGGACGCCCTCTTCATCCATCGCGATGATGATGGCAGCGCCGGACGCCAGAGGGCCGCTTCGAAAGGCAAGCAGCGATAACACTTCAAGAGGGAAGGCAGACCGCATGGACCAGACCGGAATCGACCGCTTCAAGTCCGCCACCCTGTTTCTAGCCGCAACAACCCTCATCGCCGGGTTTGCAGTCTGGTCAGCCGGCGCGGGCGAGATTGCCGACATCATCTGGTTCGCAGGTGTCGTTCCCGCCCTCGCCGCGCTTGTTTTCGAAATTCTCCGCACTATCCGCCGCGGCGAAGTCGGGCTGGATATCGTTGCGGCGCTCTCGATGACGGCAGCCCTTTTTTTCGGCGAGATGCTGGCGGCGGCGGTCGTTGCGGTGATGTATTCCGGTGGCACCCTGCTTGAAAGCTTCGCAGAGGGCCGCGCACGACGCGAGATGCACGACTTGCTTTCCCGGGTCCCAAGAACGGCGGCTCGGCATCGCGATGGCGGGTTGGAGGAGATCCCGCTCGATGAGATCGCGCCCGGCGACCGACTGCTGATCCGACAGGGCGACGTGGTGCCGGTGGACGGGACATTGGCCTCCGAGGCGGCCTTCCTGGACACTTCGGCATTGACTGGGGAATCTCTGCCAGTGCGTCTGGCGCGGGGCGCGGATGCCATGAGCGGTTCGACCAACGCCGGAGAGGCCTTCGACCTGATGGCTGTGCGCCCGGCGAAGGACAGCACCTATGCGGGGATCGTCCGGCTTGTCGAGGCTGCCCAGGCCTCCAAGGCTCCGATGTCACGACTGGCGGATCGCTGGTCGCTGGGCTTTCTCGTGGTCACGCTCACCATGGCCTTTGCCGCATGGTGGTGCACAGGCGATCCGATCCGGGCTGTTGCCGTCCTGGTTGTCGCGACGCCCTGTCCGTTGATCCTGGCGGTGCCGGTTGCACTGGTGGCCGGGCTCTCGCGCGCGGCGCATTATGGCGTGCTCATCAAGGGTGCGGGGGCGCTCGAAAAGATGGCCAATATCCATACTCTGATACTCGACAAGACCGGCACCTTGACTGACGGCCGCCCGCGAATTGTATCCATCGAGCGTTATGATGAACTGCATGAGGACGATATCCTGCGCCTTGCCGCGGCACTCGATCAGGCATCGAAACATCCGGTCGCACGGGCGATCGTCGCGGCTGCAAAGATGCGCGGCTTCATGCTTCCCGTCCCATCGGACGTAGCAGAAATCGCGGGCGAAGGGGTTATGGGCCATGTGGAGGGGCGCAAGGTGATCGTCGGCGGCGACGACTTTGTCGCAGCGCGCATCGGGCGGCGACCAGACGATCTTCCCGCCATGGCCGCAGGCGCGGTGCTGGTCTCGGTCGCAATCGATGGCCGCATGGCCGGGCATCTGGTGATGGCCGATCCGCTTCGCGAAGATGTCGGCGCCATGCTGGAGGGTCTTCGCCGCAAGGGGATCAATCGTATTCTGCTTGCAACCGGTGACCGGACCGATGTGGCGGAGCGCGTGACCGAGGGGCTCGGGCTCGACGGGGTGAGAGCGGGCCTCACACCGGATCAAAAGATCCTCCTCGTTCTGTCCGAACGCAAGCACGGCCCTGTCATGATGGTGGGTGACGGCGTGAACGATGCGCCTGCGCTCGCCGCGGCAGATGTCGGTGTCGCCATGGGCGCGCGAGGTGCCGCAGCCTCTGCGGAAGCGGCAGATGTCGTGCTTCTTGTTGACCATATTGACCGACTGCGCGCAGGCATCGAAATCGCATCGGCCTCACGGCGGATCGCGTTCGAAAGTGTGATTGCCGGGATCGGCCTTTCCCTGCTCGGCATGATCGCGGCCGCCTATGGCTATCTCAGCCCGGTGGAGGGGGCACTGTTGCAGGAGGCGATTGACGTCGCCGTTATCCTGAATGCATTGCGTGCGCTGCGCATAAGACCTCGTTAAGGTCATGGAGCGTTGGGGCCCTCGAACCGGCCCGATTTTCCGATCGACCTTATTAGGGGGGCGCCCGACTTTCGTGCATGATTGGCCTGCGGTATCTCAGCGAGATTTTTGAGGGCGCGTTCGGTGCCCCGAATGCTTACACGTATCGCCCCAAAGGGCCCGGGCGAAATTGGACGTTCACTGCGCTCATGACGCATGTTGGCTTTGGTGAGGGTTTCTGATGCGGGTCGCGGCGGAAGATTTCGATGATGCGCATCGGCCCTCCGCAGCAGGGGCATGGTTCGTGCGGGGTGAGCGGGATGATCGCGTCTTCGGATTCTGACACCATGCGCCAGCCAGCAGGCCGTAATGCCGGATGCGGTGGAACCCGTCGGGCAGCATCCACACGCGGGGCGCGGCGTCTTTTGCCCGTGTGGAGCAAGCGTCCAGTTACAATGAAGGCGTGGGGGGCTAGCTGGGGGACTGAGAGGCATCATCCCCATTTTCCCAGTAAAACCAAAGCCAAGTGGTGCGGTCGAAATGCATCTATTCATGTGTAAAATCATACATATATGATCATTTTGCGTAAATTATGTGGAGTTTCTCGTACGCTGCGCATTTTTCACTGCCCTAGAAGCCGCCGCGTCCGCCCCCCTTAGCGAACCGTCGGGCCGCACGCCTTGCGCCACCGCACGCGGCCCACAGCCGCCGATCGAGAGCCAACCTACGCTGCGGTGCGGCTTCCCGGAAGCGGCCGTTCGTGGCATTGTGCAGCAAAATCCGGGGTGAATGTCGCTGATGCGGGACCAAGCTGCCGCTCAGCGTAATGAAGCCAAGACGGAAATCTATGGATCAAGCTCTGAGGAATGAAATTGCTCTTTTGCGTGGCTTGAGTTCGCCAGAGGCTTTCGCGTGGCTTATGCAAAACCGTCCGAGCCTGTCCCGATCTATTGCTCACCGCTCATGGGCTGTGCAGGAGCAAGACGCCCTGCTTGATTACTATCTCCCGGAAAAGCTACCGTTCGCCGCTGGCCATGGATACCAATGGCTGCTGCAAGCTACTTCGCTGTCACGGCTGGTGAAGCATATTGCTAGGCTTCTGCCTTCCATTCCGCGAGACCGGCTTTCCTTGCTCGAATATTACCTTCGTCCTGTCCTGATGGAAGCTGCCAGATCCGAGCGTCAGCGACATGAGACGCAGATGCTGTTGAGTGAAATACAAAGGCTGACCGGCGGCTAAGGGCTCGAAGCGGCCATGCGGCGTCGCGGCAAGCCTTTCTTGAGGCCTGGCTGGCCGTATCGACGCGCTCGGCCCTGACCTGCCGTTCGTGCTAAGCGCAGCGGATGGCGGGTCCCAGCCCGAGCGGGAATTCAAGCAAATCGGAGTGATCCCGTTGAAAATGCAAACTTCCGAGCGTCAGCGTGCCTGATAGCTCGCATTGCTGACACTGATTGAAACATGGGAAAGCCCATTATGCTCTAAGGCAAATTCCAAAACGTGTCGGGGGGTCTGATTGGTCGGGCCAAGGGTCACTTGCGATATGGCTTCTGCGGGGATTGTTATGGGGATGTATGGAGAGATTGCCTTGCCCGTCCCCCTAAGCTGCACTCCGCTAATTGAAGAGAGGTTTCCATAGGTGAACAGCCGCCATTCCTTTTCCTCACGGAAAGCGCCGTTCTTAGCCGTGAAGAGGGATCTCGCAGCATTTTCATACTTCGCATGCTTTTCGCCATTTGGGCCAAAGTCCAGTGATATATAGCCGGTGCCATTGGACTCTTTATAAAGTCGAGCGTCTTTGACGAAGGCCTCGCGAAGCACACGCACAATGGCATTGATTTCGTCGTAATCTTGGTCGCCGTAAGCGATCTTGGTCAACTGCAGCTTGCTCGCGGGATGGTCTTTGGCGACGGCCTCCAAGGCTTCCCTATTGAACGTGATCGAGAATCCGGCCCCATCCGCAGCGTATCCTCGCCACTGGCTTAGAAGGTCGCGTTCTTCGGAAAAACAGACGCCCAACGCCAAACGATCGTGACTGGCAGTGTCCATACACAGCTTTGCGCCCCGTCGCTCTAGTCTTTGTTCTCGCTTGAAGAGATCAAGCCAGTAATCCCGCATCCAGTGCCCCTCAGCGGCGTCGTTTGACTGCGAAAGCGACGTCAGCCAAAGCTGTTTCCTCTCCAAAAAAGACAGAAATACATGTTCGCCGCAATAATAGGTTAGTTCTTCAGTCATAAAACGCCACGCCTCGTTCAATTGATCTCAAGCGACACACACGGAAGCCCGCAATAACTGAGCCCGTCATAGGAAGCGAGTTCTTTAAAAGCCATTTAGGCAGGCAGCCCTCTGCGCACTGCGGTCATTCGCGGGCCGCGCGGCGAAGGTCAGCAATCCGCCCAACACGCCCCTAGTAATCCATCTCCTCGATCAATTCCGGCCCATCATCTCGCAGCCCGAAGCGTTGCACGGGATGATGGCGCAAGGCAACGCCTGCGCCAAGCGTCAGATCCTCGCTTCCGGCGAGCCACGCCTCGCGCTCCTCGGGGTCGAGGATGACGGGCATCCGGTCGGGGAGATCGAGCATCCCTGCGTTGGCGGCGCGCGTCATGATCGTGCAGGTCAGCAGCTCGTGCCAGGGTGAAGCGAGCCCCGCCAGCCAAAGGGTTTCCGCATTGCCTGCCGATTGGATGAAATGCGGCTGTTTGGTCCCCTTGGCGCCGGTCCATTCATAGAACCCTCCGATCGGGATCAGACAGCGCCCATAGCGCCATGCGGTGCGATATGTGGGCTTGTCCTTCGCCTCTTCGATCCTGGCGTTGAAGGTGGTCGCCTTCCAGTCTTTCGGATCAGTCCCCTTGAACCATGCCGGGATCAGTCCCCAGCGGGCCCACGCAGCCGAAAGAGGCTCACCCGACCAGATGAGCACCGGATCGGTAGGCCTGACGTTGTAGCGCCTCTTGAATGGCTGGATCTTGATCTCCGAAAGCTCGAACTCGGTCCCTCGCAGATTTGGATCAATGAAGCGCCCACACATGGATCAACCGCCAGGGCACAGGGTTTCGCAAGGCACCCCGTCCTTATCCCGATCAAGGGCACCGCCCCACGAACAGTTTTGGAGCAGCCAATAGGCCTCCTCGCAGCTGCGGATAGTTTTCGAGCAGGTCTTGCGCGGGCTGCACGAATAGGAACTGGCCAGCCGTAGGATCTGCGGAGAAGCTTCATGCCCCGGCCCCACACCGCCTGCCACCCCGGGGGATGCTGCATGGCAGAGCACCAGCGCCACCGTCAGCACAGTTAGCGGTCCCCGTCTCACCTTTGCCCCCTGCGCCAATCCCACGGCATCACGAAGCGGCTTGCCCAGACACCACGCTTGGCTTTGCGGGCGGCATTCTCTTGCGGGACGTATTCGCGGCCATATTGCCGATAGGCGACGGCCCAGCCGTTCGCCACAAGCCACGCGTTCAGATCTTCGCCCTTCTGGAAGCACCGCGCCACGAAGCGCCCATAGCGGTCCTTGCCGCTGACCCGGCACTCGACCGGCGCGCGGCCAATCTTCTTCGCCAAGGCGTTGGCGGAATCCGTTCCACAGCGCCACTCTTTCCCATTGGGCAGAGTGCAGCGCTGCCGGGATTCGATGGCATCGACCGCCTGCAATCGGATCCGCGCCCCGTGAATATCAATCGTGTCGGCATCAATGACAGTTGCAGTGCCCGTGATGGTGCTGGTGCTCGCCGCCTGCGCGTCATCGAGCGGGCACAGAAACGCCCCAAACACCATGAGAACTGTGGCGGGCGCGGAAGCGAAACGATTTAGCATGATCTGGAACATCCAAGCGTCAGGTTTGCCGATACTATCGCAGTGCAACCGGGTCGGGTGCAAGCTTCTCCGCCCCGCGACGCCACGAGCCGTTGGTGGCGGGGCCTGCCCGCAGATCGGCCGACGGCCTCCAACAAGGCTTCCCGCGTGCCCAGAAACGCAAAAAACCGCCCCAGCCATCTGGCCAGGGCGGTGATCATTTTCAGAGAACACGGGCAAGACTACCCCCTGCCAGCGAGTCAGCGCGCAGCGCAGCACACGGCTAGCGAGGCACCGCCACTGCCCCCTTTCACAGCAATCGCGTCCGGGTCTCCCGATTCGAGACGATCAGCTCACGCGCCTCGGTCGCGGCCTTGTCGTTGATGCCATAGCTCAGGCGGCATTCCTCCAGGACGAACCCATCAAACAGAGTACGGATTTCCGGCGTGTCGTTGATCGACAGGATGAACGCGCCCTCGATCTGGCGCAGCTGTTGCGCCATCTTGGCAAACTGGCCGCGATCAAACAGGCCTTTGCCATAGTCGTTCTCGCCCCCGAAATACGGCGGATCAAGGTAGAACAGGGCCTCTTTATCATCGTAGCGCGCGACCAGCTCGGACCAGTCCAGGCATTCGAACACCACCCCGTCGAGCCGTTCATGCGCAGCATCCAGCAGCGGCTCCAACCGCGACAGCTGGAACCGCGGCCCGGCCCCCGCCGAGACTCCGAACGTCCAGTCAACCTTCCCGCCAAAGGTTAGACGCTGCAGATAAAGGAACCGCGCAGCGCGTTCGAGGTCGGTCAGCGTGGCCGGATCGGTGTGCCGCAGCCGCTCGAACTCGCGGCAGCTCACAATCTGAAACCGCATCACTTCCATCAGTTGCGGATAGTGCCGCTGCAACACGCGAAACAGGTTCACGATCTCGCCGTTGCGGTCATTGGCCACCTCGAGCCGGGGCCGGAACCGTCGGCGCAAGAACACGCCCCCCATCCCGACGAACGGCTCGATATAGCTGCGATGCGCGATGGCATCAATCTTTGCGACGATGCGCGGATAAAGGCGCGTCTTCGCCCCGAGCCAAGGCGCTACGGGGCTTACAGGTTTTACTTGCTCCATGTTTCTGTTTTGTTCCATAACGGCCTTCCCTCGCGAGGGACAGGCGATCTTAACCGTGGTGACGGTCGGCGCGGCGGTGTGAACCTTGGCCGCGTGGTCGGGCTGTTAGCGCAGCCCGGCCCCTGCAAGGGGCTATTCCTGAAGTTTAGAAACGCTTCCTGCGGATGGCGAAGGCCTCACACCCCCTGCCCCAGCCCCACCACCTGCAACCCCAGCTCCGCGCACAGCGCGGTAAACTCGGAGCCGATGCTGCCCCCCTCGATCCGCGCCAGCGCATCGAGGATATCCGGCGGCGCGGCGACCCAGTTGCAGCCGATATGCGTGGCAGGCTCTGCCCCCATGGGCGACAGGCGAACGGTCCACTGCGCCCCGGCCACGGCCTCGGCCGCCGTCAACGCCTGCGTTGTCACGATGATCGCGGTCATAGCGTCACCTCCGCCTCTTTGATCCGATAACCCGTCCCCCAGACGGTTGCGATACGCTGCATCGACCCAGCTTTTTCCAGCTTCGCGCGCAGCTTGCAGACATGCACATCAATGGTCTTGAGATCGGGCAGATCCGCGTCATTCAGGCCTGCATAAAGCCGCCGATGCAGCATGTCTTTCGACAGGGTCTTGCCCTGACCGCGCCGCAGGATCTCGAACAGGCGCGCCTCGGTCAGGCTGAGCCCGAACGCCTGCATCGGCCCTGAAATCGCATCGACATCGCCCGCCGTCAGAAACTCGACCTGTTCGCGCAACCCGGCATCAGCCACATCGGGCTTGGCGATCAGAAAGCCGTCGCATTCGCTGATGGCCGTCAAGATCAGACCGATGATCGCCTTGGCACTGCGCGCGGGCCAACCGTGCCGCGCCTCGATCTCTTCCAGCCCCAGCTCTTTGATGCAGACATCATGCAGGATCCGAAACAGGATCGGCGCCAGCATCACCTTGTAGGGATCTTCGCGCCAGCGCTTGGCTGCATCGACCTGCCCGTCCGAAAGCGTGCCGCGCCGGTACATATCCAAGATTACTTTCATACCATCCTCCGAATGTGGGGACGGCACCCCGGTCACCCCGGGGCGCCACCTGTTCCTCACAGCGCCCAGCCGAACGCCTTGGCGATGCGCGACAGCCCGAAGGTGCCGCCCGAGACCGCCGCCCAGATCACCGCGCCAAGCGCGACAGAGGCTTGCGACAGGTCCAGCGTCATCAGGCCGCTGCCTTGGTCAAACCCAACCGAGGGCAGCGCCGCCAGCAGCCCAGCCAGCGGGTAGAGAACCAGCACCCGCAGTGCGAGCGCGATTTGCGATTGAAACATCATCAGTCCTTTCGAGATATGAGGCTCAGGCCTCGTTGGTAGAGAGCGGCTGACCAGCAACGCTCAACAAAATCTGGCGGCCAGTGACCGGCAGATCGGCAGGCCAGCGGGCATCCAGAAGGCGCCCCTTGGCAATCCGGGTCACCGTGACGGCATCGCTCTGATTGCCGCCCAGAACGTGATAGGCGGTGGCATCCTCGCCCCAGTAAAACCCCACATGCCCCTGCCAGCCCGCGCGGCGGCCGCGCCAGAAGGTCAGCACGGCCCCGAAGACAGGATCGCAGGGTTTGCCGAACGTGCCCCAGGCACGGGCGCCCAGCGGATTGTCGGGCAGCCCGATGCCGGGATTCGCCGCGCGCAGGCAGCTGGCGACGAAGGCACCGCACCAGGCCACCTCACGCGGGTCGATCCAGGCGACCGAGCGGTCAAACCACCCCCGCAGCCGCGACGTATCGCGCGCCTCATGCAGGCCCAGCATCCGCCCGGCCTCGGCCATCCAGGGCAATTCGGCGCGCGCCCGAACCTGCGCCCCGCCCAGAAGCGCCGCCTCGGTCAGAGGACCGAAAGGCACCCGCTCCACCAGCCCGACCGAGCGTTTGAAGGCCGCCAGCGCCGCGTCGGTGCGCGGGCCCCGCAGGCCATCAATCGGCCCCGGATCAAAGCCCAGATCGGCCAGCCGCGCCTGCACGGCGCGCCAATTCATCTGCATCACAGATCCCCTTGTTTGAAAAACCGCATCAGAAGGGCCTGCGCACCGCGCGGCCCCATGTATGCAAGCACCGCGACGACCCCGGTGCGCACCGCAGGCGAAAGCCCGAAATACCCCGCAGTCGCTTCGCCGATGATCGCCATGCCGACCGCAATCGGGACTTCCCAGACCAGCTCGGGGCCGAGGAACTTGCGGCGTCGTGCCCGCACCTCGACAGAGTGGAACATGAGCCGCCCCGCGCCCGCGCTGATCAGCGTGGTCACGGCGCCCCCCATCACGGCCTGCATTGCTTCGATCAGGCCTCGCGTCGTGTCTTCTGCCACCTTTGCCTCCGGCATGAAAAAGCCGCCCACGGTGGGGCGGCGCAGGCGGGGCACAGATTGCGCTCCGCAGTGGTGTGTAAGGTTGGATCAGCCGCGCGTGGTCAGCGCGCCTAGGCGATAGAGCGCACGGTCGCTGTAGATCCCGACGGGCCTGTGACCGTGAACGCTCCCCGTGTCGCGGTGATAGATCTCGATGACATCCCCGGGGGCGACCGTGACGTCCTGTGTGCGCAACTGACCGGAGGTGCTATAGTCGATGCTCCAGGATGCGGCGGGCACACCATTGACGCGCAGCTCGCTATAGTAGGTCCCGTTCTCCCCAGCCGCACCATACTGCTGGAACTTCACGCGCGCGGTGCCGGTGTAGCCGAGCACGGTATAGCTCTGGGCCAAAACCCAGGAACTTCCTGAAGACAGGACAGTCGCTGTGCTGCCAGCCATCGAGTCGTTCAGCCCGGCGCCATGCTCCCAGGCATGGGTATCGGCAGCCACCACCTCCAAGGGCGCGAACTCGGCAATCACGTAGTCCTCCGGGATCACCGCCCGCCCGAGGACACGCGGCGCGCCGGGTGCGCCTTCGGCAAGGCCCGAGACAGCGGTCAGGATGGCCTGAAGCACGTTCGAGCGGATTGCCAAAAGACCCGGATCAACGCTCAGATCCGGGTCATCCGAAACGTCGAACCCGGCGGCCCCGCGAATCCCGTCGGCAACTTCTTGCAGCTGGGCCACAGCTGCGGTCAGATTCCCGGCCCCGGCCAAGGCGGTCGCGATTTCCTCGACCGTCAAGTTCAGCTCGGGCGCAAAACTCGCCGTCAGCCACAGCATCAGCGCATTGGCGCGCGCATCGAAGGTTGCCGGGTCATCCGCACTTGGCAGCGCCTCGGTGAATTGCGTGATCGACATCACGACACCCCTTTCACAGTAAAAGCGTAAATGTAGAAATCCGGGTATTGCTCGGCCCATTCGATGGTGCCCATGATCCCGAAAACGACGGTCGAGACCCGCGCCGTGCTGCCAATCGCCGCGACCAGCCCGCCGGTCAGACGCCCCAGCCGCCCCTCAAGCCGGTCGAAGTGGTCTTTTTCGGCCAGCACCGTATAGGTCATTTCGCGCCGGGTCGGACGCTTGACCAGGGTGAGGCGCCCGAAGTCGTTGAACTCATACCGGCTGGCCGTGACGTGGCGCCCGGTCGTGCCCGCGACCTGCAGCTTGCCGATAAACACCTCGCGGCCCAGCACCACCTCGCCCAGACGCACGGCGTCCCCTTCAAGCCCGATCACAACCCGGACAATGCCAACCGGCAGATCGCGGAACACCAGGGTTTCGCGCGCCCCCGAAACCGGCACGGTGAAGTATTCCCACCAGTTGCCAATCTCGCGCCCGGCCACGGCCACGCGCTGCGACAGCAGCACATTGCCTGCCGCGTTCACCCCGACAACCTGCACCATCGCCGCATCAAGCCCGAACAGCACCAAACAATTTGCGCCAGTGATCGGGACATCCAGCAGCAGGGCGACACTGTCACTCGAAAACCCTAACGCGGCATAATCGCCGCCCAAAGGCGCACCGCTGCGCGTGGCACTGGCGCGGTTGGCCAGCACCCCGTCAAACATCGCCCGGGCGTTGGAATAACCGACCTCGAGCCATTCGGCGGCATCGGTGCTTTGGTCAACGTCCAAGGGATCCAGCCCGAGGTTATCCGCGATCATCGAGGCAAAGACCCGGTGTTCGCGCAGGACACGGGCGCCAAGCGCATAGCTCACGCCCGCATCCCAAGGCGGCGCGTCGTCCTCGGGCTGAGTGCTTGTCACCGCGTCGAGGTCGATATCGAAAGGCTCTACCAGCCACATCAGAAGCTCCGCTCACTTGGCATCCCATCGACATCCCAGCTTTCAAACAAGCCTGCGATGCGATTGAGGATCTGCACTGCCGCGCCATCACCCGAAAGCGTGCTGCGCCCGTATTGCGTGACACCGGAATTCATCGCCACATCAGTGACAATCCCGTAGCCGCGCGCCGATGCGACCTGCGCCAGGCGCGCCTCGTATTCCGAGACAAACCAGCTGCCGCTCAGGTCAAACGTGGTGCCGACTGCATTGGTGATCTCGGCGAACTGATCGGCCACCCCCAGCAACGCCGCATAGGCCGCGCGCCCGGTTTCGGTCATCAGATCCTGCGCCAGCGCCAGTTCGCGAAACCCCGCCAGGGTCTTGGGCATCGCCAACCCCAGATCGGCAAAGACCCCGGACACCGCGTCCCGGATCATGCCGATCTGTTCGGCCTCACTGAAATAGCTACGCACAAAACCCGACACGCTGGAAGCAAGCTCCGAGGTGCCGCCAAAGCGCGCCGCCAGATCATCAGCCGCCGCCGCCATATCGGCGAAGGGCCCATAGAACAGCTGCCCCACCGGCGCCAGAAGCGTGCGCACCGTGGCGAAGGTCGCTGCAAGTTCCAGCCCGACGCCGCCAATCGCCTCGGAGATCGCATCGCCATAGCCCGCAAAGGCCTCGGCAATGGCATCGGCCACTTCCGCCTCGGTCATGTCCTTGGTCGAGATCTTGCCGAAGTCGTAATCGAACCCTTCGACAAAGCCCGCCTCAATGGCCACGCCCGCCGCCTTGTAGGTCGCAGCGACTGCCGCTTGCACCGCCCCCACCTGCGCCTCGAGCGCCGCCTGCGTGTCCGCATCGAATGCCGTGAGATAGGTGCTCGTCTTCGAAAACAGGCCCCAGAAGGTCTTTTTCTTCCAGGTCTCATAGGTGCCGCCGGAAAAGGCGCCGCCGCTCAGATCGAACTGGAGCCCTGCGCCGGTCATCTTCTTCGAGGAAAACCCCTTGATCAGACCGATCACCGAGGACACCAGCCCCACAATCGGCAGTGCGGCGCTGACCGCAGAACCGATGGCACCGAAGCTCAACCCGCCCGACAGCGCCGCCTTCACCCCGGTCCAGGCCCCCGAAATGCTGCCGGTGATCGCGGCAAAGCCGCCCCCCGAAAACGCATCGCCCAGCACATCAGAAAAGGCTTTCTTCCCGTCCTGCAAGATCCCCGCGAACGCGCCTTTCACCGCGCCGCCCAGATCGCCCTGCGCCAGCCCGTCGGCCATCGTGCCGGTGAAACTGCTGACCGCATCGGCGCCCGCGCGCTTGAGCCGTTCGCCCAGGCTCACCACCGCCCGCTCGGCCTTCCCCGCCGCGCCGTCAATCCCGATCGTGAGACCGTCAACGATATAGCCGCCATAACGCTGGAACAGCCGCGATGGCGAGTGGATTTCGGTTTCTTCGGTGAACCAGTCGCCCACCGATTTCCCGAAATCCTTCACCGCCGTTTTGGCCGAATGCCACTTGTCCTTGAGACCACCGACCAGACCATCGACCAGGTTGCCGCCCCAAGCGCGCATGTTGCGCCCCAGATCCGCCAACATCTCCCCGATCAAGACGCCCAGATCCGCAAAGATCTCGCGCACCCGTTCGGGCAGATCGCCCAGGATCAACAGCCAGCCATCGACCGCGCTTTGCACGACGCCTTTGCCCGCCTCCCAGGCGCCCGCGAAATCCCCGCGCAGCAGCGCATCGACCAGATCGAGCGCGCCCATGATGGTCTGCGCCGCGATCTGAACCGCCTCACCCAGCAGCGCAAACACCGCCCGCGCCAGATCAAGCCCCTGTTGCAAGATCGGATAGCGGGTCGCAAGGTCATCCCAATTATAGGCCAGCCAGGCCACCCCCGCTGCCAGCGCCGAGAGGCCCAGCACCACCGCCCCCACCGGCGTGGCCAGCGCCCCGATCACCGCCACGGCAATACCGAGCCCCCCCAGCAACGGGCCAATCGCCGCTGCCGCTGCC
>JAQTYE010000198.1 GCA_028749255.1 Paracoccaceae bacterium | reverse complement strand
CTATTTTGTCGAGGTCACACAACCCGATATGCATGAACCCTCGGGCGATTTTCAGCGGCTGTCAGAGGCGTTGAAAAACAATGGGGGATCAAGGGGCTGCAGGCCGACCTTGCGGTGCTGCGCGGGCTGCAACCGGCGCTACGCAAGGGCAATTGGGCGGTCACGGCGGCGGTGCATGACGATGGCACGGGCGCGGCCCCGCGTCTGGTCGCGCTTTATCCCGGGCTGCGCGAGGCACCGCTTTACGGGCTGGCGATTGATCTGGGATCGACCACGATCGCGGGTCATCTAGTCGATCTGACCGATGGGGCGGTGCTGGCGTCGTCGGGGCTGATGAACCCGCAGATCCGCTTTGGCGAAGATCTGATGAGCCGCGTGAGTTATGTGATGATGAACCCCGGCGGCGATGTGGAAATGACCGCGGCCGTGCGCGCGGCGCTGGCCGATCTGGCCGGGACCCTGGCGACCGAGGCCGGCGTCGATGCGGCGGGGATCACCGAGGCAACCGTGGTCTGCAACCCGGTCATGCACCACCTGTTGCTGGGGATCGACCCGGTCGAGCTGGGTCAGGCGCCCTTCGCGCTGGCCACCGGCAGCGCGCTGAACCTGGCCGCCGCCGAAATCGGGATGGGCGCCATCGCCCCCGCCGCCCGCGTCTATATCCTGCCGCTGATCGCGGGGCATGTGGGCGCCGACGCTGCTGCCGTGGCGCTGTCAGAAGCGCCCGAGACCCGCGCAGACCTGTCGTTGATCGTCGATGTCGGCACCAATGCCGAAATTATTCTGGGGAACAATCAACGGGTTCTGGCCTGCTCGTCCCCCACCGGACCGGCGTTTGAGGGTGCGCAGATTTCCTCGGGGCAGCGCGCGGCACCCGGCGCGATCGAACGGATCGAGATTGACCCGGTGACGAAGACCCCGCGCTTCCGCATCATCGGCAATGACCATTGGTCCGATGACCCGGACTTTGGCACCCCTGCGATCACCGGGATCTGCGGATCTGGCATCATCGAGGCGGTGGCCGAAATGCGCATGGCGGGGATCGTCGATGCGTCGGGGCTGATCGGCTCGGCCGAGCAGGTTGGCACTGAACGCTGCACCGCCACCGGGCGCACCCATGAATATGTGATCCATGACGCAAGCCCGGACGGGCCGCGCATCACCGTGACGCAGGGCGACATCCGCGCGATCCAGCTGGCGAAATCGGCGCTTTATGCGGGCGCACGGCTGCTGATGGACGAGATGGGCGTGGAGCGGGTGGACCGCGTCGTGCTGGCCGGGGCCTTTGGGGCGCATATCAGCCCGAAACACGCAATGGTTCTGGGCATGATCCCCGATGCGCCGCTGGCCGCCGTCACATCAGCGGGCAATGCGGCGGGCACGGGCGCGCGGATGGCACTGTGCTCGGTTTCGGCGCGGCGGGGCATCGAGGCGCAGGTGCATCACATCCACAAGGTCGAGACCGCGATCGAACCCCGTTTCCAGGAACATTTCGTGGCAGCGAACGCCCTGCCCCACGCGACTGATCCGTTCCCCGAACTGTCGAAAATCGTGACCCTGCCCGATGTCAGCTTCAACACCGGGGGCAGCGGCGAGGGCGGCGGACGCAGACGCCGACGCGGCTGACAAAACACGCAAGCGCCGCTTGACGAAACCGGGTGCTTCGCTTACCTAGACGCGCAACGCGGGTGTAGCTCAATGGTAGAGCCGCAGCTTCCCAAGCTGATGACGAGGGTTCGATTCCCTTCACCCGCTCCAATCTCCCGACACCATAATCTGTTGTTTTCACTGACAATTTCAGCGTATTTTGTCGACTCCCCCAACACCGCGAGATCTGGAACATTTACAGAACATTGGCCGCTTCGGGACCGCGAGTCCCGAAGAAAGTCCCGAAGCAGTTCGTCAGATGTTCCCCTTGATCCATAGCAACCGCGCGGAATCAGCTCGGGACAACTTGCTCAATTGAAAATCGCAGCCTGCGCGCAACTGGCCGACATCTCGTTAGGCCTTGCGTAGAAGTCCGCTACGGCTACACCTATGACGCAGCGGGGCGGCTGGTCAGTTTCTCGATCAATGGGGCCTTGTTGCGCTAATCGAACGACAGGACGAGGATCCCCTTTCCCCGCCTGCTTCAGGCCACGGTTTCGATCTCGGCCCGTCCGAGGGCCGAACAGCTGTTCATGATGGCAATGCGGATCTGGATTTCGGCAATCTGACGGTCGGGGTCGCGTGACCTGATCCGTTCACCGAAGAACTTCAATCGGTTCATTTGCGCCTCGACGCGACTTCGGGAATGATAACCAACCCATTTTTTCCAGATCGAGCGGCCCAGGCATCGTGTCGCCTTGAGGATGTCATTTCGCGAGATTGCAGCCGGGCAATCCGGTTTCCAGGCGCGACCATTGCGACGGATCGGTATGATCGGCTCCGCTCCGCGCTCGAGGATCGCCGTATGGCAGCGGCGCGTGTCATAGGCCCCGTCGGCAGTGACCGTCTCGACGGTTTCCCCGGCAGGGATCTGCGACAGCAGCTCGGGCAGGATGGGGTTGTCTCCATGCCTGCTCGAGGTGAATTCTACCGCGCGGATATCTCCCGCGACCGTGTCCATCGCCAGATGCACCTTGCGCCATTCGCGCTTGCGCGTCGCACCATGCTTGCGTGCAAGCCACGCTCCGTCACCACGGAAACGGATACCGTCCTATTCACAAAACGCCTAGGCGCGTGAGCACTTTTTGTCACCGCTGGGCGTCGAGGTCGCAGTCGACCTCACAGACGGCCTGCGTATTTCGCTTGAGATGAACCGAATCGTACATCTGCGGCCTTCGGGAAACGCGCCAGAATTTCGTGTCTACGTTGAAGCCACGAGCGAGGCAAAGGCGTGAAACTTGCTCAATCGCGCGCTAAGAATGGTTAAAATTGGTTCAACCAACAACTAAGCGTTGCGGCAGCGCAGCATATATGATGTCAAACGTTAGAATTTCTTTGGCGGCTTCGATGATTTACCCAACAATCCTTTGTAGCTGCTCCCGCATGCGATTATGGCCGCTATCACGCAAGAGCTATCTCAAGCAGTTCGTTCCGCTGCTGGGCGATGAAACGCTGTTTCAAGGGGTGAAGGGGTAAGACATGAAGATCGCCGCTTTCGGACTCGGCTATGTCGGCTACTGCTCGTCCCGATTTTCTACGACGATGATCGAGACTAACGGAAAGGGTCCGCGAAATCTTACTCGCGCGATCTGTTCGGAGCGGATTGATCCATGAAAATCCTGATACTGGGGATCAATTACGCGCCCGAGATCATTTCGACCGCAGTCTATACGACGGACCTTGCCGAACAACTTACGGCGGCGGGGGATGACGTGATCGTGGTCACCGCCCTGCCCTATTACCCGGCATGGCGGGTGGTCGAAGACTGGCGCGGCCTGCGCTATCGCAGCGAGACCCCGCGCGCGGGTTTGCGGGTCACGCATTGCCCGCTTTATGTGCCAAGCAACCCGACCGGCGCGAAACGCTTGTTGCACCACGCTAGTTTCGCACTGACAGCCATGCCTGTGGCGCTATGGAAGGCGATTACGCAAAAGCCCGATCTGGTCTTTGTCGTCGCGCCCTCGATGGTCTCTGCGCCCTTGGGCTGGCTGACGGCGAAGCTGGCGGGCGCGAAAAGCTGGCTGCATATTCAGGATTATGAGGTCGAGGCCGCCTTCGCCACCGGTCTTCTGCGGGAGGACAGCAGCATCGGCCGCCTTGCCAAGGCCTTCGAGGCATGGGTGCTGCGCCGGTTCGACCGGCTCAGTTCGATCTCGCGGCCGATGGTGGCGAAACTGATCGCCAAGGGCGTTCCCGCACAAAAATGCTATGAGCTGCGCAACTGGGCCGATCTGGGCCGAGTTTCGGTGCTGACAAACCCCTCGCCGATGCGCGACGAACTGGCCATAACTACTCCTTATGTGGCACTTTATTCGGGCAACCTCGCCAATAAGCAAGGGCTCGAGATTCTGCCGGAACTGGCGCGCAAACTGGCCCATCGCACCGATCTGACTTTCGCGATCTGCGGCGATGGCCCGATGCGCGCCAAATTGGTCGAGGCCGCGCAAGGACTGCCCAATATTCGTTTTTTTCCGTTACAGCCTGTCGAGAAATTGAGCGATCTGGTGGGCATGGCCGATATTCATCTTCTGCCGCAAATCAAAGACGCGGCGGATCTGGTTTTGCCGTCCAAGCTGACGAATATGCTGGCCTCCGGGCGTCCGGTCGTAGCTACCGCCGATCCAGGCACCGCATTGGCAGCAGAAGTCGAGGGCGCGGGGCTGGTAGTGGCACCGGGCGATGCGGATGCGGCCAGCGCGGCAATCGAGCAGCTATTGATCGATTCCGACCTGCGCGCGCAGCTTGGGGCCGAAGCTCGGCGGCGCGCGGAAGAGCGTTGGGATATGAGCGCGATCTTGGCCCGGTTGCAATACGAGTTTAGCTTAGTAACCCACAGCGAATTGAACACGGTGAGAAAAACATGAAACGTGCATTGATTACTGGCATCACTGGGCAAGACGGCTCTTATCTTGCGGAATTTCTGCTATCGAAGGGCTATGAAGTGCATGGCATCAAGCGCCGAGCATCGCTGTTCAATACGGCCCGGGTGGACCACATCTATGAAGACCCGCACGTAGACAATGCGCGCTTTAAGCTGCATTACGGCGACCTGACCGACACCTCGAACCTGACCCGGATCCTGCGCGAGGTGGAGCCCGACGAGGTCTATAACCTCGGCGCGCAAAGCCATGTCGCGGTGAGCTTCGAGGCTCCCGAGTATACCGCCGATGTCGATGGCATCGGCACGCTGCGGCTGCTGGAGGCAATCCGGTTCCTGGGTCTCGAGAAGAAGACGCGGTTCTATCAGGCCTCGACCTCGGAGCTTTACGGCCTCGTGCAGGAGATCCCGCAGCGCGAGACCACGCCCTTCTACCCGCGCTCTCCCTATGCGGTGGCGAAGATGTATGCCTACTGGATCACGGTGAATTACCGAGAAAGCTATGGCATTTATGCCTGCAACGGTATTCTCTTCAACCATGAGAGTCCGCGCCGCGGCGAGACCTTTGTCACGCGCAAGATCACGCGGGGGCTGAGCAATATCGCGATGGGGCTGGAGCCCTGCCTTTACATGGGCAACATCGACTCCTTGCGCGACTGGGGCCATGCCAAGGACTATGTGCGGATGCAGTGGATGATGCTGCAGCAAGACGCGCCCGAGGATTTCGTGATCGCGACCGGCAAGCAATACGAGGTGCGCGAATTCATCCGCTGGACCGCCGCTGAACTGGGCCTGACGCTGGAGTTCTCCGGCATCGGCGTCGACGAGATCGCCACCGTGACCGCGATCGAGGGCAATAAGGCCCCGGCGCTGAAAGTGGGCGATGTGGTGATGCGGATCGACCCGCGCTATTTCCGCCCGGCCGAGGTGGAGACGCTCTTGGGCGATCCGGCGAAGGCGAAGGCGAAACTGGGCTGGGTGCCCGAGATCACCGCGCAGGAAATGTGCGCCGAGATGGTGGCCGAGGATCTGAAGGCGGCGAAGCGGTTCAAACTGCTGAAAGAACACAGATCGGAAGAGCGTCG
>JAQTYE010000197.1 GCA_028749255.1 Paracoccaceae bacterium | reverse complement strand
AATTGCGTGATCGATCGCGGTGTGCAGATCCCCGTAGGCTTGGTTGTTGGCGAAGACCCCAAGGAAGACGCGAAATGGTTCCGCCGGACCGAAGGCGGGGTGGTGTTGGTGACCCAACCGATGCTGGACCGGCGCGCGGCGATTTTGGGGTGAGGGTGCCGGGGGCTGTCTGCCCCCGAACCCCCGAGGATATTTGCGCCAAGATGAAAAGCGAAGGGAAAGGGATGCCATGAAAAAGGTGTTGTCCGTCGCCTCCGAGGCGGTTCCGCTGGTCAAGACCGGGGGGTTGGCCGATGTTGTTGGCGCGCTGCCTGCCGCGCTGGCCGGGCAGGGATGGCAGATGCGGCTGTTGATTCCGGCCTATCGGGGTGTTTTGGCGCAATTGGGCAAGGTCAAACAGGTCTGGGCTGATCCCGATCTGTTCGGCGGCCCGGCGCGGGTGATGCTGGGCACATGCGGCGGGGTCGAGGTGATGGCACTGGACGCGCCGCATCTGTATGACCGCGCGGGCGGGCCCTATTCGGGGCCGGGTGGCGATTATTGGGACAATGCCGAACGGTTTGCCGCGCTCAGCTGGGTGGGGGCTGCGATTGCGCGCGATGGTGTTGGGGCATGGAAGCCCGATGTCGTGCATGCGCATGACTGGCAGGCGGCGTTGACCCCGGCTTATCTGCGCTATTGGGGGGTGCAGATCCCGACGATTTTGACGATCCACAACATGGCATTTCAAGGTCGGGTGGGCGCCACGAAAATGGCGGCGCTGCGGCTGCCGCCGGACTGGTTTCACCGCGACGGTTATGAATATTGGAGCGATATTTCCACGCTGAAGGCGGGTCTGACGGTCGCTTATGCCATTACTACCGTTAGTCCGCGCTACGCGGACGAGCTGATGCGCGCCGAATTCGGACTGGGGCTGGAAGGGGTCATTCAGGCTCGCGCGGGTGCTGTGCATGGGATCTTGAACGGCATCGACATGACGGTTTGGAACCCGGAGTCTGACCCTTCGATCGCGCCGTTCTCGGCCACAAAAATGGCTGGAAAAGCGAAGAACCGCAAAGCGTTGCAAGACGAGTTTCAGTTGGATGTCCCCGGCCCTCTGGCGGTTTTGGTCAGCCGGTTGACGCCGCAAAAGGGTATCGACCTGCTGCCCTCAAGCCTGGATGACTTCATCGCTGCGGGGGGTGGTCTGGCGATCCTGGGATCGGGTGATCCCTGGGCCGAGGGCATGGTGCAGGGGTTGGCCGCGCGCTATCCGGGGCGGGTCGGCGTGAAGATCGGCTATGACGAGGCGCTGAGCCGCCGGATGTTTGCGGGCGGCGATGCGGTTCTGGTGCCCTCGCGGTTCGAACCCTGCGGACTGACCCAGCTGTATGGGCTGCGCTATGGCTGCGTGCCGGTGGTGTCGGCGGTGGGCGGTCTGGCCGACACGGTGATCGGCGCAACCCCGGCGACCGAAGCGGCAGGGGCTGCGACCGGTGTCGTGTTCCACCCGGTCGATGATCTGGCGCTGCGTCAGGCGCTGCGCAAGCTGACCACGCTGTATGCGGATCGCAAGGGCTGGGCGGCGCTGGTGCGGCGCGGTATGAAGGCGGATTGGGGCTGGGATGCCTCGGCCGCGCGCTATGCGGCGCTTTATGAAAGCCTGTTGTAAATGCAAATTCTGCCCGGCGATCCGGCTGACCTTGGCGCTACGCCGCGCGACGGTGGGGTGAACTTCGCGCTGTTTTCGGCCCACGCCGAGGCGGTCGAGCTGTGCCTGTTTGTCGATGGCCACGAAGAGCGGTTGGTGCTGCCGGAACGTGCGGGCGATGTCTGGCACGGGTTTGTGCCCGGGCTGGCAGAGGGAGCGGAATACGGGTTTCGGGTGCAGGGCCCTTGGGCGCCGGATCTGGGTCATCGGTTCAACCCGGCCAAATTGCTGCTGGACCCGTACGCGCGCGCGCTCAGCAAGCCGCTGGTCTGGGACGGGGTGCTGCAAGGCGGTGCCGGGCCTGCACGGCCTGACCGGCGTGACAGTGCCGCCACGATGCCGCGCGCGCTTGTCTGTTCTGTGCAAAAACCACATTGGAAAAAGCCTGCAACGCCTTGGTCCGAAACAATTATCTACGAAGCGCACCCGAAAGGGCTGAGCATGCTGCACGCCGCGGTGCCGCCCTCTTTGCGCGGCACGTTCGCGGGGCTGGCCAGCCCACCGATCCTGCGCCATCTGCAAGATCTGGGTGTCACCGCGATTGAGTTGTTGCCAGTGTGTGCCTTTCTGAACGACCGTTTTCTGGTCGAAAAGGGCCTGAGCAATTACTGGGGGTATCAGCCGGTCGGGTTCTTCGCGCCCGAACCGCGGTATGGCACGCCCGACGACTTTCGCGCCATGGTCCGCGCCTTCCACGGCGCCGGGATCGAGGTGATCCTGGACGTCGTCTTTAACCATTCTGGCGAGGGCGACGGCCTGGGCCCGACGCTGAGCCTGCGTGGCATCGACAATGCCAGCTATTACCGTCTGGCCGAGGGTGGGCGCGGTTACATCAATGACACCGGCACTGGAAATACGCTGGATCTGTCGCATCCGATGGTGCTGCGGATGGTGATGGATTGCCTGCGTCACTGGGTGGTCGAGATGGGGGTGGACGGGTTTCGTTTTGATCTGGCCGCGACCTTGGCGCGTGACGCCTCGGGGGCGGTCAATCTGGCGGCGGCCTGTTTTCTGGCGGCGCTGCGCCAAGACCCGGTGCTGCGCCATGTCAAACTGATCGCCGAGCCCTGGGATATCGGCCCTGGCGGTTATCGGCTGGGCAGTTTTCCGCACCCGTTCGCCGAGTGGAACGACCGGTTTCGTGATGGTGTGCGGCAATTCTGGCGCGGTGACGCCGGGCAAATGCCGGAACTGGCGCGGCGAATTGCGGGGTCGGCCGAGATCTTTGATCACTCCGGGCGGCCCGCCACGGCCTCGGTCAATTTTCTGACCGCGCATGATGGGTTCACCTTGCAAGACCTTGTTTCTTTTAATGAAAAAAGAAATGAGGCGAATGGTGAACAAAACCGAGACGGGCATAATGCGAATTTCTCGCAGGCTTTGGAGGACCCGGCCGCGCAGATGGCACGCAAGCGGGCGCTGCTGGCGTCGTTGATGGTGGCGCAGGGCGTGCCGATGCTGCTTGCGGGCGACGAGATCGGCAATTCGCAAGGCGGCAACAACAATGCCTATGCGCAAGACAATCCCGTGGGATGGGTCGATTGGCCGAATGCCGACCCCGACCTGTCGACGTTTGTTGCCCGTCTGGTGCGTCTGCGCCGTGCCCATCCGGTGCTGCGGCAAACGCGGTTTTTGCATGCCAAGATCCGCGCGCAAGACGGCAAACGCGATCTGATCTGGCGGCTGCCCTCGGGGGCGGAACCCGGGCCGCAGGATTGGCACAACCGCGATGCCCAATGTCTGTGCGTCGAGATCCGTGGTGCGGCCGAGGGCCCCGAAGGATCGGCCGCGCGCGAGGCGGTCTTTGTGGTTTTTAACGCAGGGCCCGCCACCGAGGTCACGCTGCCCGAAGGGCATTGGACACTTGCGCTGGATAGCGCCGATCCCGATGCGGTCGAGCGGATCTGTCACACGCTCATCACTTGCGTTGCCGCCCAATCTGTTCAACTGTTTACCCGGCCCACCGCCCAGCAGGAGCAAGCATGACGACCCATCCGACCACCCCGTTCGACGGCCAGAAACCCGGAACATCGGGGCTGCGCAAGAAGACGAAGGTCTTTATGCAGCCGAATTTCCTGGAGAATTTTGTGCAGGCCACGTTTGACGCAATCGGCGGTGTGACCGGCAAGACGCTGGTTCTGGGCGGTGACGGAAGGTATTTCGGCGACGCGGCCTCGCAGGTTATTCTGAAGATGGCCGCGGCCAATGGCGCAGCGCGGGTGATCGTGGGGCAGGGCGCATGGTTGTCTACCCCGGCGGCGTCGAACCTGATCCGGCAGCGCGGGGCCGATGGAGGGGTGATCCTTTCGGCCAGCCATAACCCGGGCGGCGAGACCGAAGATTTCGGCCTGAAATACAACATGAGCAACGGCGGCCCGGCCCCCGAAGCCGTGACCGAAGCGATTTTTGCCCGTACCAAGGTGATCACGGAATTCCATAAACTGGATGCGCCCGATGTGAACCTTGAAATGGTCGGCGAAAGTCATCTGGGCGCGATGACGGTCGAAGTTGTCGATCCCGTTTGCGACTATGCTGATTTGATGGAAACCATCTTTGATTTCAAAGCATTGCGTGGCCTTTTTCATGAAGGCTTCACGATGCGGATGGACAGTATGTGCGCAATCACCGGGCCCTATGCGGTCGAGATTTTCGAAAATCGGCTGGGCGCGCCGAAGGGCACCGTGGTGCATGAAACGCCCTTGCCCGATTTCGGTGGCATGCACCCCGATCCGAACCCGACCTGGGCGCATGAGTTGATGGCCGAGATGATGGGCGACAACGGGCCCGATTTCGGCGCTGCGTCAGATGGCGATGGGGATCGCAACATGATCCTGGGGCGCGGCATCTATGTCAGCCCGTCGGACAGTATTGCGGTGCTGGCGGCCAATGCGCAATTGGTGCCTGGGTACGCCGGGGGGTTGAAGGGGGTGGCACGCTCGATGCCGACTTCGGCGGCGGTGGACCGGGTCGCGGCGGCGCTGGGGATTGACTGTTATGAAACCCCAACCGGCTGGAAATTCTTTGGAAATCTGATGGATGCGGGGCGTGTTTCACTCTGCGGCGAAGAAAGTTTCGGCACCGGATCGGACCATGTGCGCGAAAAAGACGGGCTGTGGGCGGTGCTGATGTGGCTCAATATCATCGCTGCGCGCGGGCAAAGTGTGGCCGAAATCATGGCCGATCATTTTGTGCGCTTCGGCCGTAACTATTATTCGCGCCACGATTACGAGGCGCTGCCCACCGAACAGGCCAATGCCATGCTGGGCGATCTGCGCGCCAGGCTCGATACGTTGAAAGGCACTTCGTATCAGGGGCTTACGGTCGAAAGTTCAGATGAATTCAGCTATACCGATCCGGTTGATGGCTCGGTTTCGGCGCAGCAGGGGTTCCGCATTCTGTTTGAGGGCGGTTCGCGCGTGGTGCTGCGGCTGTCGGGCACCGGCACCGAGGGCGCGACACTGCGCGTCTATTTGGAACGGTATGTGCCCGGCCCCGACGGGTTGGGCGAAGACCCGCAAACAGCCCTTGCCCCGATCATCGCCGCGACCGAAGAGATTGTCGGCATCAGCGCCCGCACCGGCCGTCAGGGCCCGGACGTGATCACCTGAGACTTAGGTCTTATTTAACTTGAGCGGCGCGCGGATAGGCTCTGGCCATGATCCGCGCGTTTTTCCTTTGGATAATGTTGGCGACCCCGCTGTTTGCGGCGCCGCTGACGCGTGCGCAACTCGAACCGATGATCCTGGCGCCCTATGCTCTGGGCGATCCGGTGAATGACAAAGGCGTCTGGGGCCTGCGTAATTCCGGCGGGGGCGAGGCCGGATATGTCTTTGAAACCGGGGAGTTGGCGCCGCTACCGGGGTTTTCCGGGCAGCCGATCAACATGCTGGTGATGATCGATCTCGACGGTCGTTTCATCGAAACCC